>NZ_LT907982.1:641000-961500 GCF_900230215.1 Jatrophihabitans sp. GAS493 | reverse complement strand
GCAGAAGGCACCGATCGACTCGAGTTCGGTGGCCGCCTCCAGGACTCGGGCGGTGACGTTGGTCTTCGAGCGAATGCCCAGCAGCGTTACGCCGGCGATGCGCTCGATCAACTCGTCCTCGTCCAGGGCGCGGGCGACATTCTCAACCTGAAAGCCGGCGGCGGTGAGGATCGAGGTGGCGTCTGGGTGGACCTGCTCCAGCAGTAGGGCACGGACGGGGCTATCCGGCATGCGTCGATATGACACGCGACGTCCTTCAGAGGTGGGAGGCGGATCGGGCCACCCCAGTCTAGGTGCCGCCGCTGGCTGACTCGACCGAATAGCCGCCGCCCGGAGGGGGGCCGGAAAGGCGGCCGGAAAAGGGGGCCGCCCCCATCGCGGGGGGGTCGATGGGGGCGGCAGCTTATGGGCGACCCGCAGGTACGCGTCTATAGATCATTACACGGGGGGAGGTTACTTCTGCCGTGTTTCACAATCCGGCACGGCGCGCCCTAATGCGTGAACCACAGGGCAAGCCCCCCAACGCAAAGAGAATCGTACGCCGGTAAGTAGGAACTTTCTACATACCATTTGGTTTGGAAGTCGAGGTAACCGGGTTCTGAGCCGGTTCCGGTTTAGGCTTAGGGGCCGGTTTAACATCATTCTAGTTGCGTACGCAATCAACATAAGGGGCATTGTTCACTTAAATGGACGAAAACCGCTGGCTGACGCCGCCGGAGCAGCGGGCGTGGCGTGCCTACGTCGAGTCGGCGACTCTGCTGTTCGACGCCCTGGATCGGGATATGCAACAGGACGCCGGCATCCCGCACGCCTACTACGTCATTCTGGTCAGGCTGTCTGAGGCACCGGATCAGTCGATGCGGATGAGCGAACTGGCCGACGTCACCCGCTCCTCGCGCAGTCGCCTCTCGCACGCGGTGGCCCGGCTGCAGGAGCGGGGCTGGGTCGACCGGGTGGACTGTGAGACCGACCGCCGGGGCCAGGTCGCCCAACTGACACCACAGGGGCTGTCCGCGCTGGGCGAGGCCGCTCCGAAGCACGTCGAGGCGGTACGCGCTTACGTCATCGACCGGCTGAGCCCGGCTCAGCTGGCCGCGCTGGAGGAGATCGGTGACACCGTAATCGCCGGATTCACTGACCCCGAGGCCAGCGTCGCCAGCTAAGCCGGCCCAGCCAGAAGCGAGCCGAGCGAACTAGCGTCTCAGGCCGGCGGCCGGCGTTCGTTGAGTCGCAGCGCGTCGATCACGTCGTCGTCGGGGGATGCGGCGGACTGATTGGCCGCCTGTAGCTCGAGGTAGACCTCTTCACGATGCACTGCTACCGAGCGCGGTGCCTGAATTCCGATGCGTACCGCATCGCCGCGTACCTCGAAGATCGTGATGACAATGTCATCCCCAACCATCACGCTCTCACCGGAGCGGCGGGTAAGTATCAGCACGGGGAATCCTCCCGATAATGGTTCGGAAGGTTCAGATTACCGGTCGATGGCCTCTCGGAACGACAAACTCTCGTCATCGAGCACAACTTGCACAGCTCGACCGGTACTCCGGCAGAGTGCGATGGGGGCCCGGAGGTTCGCTGTGGCGTCGGAAATGCTCTTCTGAACGGTCAGAATCGCGAAGAGCAGAACGTCCGATTCGTCGGGCGCGCCGATGGTCGACAGCAGCGTTTCGTCGAGTTTCGGGGCGTACTGCGGGAAGAAGAGAGCCGGCGGCGTCAGGATGAACCGCAGTTCCGGCGAGGCCGCGGCCCGCAGCGAGAAGAACGCACCTGCGTCGTCGATGGTGCTCAGCGTGTAGATCTGCTCGTTCGGAAAGCCGGCGATCGGCTCGGCGAACTCGACCAGGGTCAGCGCACTGGCCGATCCGGTGAAGTCGGCCGGGTCGCCGTGGCTGACCTCGTGACTCATCGCCGCGCTCACTGGATGAAGTCCAGGAGGGAGCGCTGCGAGATCGTAGCGGTGGTCTGCAGGGCCGCTTGGTAGGCGGTGTTGGCCGACGTCACGTCGATCACCGTCTGCGGGAAGTCGATCTCGGAGACATCGGCGAGATTGACCTTCAGCTGGGTGGCCGCGGTATCGGCCACCGTCAGCGCGGTCTGCACCTGGTTGTAGGTGGCACCCTCGCTGGCCTGGCTCGCACTGAGGCTGTTGAGCTGATTGGTCAGCGCGGTGAGCTGCGTGCCGAGACTGGACGGGTTGGTGGTCAGCGCCGTCGAGATCGCGGTGAGCGTATCGAAGATGTTGCTGCCGTTGGCGCCGAAGACCGAGGTACCGGTCTGGTTGATCGTCACCGTGTTACCGGGGCCGATGGTGCGGGTTACCGCGCCGTTGTCACCCTGGTAGGTGCCGCTGCTGTCGTAGGCCACCGTGCCGGAGCTGGTGCCGCCGAAGACCAGCGCGCCGTTGTAGGTCGTATTCGCGACCGCCAGCAGGCCGCTGCGCAGCGAATCGATCTGCTGGGCGATGGCTCCGGCCGAGGCCGGAGTGC
Organism: Jatrophihabitans sp. GAS493; assembly: GCF_900230215.1. Taxonomy (NCBI): domain Bacteria; kingdom Bacillati; phylum Actinomycetota; class Actinomycetes; order Jatrophihabitantales; family Jatrophihabitantaceae; genus Jatrophihabitans; species Jatrophihabitans sp. GAS493. Next base: position 959,011 of record NZ_LT907982.1, on the reverse strand, counting down.
TGCCGCCGGTGCTCATGCCCTGCAGCACCAGGTCGTGGGCCTTCTGGACCTGCGTGACGATGCTGGAGTAAGCGGAGTCGGCGGTGGTCAGGAAGCCGATCGCGTCGTTGGCGTTCGCGGTGTACTGCGTGTTCCGCGAGATCTGCCCCTGCAGCGAGAGCGCGCTGATGGCGCCACCCGGGTTGTCCGAGGGCTTGGTGATCTGCTGCCCCGAAGAGAGCTTCGCCTGCTGCTCGGCCAGCCGCTGAGCGGCCGCCTGCACCCGTTGGATCGAGGCGTACTGCGTGGAGCCGGCGGTGATACGTAGCGCGGTCATAACCCGACCTTTCCAGTCCGGTTGATCAGAGTGTCGAGCATGTCGTCGACTGTGGTGAGTACTCGCGACGCCGCCTGGTAGGAGCGCTGGTACATGAGGAGGTTGGTGACCTCTTCGTCGTAGTTGACGCCCGAGTTGGACTGCCGGGTGGCGTCGATGTTGGTGGTCACCGAGTCCTGGATGGTCTGCTGCTGGGTCGCCAGGGCGCTCATCGAGCCGACGTCGCCGACCAGGTTCACGTAGGTGGTGCTGGCACTGCCCGGCTGGGTGGCCAGGTTCGCGATCGTGGTGGCCTGTGTGCCGTCATTGTTACCGGTCGCGCTGGCGCTGGCGCTGGCTGCGAGTTCGGCCGGATCGGTGATGGCGACGCCGATGGTGGCGGCGGTGGTGCCGGAGAAGAAGGCGCCACCGGCGACTCCGTTGGCGTCGTAGCCGGCCTGGTGCGCGGCGTTGACCGTGCTCGCCAGTGTCGCCGCGACGTTGTCGAGTTTCGCCTGGTACGCCGGGACGGTGACCGTGATGCCGGTGACGAGGGCGCCGGCGGCACCGGTCGTCATGGTGGCGACGGTGCCGTTTACCGTGACCTGCGAGGTCGGGTCGATGGCCAGCGTGCTCACCGTGTTGCCGGTGACCAGGGCCTGTCCGCCGACGGTGACATCCGCCGTGCCGTCGGAGTTGATGGTGGCCGTGCCACCCACCGACTTGGCCAGGTCGGCCAGGATCATGTCCCGCTGATCGGCCAGCGCGTTGGTGTTCTGCCCGGTGCTCGAGGCGACCTTGATCGCCGCGTTGAGCTGCCCGAGCTGGGTGGCCGAGTTCTGCGCCGCCGTCACCGTGGAGGAGAGCTGCGAGGTGAGCGTGGCCGAGGTGTCGGCCAGGTTCTGGGCGGCCGTGTTCAGGGACGTGGTCACCGCGGTTCCGGCCGAGAGGACGGCCTGGCGCAGAGCGGTGGAGGCGGTGCCACTGGCGTTCGGCTGGTTCGCCAGCGCCGACCAGGACTGGAAGTAGGTGTCGAGCTGGGCCGAGAGGCCGGAGGTGGTCGGCTCCGGGAAGGCGGTCTCGATGGCCGAGGCCGTGGAGGCCGCGGTCGCGAGGTAGCTCGACCGGGAGTTCTCCAGGCGGTCGCGGGCATCGATGACAGGGTCGTTCAACCGTGAGGTGCCGCTGATCGCCACGCCCTGGTCACCCCTCTGCCGCGATACGTATATAGAAGGTACGTTGCTGACCGGTCCAACCGAGACCTGATCGGCGCGCTGGCGCGTGTAGCCGGTGGTGTTGGCGTTGCTGATGTTCTGTCCGGTGACGTCGAGGCCGTAGCTGGCCGCGCCGAGTGCGTTGTTGGCCCGCACCAGGCTCCCGAAGCCGGTCATGCCTGCTCGTCCACGATCAGCGGACCACGGGTCCGGGTGACGGCTTCGCCGCGGGCGTCGTAGGTGCCGGCCTCGGCGCGCAGGCTCATCAGAGTCTCACGCACCGACCGGGCACCCGCCGCGAGCAGCTGGTGGTTCTCGGCCGTGATCGCCCGAACCTCGGCCACCAGGCCGGCGAGCGCACTGCGGTGCTCAGCCAGCAGGGTCTGCCACGGCTCCGGCGACCCGTCGATGATTGACGAGAGCGTCGGTGCCGATAGGAGCCCCAGCCCCTCGGCGAGGTGGTCGACCTCGGCGGCGCGCAGTACCTCGATACCGCGCAGTTCGCCGAGGACGGTCTCGACCTCGCGGTTGGCGTGTGCCAACCAGCGGGTCGCCCCGTCTGTGAGGATGAGTCGCTCCTCGGTCAGTTTGAACAGAAGCAGATCCAGTAGTTCGCGTTCACGCCAGAGCATGCTGCTCACTGCTGAATAGGACTGCGCGTTGTCGCTGCTAGTCATGAGATTCCCTCGCTGATGATTGCCCACAAATGAACCATCGCCGGACGTCTGTCAAATCTTAGCGATCTGGGCACTTTAGATTCGCCGACCGCACTGCATATAGAGCAGTAGGAGAGACGCCTCGTCGGACGTAGGCCGGCCGGGATGTGAGATCGGCATGATGTGAGACCCGATCAGCCCGTCGGCCGCCGTGAAGTAGACGTGAGCCGATACCCCGATTAGGGGTAGGGACACCCCTAAAGATCGAGCTACTCACGGGTCCTGTAAAGGTTTTTGGCCGGGCATATGCCTCAGAATCGGACGAAACGCCGAGCTCATGTAAATTACATCTCAGTTGAACTTGACGTGCTACCCGGCAGCCTTAATGCTACTCACGTCGACTTAACACCGACACGGTCGCTCTCGGGAAGAGCGGCTGCGGCTCTCGGGAGAGCCGCATGACGCTCCGGGAAGAGCGTCGGCACCACACCGCACCACTTAGCTCCACGTAGTACTCGGGGAAGTAACTGGGGAAGTAAATAGGCGCCTCGCAGAGTCGCCTTCCAGCCTGGTCCCAATGGAGGAATCGTGGAATCCCACGCCCCCGCGCTTGCACGTCCGTCCGCGACTGAGGTCGACGCGATGGTCACCGCCAACCTCGCTCTGGTCGGTCACCTGGTCCGCGAGACCCTTGGCCGCGTCCCTGCCCATGTAAGCCGTGACGAGCTGACGTCCGCCGGACTCTTCGCCCTCGTCGTGAGCGCCCAGAACTTCGATGACTCGCGCGGCGTGCCCTTCGCACGCTTCGCTGCGATCCGAATCCGCGGCGCGCTGATGGATGAACTGCGCGGCCTCGACTGGGCCAGCCGCTCCGTCCGTGGCCGGGCCCGCCAGGCCGACACCGTTCGGGCCCAGCTGGCCTCCACCCTGGGCCGCAGCCCGAAGCCGGAGGAGGTCGCCCAGGCAATGGGCGTCACCGTCGCCGAGGTCGACTCGATCGACCACGACGTACAGCGTGCCTCCGTACTCAGCCTGCAGGGCTTCGCTCCGAACAGCGGACCGGAGCTTCTCTCCGACGCCGCCGTCGGTCCGGAGGCTCTGCTCGTCCAGCGCGAGCAGATCGGCTACCTGCACGACGCGATCGCCGAGCTCCCGGAGCGTCTGCGCACGGTCGTCGAGGACTACTTCTTCTCCGAGCGCAAGATGAGCGACATCGCCGCCGAGCTCGGGGTCACCGAGTCCCGCGTCTCGCAGATGCGGGCCGAGGCCCTGAAGATCCTGCGCGACGGGATGTCCACCGCCATGGAGCCGGCCGACGACGAGCTGGCCACCGCCCGCAAGACCAACGCCCGCGCCGAGGGCAGTGCCCGCCAGGCCGCGCAGCGCGCCGCCTACGCCACCGCCGTCGCCACCCGCAGCACCCTCTCGGCCCGGTTGGCCATGACCAACGCCCTCGGCGAGGTCCAGGGTGCCCCGTTCGGCCTCGCACAGAGTGGCTGAGCAACAAAAATAAGCTCATCAGCGGCTTAAGTCTGCAACGACGCCGCCGATGCTATAGATGTACCGCCCCACGGATGGGACGGTAAAGCCCAACCCCCCGGGCGAACCAGACTCAATCATTCAGGAGGAATAACAATGAGTCTTCGTATCAACACCAACACCGCGGCAATGGACGCCTACCGCAGCCTCAGCACCAACCAGGCCAACCTGCAGGACGCGTTCCAGAAGCTCTCCTCCGGTCTGCGCATCAACAAGGCAGCCGACGACGCTTCCGGCCTGGCCATCAGCCAGGGCCTGACCAGCCAGATCAACGGACTGACCCAGGCTGTCAGCAACGCCAACGACGGCATCAACGTCGCCCAGATCGCTGATGGCGCCATGGCCACTCAGCAGTCCATCCTGCAGCGCATGAACACGCTCGCCGTGCAGGCCTCCAACGGCACCCAGGACACGAACTCGCTGGCCGCAATCCAGTCCGAGGTCGTCGCCCTGAACGCGCAGCTCGACAGCATCTCCGCCAGCACCGCTTTCGGCGGCAAGACGCTGCTCGACGGCGCCAACAGCCCGATGGTGTTCCAGGTTGGTGCCACCTCGGCGTCCACCGACCAGGTCACCCTCACGCTGTCGGCGACCGACTCGACGACCCTCGGTACCTCGGGTGTCGACATGAGCACCACCTCTGGTGCCCAGGCTGCCCTCGCCACCATCGCGACCGCTCTGACGACCCTGTCGACGGACCGCGCGGGTGTCGGTGCCACGCAGAACCAGCTCAACTACACGGTGAGCAACCTGCAGAGCACCATCCAGAACGTCACCGCATCGCGCTCGAACATCACCGATGCAGACCTGGCGACCGAGGTCACCACCATGACCCAGGCCCAGATCCTGACGTCCGCGGCTACCTCGGTGCTGGCTCAGGCCAACTCCGCGCCGCAGTCCATCCTCAAGCTGCTCCAGTAGTCCTTAAGAGCCAGTAGAGGTGTTCGTGGAGCAGGTGGCTTTCCCCCCAGCCGAGTCGCCTGCTCCACGGACGGACCGCTTCATCACTGAACTTCACGAATCCCCTGATTCTGCAGGGCATCGCGGCTAGTTCCGCTAGTTCCGCTAGTTCCGCGTCCGTGACGCTTCACCTGTTCGCCTGACTTTTGCAATACCACCTAGGGAGCCGACAATGGCAGCCTTCAGCATCTCGGGCCTGGCCTCGGGCATCGACACCGCCTCGCTGATCTCTCAGCTGATGGTCGTCGCCGCCGCGCCGCAGACCCAGTTGAAAACTCAACTCAACACCGAGAACAGCGTGATCGCCGCCTACCAGGCCATCAACACCAAGATCGCTGCTGTGCAGACCGCCGCCGAGGCCCTGAAGTCCGCCTCGACGTGGTCAGCCGCCACGGTCGCCTCCTCGAACACCTCCGTGGTTGCCACGGCTTCGGCCACCGCCGCTGCCGGCTCCTCGGCCACCTTCGACGTCACCCAGGTCGCCCGCGCCCAGACGAGCACCTTCGCCACCGCTGGCGGAGTCGTCATCAGCGGCACGCCGCCGAACTTCACCATCACCACCGGTGGGAACACCACCTCGATCACCGCCGCGTCGGGAACCCCAGCCGCGGTCGCCGCCGCGATCAACTCGGCCGGTGTCGGGGTGCGCGCCTCCGTGGTGAACACCGACGCCGGCCCGATTCTGCAGCTCACCTCGACCGGAACCGGCACCGCGAACTCCTTCACCACGAGCGGCTTGGACAGCCCCCAGCAGGATGTCGTCACCGCCCAGAACGCGCAGATCACCGTCGGCGACCCGAACAACGGTGGCTACACGGTGTCGAGCTCGACCAATACTTTCACCGATGTCATCCCCGGCGTCACCTTCACGGTGAGCTCGCTGGCGACCGGCGTCAACCTCTCCCTCAGCAGTGACTCGGCCGGAATGAGCAGCAAAGTTCAGGCTCTTGTCGACTCGGTGAACGCCGCCTTCACGATCATCGGCCAGGCCACCGCCCAGGGCGGCATCCTGCCCAGCGACTCGCTCTCCACCAAGTTGCAGCAGTCGCTGCTGTCGACGGTGGCCCAGGGTTTCAGTGGCGGCAGCTTCAACCAGTACGGCGTCACGCTCACCTCGACCGGCCAGGTCACCTTCGACTCGGCCGCGTTCGCGAACGCGTATTCGGCTGACCCGGCCGGTACCCAGGCCGCGCTCGGGACCGCCCTCGGCGGCGCCTACGACACGCTCGGGATCGCCGCGACCGACTCGGTCAAGGGCTCACTCACCCTCGCGGTGAAGAACGACCAGGCGACGGCCGCCGACTACACCAAGCAGATCAGCAAGTGGGACAGCAAGCTGGCCGACATGCAGACCGCCCTGACCGCGAAGTACTCGGCCATGGAGTCGGCGCTGTCCAAGCTGCAGTCGGAGTCGACCTGGCTCACCTCGACGCTGGCCAGCATCGACGGCAGCAAGAGCTCCTCCAGCTCGTAACACCGCGGCGGTGCTCGATCGTCGACTCAACCTGACGATCCGGCACCGCATCTGCATGATTCACCGGCTTTTACAGACTTCCAGAGTCTCGCGACTCTTCGACGCACGGCGAAAGTGAGGAATGATCGTGGCATCCGACGACGCACGCGCGCGATACCTGTCCGACCGCGTACTGACGGCCTCACCGGCCCAGCGGGTCGTCATGCTCTACGACCGCCTCGGCCTGGACATCACCCGCGCCCGCGCGGCCCACGAGGCCGACGATGCGACGCTCGCCGCCACGCACGTCTCGCACGCCGTTCAGATCGTCGCCGAACTCCGCTCCAGCCTCAACATCACGACGTGGAAGGGCGCGCAGGATCTGGCGTCGCTCTACAGCTACCTGCTGGTCAAGCTGCTCGACGCCGGCCGCCCGGAGGGCGCCGAACTCCTCCCGCACCTGGCCACCATCGTGCTGGACCTGCGTACCGCGTGGGGGCAGGCCGCTGATGACCTCAGCGATGAGCGCACCCACGCCGCCGGTGGCCACCTCGCCGGACGAGTGGCCTGAGATGAGCGCCCAGCGCTCTTGGCTAGACGTACTAGCCATCCTCGAGGCCCACGCCGACACCACCGAACTGCTGCTCAACACCAGCCCGATCGCCCCGAGCCCATCGGTCAACGGGCAGCCGGCCCCCGAGGGTCTGGCCCCGTGGAACTGGGCGCCCCCGAGCCGCGACGCACTGCCGCCGCTGCCGCCGGTGCTCGCCGACCGGGCGACCGCGATCCGCGACCGCATGGACGCCCTCCAGCTTCGGATCTCCGAGGAGATTGACGCGCTGCCGCCGTCCCTCGGCCACCACCGCAGCCGGCACCGCGAGCCCAATCCGTCGTCATACATCGACCTCGTTGTATAGCTCGTCGTATAGCTCGTTGTATAGGCGGTAGCGACCCGCGGATCATCCGCGAATTTTCTCCGATTGGCGCTCAAGTCCGGCCCGGCGAGGCCGATGAATGAGGTTGAGCACGGATTGCTCGCCATCAGCCAAAGGAATGGCGAAACCCATCGGAGGTTTCGCATCGTGCTCGACGACGTCACGTCGGTGACACTGCAAGCGGCCATGACCGGCCTCGCGCAGCGCCAACGAGTAACTGCCAACAACATCGCCAACGTCGAGACGTCTGGCTACATAGCCCAGCGCGTCTCCTTCGAGGACAGCCTGGCCAGTGCGTTCAACGCCGGCAACCCTGCCTCGACCGTTGTGCAGCAGACAGCCTCCACCGACAACTCCGGTGTGAACGGCAACAACGTCAACCTCAGTTCTGAGATCGTCATCGATGAAGAGACGACCATGCAGAACCAGCTCGTCGCCGGCGCCTTGACCGCCAAGTACGGGCTGATCAGCACTGTTCTGCAGGGCTGATCCCGATGCCACTCTTTGACGCGATCTCGACCACGGGCACCGGTATGGAGACATACCAGACGTGGCTCGACACCATCGCCAACAACATCGCCAACATCAACACCGTGAGCCCGACCTCCGGCCCGGCGTTTCAGGCGACCTACGTGCAGGCGGCCGCGAACGGTGCCGGTTCGACCGGTGTCGGCACCGGCGTGCACGTCGAGAAGCTCGCCCAGGGCTCAGCCGAAGGGCGTGTCACCTACGACCCGAGCAGCCCGGTCGCCGACAAGGACGGCTATGTCCGCCTTCCCGACATCGACATGGGTGAGCAGATGGGCAACATGATCATGGCCCAGCGAGCGCTGCAGGCCAACGCCGCCGTCGTCGACCGCGCCAAGCAGTGCTACCAGGCCGCGCTCGACATCGGCAAGAACGCTCGATCCTGATTCCCCCTACTTTCTAAGGCTCCCTCATGACTATCCCCGCCATCGGTGCGATCTCCGCTGCTCTTCCCTCGACCACTTCGGTCGCCGACCTCTCCGGCCTCACCGGCACGGCCAGCGCCGCACCGGCGACCACCGGGACGTCGGCCGCCTCCGGCACCTCGTTCGGCGACATGCTCTCGAACGGGCTGAACTCGGTGCAGGCCGCCCAGAGCAACGCAGACAACCTGGCCGTGCAGGCGGCGACCGGTCAGCTGACCAACGTCGCCGACTACACCATCGCCGCGACGCAGGCCTCGCTGATGACCAGCCTGGCCTCGACGCTGCGCACCAAGGCCGTCGACGCTTTTAACCAGGTCATGGGGATGCAGGCCTGATGAAGGACCAACTTCTGGGGTTCCTCCAGCGTGTCTGGAATGGCTTCCTCGCCTTCTCACCGGGGCAGAAGGCGGTGTCGATCGTCGCCCTGCTCGCCGTCACCATCGGCGGCTACGTCTTCACCCAGTGGGCGGCCAAGCCGACCTACTCGCCGCTGTTCACCAACCTCTCGGCCACCGACGCCAGCGCCATCATCGACAAGCTGAACACCAACAAGGTTCCGTACCAGCTCGCCGCCGGTGGCACCGAGATCGACGTTCCGCAGGCCAACCTCTACGCGCAGCGCCTGGCGATCAGCGCGGCCGGCCTACCCTCCTCGGGCTCCAGCGGCTACAGCCTGCTGGACAAGGAGGGCGTCACCACCTCGGACTTCAAGCAGCAGGTCGACTACCAGCGCGCCGTCGAGGGCGAACTCTCGATGACCATCAAGTCGATCCAGGGCGTCAACGCCGCGGCCGTTCACCTCGCGATCCCGCAGCAGGACGTCTTCAACGACGGGACGGTGAAGACCACCGCATCGGTGCTGCTCACCACCGCCCCCGGCACGACGCTGAACAGCGGGCAGGTGCAGTCGGTCGTCAATCTCGTCGCCAACAGCGTTCCGGGTCTGGCCACCGCCGACGTCACCGTCTCGGACTCGACCGGGAAGGTGCTCTCCGCTGGGGATGGCACTGACTCCTCGACCAGCGCCGATACCCAGACCGCGGCCACCAAGGACTACAACAGCCGGCTCTCCAGCTCGCTGCAGACGATGCTCGATCAGCTCGTCGGGGCCGGCCACTCGTCGGTCATCGCCAACGCGCAGCTGAACTTCGACAAGACCGACTCCTCCTCCAAGACCTACGTCTACACGCCGGGCACGCCGCCGACCTCGGAGTCGACGACCAACGAGGCCTACACCGGAACCGGCAACGCCGGCGGTGGCATCCTCGGCGCCGGTGGCACGTCGGCTGCGCAGCAGTCGGCGGTAAGCGTCGCCGGCACGTCGGCCAGCAGCGCCACCGCCAACGGTGCCTACAGCAAGACCAGCGACACCAAGGACAACGCCGTCGGGACGGTAACGACGAACACCGTCGCCGCCCCGGGCGCGGTCAGCAAGCTCAACGTCGCCGTGGTGCTGGACAGCAGTGTCCCCAACGTCAACAAGACCGCGATCACCAACCTGATCACCTCGGCCACCGGGTTGAACCCGGCCCGCGGCGACCAGCTGGCCATCGAGGCGATGCCCTTCGACACCAGCGCGGCCAAGCAGGCGGCTCAGGCCTCGGCCACCGCCGACGCCGCAGCCAAGGCCGCGGCGAAGAAGGCCCAATTCAACTCGATGCTGCGTACCGGTGGCCTGGTGGTGCTCGTGTTGGCCGTCATCATCGGAACTCTGATCGCCGGTCGACGCCGCCGCAAGGCCGCCGAACGAGCGGCGCTGGAGGAGCCCGACGAGATGGACGACCTGATCCACCAGCTGCAGTACGAGACGCCGCAGGAGGTCATCGTCGAGCCGTCACCATCGCTCACCCAGGCCTCCGCCGGGCAGGAGGAGCTGGCCAACCAGCGCCGAGTGCTGGTGAGCCTGGCCGAGAACCAGCCTCAGGACGTCGCCCGAGTCATGCGTAGCTGGCTCAGCTCCAACAATTAGTAGAGAAACACAGCACGATCCCGTTCGACCCGCTCGACCCGACAAGCAAGGGATGTAACCCATGGCCGCGACTGCAACCGCCACCCCGATTCTCACGGTGGTTCCGAACGATGCCTCCGCCAACCCCGCTGCTCTGTCACTGGCCCCTGCTCCGATCGTCGCGCCCGACCCGTTGGCCGGCCTGACCGGTAAGCAGAAGGCCGCGGTGCTGATGCTGCAGCTCGGTCGCGAGGAGAGCGCGAAGGTTCTGGGCCGGCTGGATGAGGACGAGCTCGAGGAGCTCAGTGCTGAGATCGTGCGGATGGGGAAGGTGCCGACCGAGGTCTCGGTTGCGGTACTGGCCGAGTTCGCGGGGGAGTTGGCCACCGGCGCCACCACCCGCGGCGGCATGGACCAGGCCCGCGAGATGCTGATCCGGGCCCTCGGTGACAAGCGGGCCGGGGCGATCCTGGAGCGGCTCTCGGCCAGCATCGTCGAACTCCCCTTCAGTTTCATGCAGAACCTCGACTCCCGTCAGATCGTCTCCTTCCTCGGCGACGAGCACCCGCAGACGATCGCGCTGGTCCTGGCCCACCTCCCGGCGCCACTGGCCGCCGCCATCCTCACCGGACTGCCGCGCGAGCAGCAATCGGACGTGGCCCACCGCATCGCCGTGATGGACCGCACCTCGCCCGACCTGATCCGCAAGGTCGAGTCCAGCCTGGAGCGGCGCATCTCCTCCCTCGGGGTGGCCAGCGAGCTCGCCTCGGCGGTGGGTGGTGTGCGACCGCTGGTGGAGATCATCAACCGTGCCGATCGGGGCACCGAGCGGCAGATCCTCGAGGGTCTGGAGCTGCACGACGCCGACCTGGCCGACGAGGTCCGCAGCCAGATGTTCATGTTCGAAGACCTGGTCGGCCTGGAGGATCGGGCGATTCAGCTGGTGCTGCGTCAGATCCAAGCCGCCGACCTGGCCACCGCGCTCAAGGGTGTCGCGGCGAACGTCCGTGACCGGGTCATGCAGAACATGTCCGAACGCGCCGCCCTCACCCTGGCCGAGGAGATCGACGTGCTCGGTCCGGTGCGCATCCAGGTCGTCGAGGAGGCACAGGCCAACGTGGTCCGGGTCATCCGCGAACTCGAAGAGTCGGGCCAGATCCAGGTCCGCCGCGGCGACGAGGAGGAGTTCGTTGCCTAACCTTCCCGCCGCCGCCGCTGCGGTCACCTCACCGCTGCCGGAGCTCCCCGGCGCACCCAAGTTGGCGCCGCTCGGCTTCGACATCGCGACGTCGGCCGGGGTCCCGTCGACCCTGACCGAACAGGCTCGCTCCGAGGCCCGCGCCGTCGGCTACGCCACCGGCTGGTCGACCGGCGTCCGGGAGGCCCGCGAAGCGATGGCGGCCAAGCTTGCGGCCGCCGAGGCCGAGGCGGCGGCGCTGATCGCCGACACCCGCGCCCGGCTGGCCACCGTCCTCGTCGCCATCGACGTCGCCGCCACCGCGCTCGAGCAGCAGTCGGTGCCCGGGGCCGAGGAGATGGAGGAGAGCCTCATCGGCTGCGCCGTCGAGCTCACCGAGGCCCTGCTGACCCGCGAACTGAGCAGCATCGACACCGCCTCCGACGCGCTGGCCCGCACCCTGGCGCTGGCGCCGGCCGGCGAACCGGTGACGATCTCCCTCGCCCCGCGCGACTACGCGACGCTGGCCGTCGACCCGTCCGGCGCGGTCTACCCGGCCCTCGTCTCGACCTACCGCCGCAGCATCACCGTCGCCGCCGACGCATCGCTGCAGCCCGGTGACGCCGTCGTCCAGTGCGGAGCCACCACCGTCGACGGACGGCTCAGCGCCGGCATGCAGCGCGTCCGTGAGGCCCTCGCCTCATGACCACACTCCTCAACAGCGACCGCGTCGTGCACGCGCTGCACACCGCGCCGCCGGAGATCTCCGGGATCGTGTCGGAGGTCCGTGGACTCTCGGCCACCATCCGCGGCATCTCGGCCCGGGTCGGTGACATCGTGCACCTGCACCATGGCGAGATCTCGACCCCGGCCGAGGTCGTCTCGGTCCAGGGCGACTCGGCGGCCTGCCTGCCGCTCGGCACGCTCGCCGGAATCGGCAGCGGCGACCGGGTGACCAGCACCGGTGGACCGCTCGAGATCGAGGTCGGCGAGGCGCTGCTCGGCCACGTCCTGGACGGGCTCGGCCACCGCCTCGACGGCGGGAAGCTGCCCAGCGGGCTGCACACCGCAACGGTCGAGTCGACCCCGCCGGATGCACTCACCCGACAGCGGGTCGACGTCGCGATGCCGCTCGGGGTACGGGCCATCGACACCCTCATCCCGGTCGGGCGCGGCCAGCGGATGGGTATCTTCGCCGGCAGCGGCGTCGGCAAATCGAGCCTGCTCTCCATGATCATGCACGGCACCCAGGCCGAGATCACCGTCCTCGCGCTCGTCGGTGAACGAGGCCGAGAGGTCCGCGAGTTCCTCGAGGACGACCTCGGCCCGGAGGGGATGCGCAACGCAATCGTCGTCGTGGCCACCTCCGACCAGCCACCGATGGTGCGCCTGCGCGCCGCCTTCGTCGCCACCCGGATCGCCGAATGGTTTCGTGACAGCGGCAAGCAGGTGCTGCTCATGATGGACAGCATCACCCGCCTGGCCATGGCCCAGCGCGAGATCGGCCTCTCCGTCGGCGAACCACCGGCCACCCGGGGCTACCCGCCTTCGGTCTTCGCCATGCTGCCGCAGTTGCTGGAGCGCGCCGGCGGTTCGGACAAGGGCTCGATCACCGGGCTCTACACCGTCCTCGTCGAGGGTGATGACCACAACGAGCCGATCGCCGACACCGCCCGCTCGATCCTGGATGGGCACATCGTGCTGGACCGCAAGCTCGCCACCGCCGGGCACTTCCCGAGCATCGACGTACTGCAGTCGGTGTCGCGGGTCGCCAACGCGGTGACGACGCCGGAGCAGCGTGAGCTCTCCCAGGTGACCCGTCAGCTGCTCGACGCCCGACGCGACGTCAAGGAGCTGGTCGAGATCGGGGCCTACGTCGCCGGCACCAACCCGCGGGCCGATGTGGCGCTCACCCTCTGGCCGCAGCTCGAACACTTCCTTCGCCAGGGCCTGCACACCGAGGCTGACGCGACCCAGTCCTGGCAGATGCTCGCCTCGATCCTGAATCTGGAGGACTGATGGCTGCACAACGTTGGGTGACCACCCTGCTGCGCGCCCGCGCCGCCAACGAAGACCTGGCCAAGCAGCGCCTGGGCGCGGCCCGCCGCCGTGAGCAGGAGACCGCGGCCCACGCCGCGTCCGAACGCCGCCGGGCCTCCGGCCGGGCTGAGAACATCGCGCAGAGCACACCGGCTTTCCTGGCCTCGATCGTCGCCCGCCAGGCCGCGGCCGCAACCGCCGATCAGGCGCACCGTACCGCCGAGCGTGCGCGCGTCGCGGCCAACCAGTCCCTCGACGACCTGGTCGAGGCGGCTCGGGGACGCCGCACGGCCGAAGAACTGCTGGAGCGCCAGACCGCGGCCGCACTGGCCCACGAGAAGCTGGCCGGCGAGCGCGAGCTCGACGAGATCGCCGCGGTGGGCCACGCCAAGAAGATGATCGGAGGCCGCGGATGACCGCACCCACCGCTATCGCCGACGTGCTCAGCCGCGTCGCCGCGATCCAGAACCAGATCAACACGCTCGCCGGGGTCAAACCGACCACGTCCACCACCGCGACGGCGAGCACCACCGCGGCGGCGTCTTCGTCGACCTCGGGCGCCTCCGGAACCGACTTCTCCTCGCTGCTCTCCCAGCTCAACGGATCCAGCGATGCCACCGGTGGCCCCGGGGCGACCGATTCGACTTCGACGGCCACCGGTGACGCCGCCGTCTCGGCCGCCGAGTCCTACCTCGGCACGCCCTACGTCTGGGGCGGCGAGAGCTCGACCGGCATCGACTGCTCGGGGCTGACCCAGGCCTCCTACAAATCATTGGGGATCTCGCTGCCGCGCACCGCCGCCGAGCAGCAGAAGGTCGGCACCGCGGTGGACAGTATCGCCGACGCCAAGCCGGGCGACCTCATCTTCTATGGCAATCCGGCCCACCACGTGACGATGTACATCGGCAACAACAAGCTCATCGAGGCTCCCACCGAGGGTCAGAGCGTTCACATCAAGACCGTCTACGGCCACCCCTCCTCGATCCGCCGAGTCGTCTCCGACTCCAGCGTCTCCTCCGGTTACAGCTCGGCCACCTCGCCGGCGGTGAGCGGCACCGGCCTCAACGCCGCCGTGATGAAGTACTCCGCGCAGTTCAAGGCGGCCGAGACCAAGTACGGTCTGCCGACCGGCCTGCTGGCCGCGGTGGCCCAGCAGGAGTCCGGCGGCAACACGTCGGCGATGAGCAAGGCCGGCGCGGTCGGCCTCATGCAGTTCATGCCGAGCACCGCGGCCGGTCTGGGTGTCGACCCGCTGAACCCCTCTTCGGCCATCGACGGCGCGGGACGCATGTATGCCGGCCTGCTCAGCAAATACAGCGGCTCCGTCCCACTGGCTCTGGCCGCCTACAACGCCGGCTCCGGAGCGGTCGACAAGTACGGGGGCATCCCGCCGTACAGCGAGACCCAGAACTACGTAAAGAAAGTCACCGCCTTGATGACCACGAAGGGAGCGCAGCTGTCATGAGCGCAACCAACGTCGCCCTGCTCAGCGTCGCCGCCACCCCGCTCAGCCAGCCGACTTCACCGCGGGTCCAGCGCCGCAGCGAAGAGGAGTCGTCTTCGCAGCAGGAGGGCAGCACCTCGAACGCAACCACGAGCACCTCGGCGAGCACTGCAACTGGCACCGACGCCTCGGCGAGCACCGACGCGACCACCACGGCTCAGGGCAGCGAGAAGAGTGGCGCGGCGGCTCGCCGGCACTCCTCGACCGCCGCTGCGACCGAGTTCGCCGCGCTGCTGGCCGGCTCAATCGCCGCCGGTTCGGTCACTCCGGTAGCCGCGCCAACGGTGCCGTCCGCACCGAACCCGGCGACCGACGCGACGGCTGCGGTCGATCCAACCACCAGCGCCTCCGGCGACCCAGCGCTGCTGGCCGGTCTGGCCGCGCTGCTCGCCACCCCGGCCGCCGGCACCTCGACGGCCAATGTTTCAGCACCGGCCACCGCTACCGGCAGCGTCGATACGACGCTCAGCCTCGCCGATGCGACGCTCGGCTCCGCCGCGGCGCCGGCCACCGCACCGACCGCAACTGCGACGGCGACAACGCTGGCGACTGCGAGCGGGACCCCGAGCGCCGCCTTCACCGCCCTGGTGGCCGACGCGACAGCGATAGCGGCTGCCGACTCAGCCAACTCAGCCAACTCAGGCACCTCAGCCAACTCAGCCACGGCCCAGGACGCCTCGACCGCCGACCCGGAGTTGGGCGCGGCCCAGGATCCGCTGACCGCGCAGACCGGCCGACCGGCGACCGGGGCGGCCGCAACCCCGTCGGCCGCAGGCGCATCCGCCACCACCCCGGCGGCGGGCACGGCCATCCCGGCGTCCTTCGCCGCCGCGCTGGCCGCCCAATCGAGCACCGCCCAATCGAGCACCGCCCAATCGAGCACCGCCCAATCGAGCACCGCCAAATCGAGCACCCAGTCAGCCACCGCCGACGCAGCCACCGCGCCGGCTGCCGCCACTTCGGCGACGTCCGGCGTCGCCACGGCCAGCGACCGACCGGCCGTACCCAACGCGCCGCTCAGCGCGGATGCCCTGGTGGTCAGCCAGACCGGAAACTCCGTCTCGGTGCAGCAGGCGATCAACGCCCTCACCCAGCCCGTCCCGGTGGCGGCACCGGCGGCCCCGATCGCCGCCGCGGCTCCGCCGGCCGCGGTCGCCCAGCAGCTGAGCACTCCGCTGAACGCGCTCCTCGCGACGGCCAGCGGGCAGCATCAGCTCACCATCGACCTGCACCCGGCTGAGCTCGGCGCGGTGCGGGTGATCGCACATATCGAGAACGGCCAGATCAGCGTCACGCTCAACGCCGCCACCGCGAGCGGCCACGATGCCCTCAGCGACAGCCTCGGTGACCTCAGCCGGAACCTGCAGAGCCACGGCTTCACCGGGGTTGATGTATCCCTCGGCAACGGTCGCGGCGGCAACGACGACGCCTCGACCCGAGGCGGCAACGCGGGACACGGCGACGGCGGCGAGGGCGGAGCGGGGCGCGTCCAGCCCACCGCTCGGCTGCGCAGCGCCTCGACCGACACCGCACTCGATCGGCTGCTCTGAGATGACGACACGAACGATGACCTACACGAACGCACTACCGCTCAACCGGCTCAATAAGGAGAACAGATGACAAGCCCAGTTAGTTCGGTAAGCACGCCGACGGCGACGGTGCCATCGACCACGAACTTGAATGCGGCTTCGGTCGACAACACCTCGTTGTCCCCGGACGCATTCCTGCAGCTGCTCGTCGCGCAGCTGAAGTATCAGGACCCGAGCAAGCCGGTTGACACCTCGACCTTCATGAACGAGACGGCAACCCTGTCCCAGGTGCAGACCATGCAGACGCTCTCCAGCAACAGCGTGAACACGTTGAACGCGCAGCAGGTGCAGGCGGCGACGAGCATGGTCGGGCACAACATCAGCTACACCGACAGCGCCGGCAACCTCGCGACGGGCCTGGTCAGCGCCGCCACCATCTCCGGCACGACACCGTCACTGCAGGTCGGCACCAAGACGGTCGCCCTGACCGACGTCCAGCAGGTTCTCTCCAGCTAACCGCCGTTGCATCCAAAGCAGCAGTCAGCACCGGCACCACCCAAAACGTAAATCCCCCACAGCGTCACCCCCAACAAAGGAGTACCCCCACCATGTTGCGCTCACTCTTCACCGGCATCTCCGGTCTCGCAGCACACCAGCAGATGCTCGACGTCGCGTCGAACAACATCGCCAACGTCAACACCACCGGCTACAAGAGCAGCTCGGCGGTCTTCTCCGACACGCTCAGCCAGACCCTGCAGGGTGCCTCGGCCGGAACGGCCACCCAGGGCGGCACCAACGGCAAGCAGGTCGGCCTCGGTGTGAAGCTGGCCGGCGTCGTCACCGACTTCACTCAGGGCTCGACCCAGGTCACCGGCCGCGGCACCGACATGCTGGTCGACGGCGACGGCTTCTTCATGGTCTCCCAGGGCGGCGCCACCATGTACACCCGCCAGGGTTCGTACTCCCTGGACCAGGTCGGCCACCTGGTCACCCCGGCCGGTGGAATGCTGGAGGACCCGACCGGCGCGGTGATCACCCTCACCGGTCTGACCAACGGCACGTACCAGAGCTACAGCATCGCCCAGGACGGCACGATCAACGCCGTCGACTCCACCGGCGCCTCCACCCAGCTCGGCCAGATCGGCCTCGCGACCTTCGCCAACCCGGCCGGCCTGCAGAAGATGGGTGACTCCGAGTGGGCCGTCAGCGGCAACTCGGGCCCGCCGATCATCGGCGCCCCGGAGACCGGTGCCTTCGGCAAGATCACGGCCGGCGCGCTGGAAATGTCCAACGTCAACCTGGCCGCCGAGCTCACCAACCTGATCATCGCCGAGCGCGGTTTCCAGGCGAACTCGCGCGTCATCAGCACCTCGGACGAGGTCCTGCAGACGCTGGTCCAGCTCAGCTAGTAGGGATTGACCCTCGCCAGAGGGACCGCTGAATCAACGAGGCATGCGCCACGGCCGGACCTGAAGCCTTCGGGCTCAGGTTCGGTCGTGGGCAGCCGATAAAAAATTCAACGGGGCCACGGACGGCCTCTTCGAAATTCAAGGATGGATCCCTATGTTGCAGGTACATCGGTTGGGCGGCCCGGTCTTCGCCTTGAACCCCGACCTCATCGAGCGCGCCGAGGCGACGCCCGACACCGTCGTGACGCTCGTCGATGGCAACAAGTACGTCATTCAGGAATCCCTCGACGAACTCGTCGACGCGATCCGCGCCTGGCGCTCGGAGGTCATCGCGATCGCCCTGTCGATGGGCAATGACAACGCTGCGCCCATCACCGCCGGACCCAACCAGTGGCTCGCGAAGGACCCGTCGCCGCATCAGCGGCACAGTGGCTCCGGCAACAGCGGCCAGACCTCAGGACACATCTCTTCGGTAGTGGCCCTGCACCGCAAGGGAGTCTGACGTGGATCCGGCTACCTTAATCGGAATCGGAGCCGCCCTGGCCGCAGTCTTCGGATCGATGATCCTCGAAGGCAGCAGCCCGATGGCGATCTTCCTTCCGGCGCCGCTGATGCTGGTCTTCATCGGCACCATCGGTGCCGCCGTCGCCGGCGGTGTACTCCCCGACGCGAAGGCACTCCCGAAGCTCATCAAACTGGCCCTGACGGCCAAGGTGGCACCGCCCGACCGTTCGGTCGAGATCCTGGTCAAGCTGGCCGAGCGCGCCCGCCGCGAGGGCCTGCTGGCGCTGGAGGACGACGTCGCCAACATCGAGGACCCGTTCCTGAAGCGTGCTCTGGAGATGGCCGTCGACGGAACCGACTCGGCCGCCGTGGCTGAGATCCTCGGCGCCGAGGTCGACACCAAACGCGACAGCGACCGCCGCGGAGCGAAGGTCATGCAGGACATGGGCGGCTTCGCGCCGACCATCGGCATCATCGGTACCGTCATCGGCCTGATCCACGTGCTCGGCAACCTTGCTGAGCCGGCCGAGCTCGGCGCTGAGATCGCCTCGGCCTTCGTCGCCACCCTGTGGGGCGTGCTGTCGGCCAACCTCTTCTGGTTCCCGATGGGCAACCGGCTGCGCCGCATCAGCGACATGGAGTGCGCGCAGATGGATCTGGCCATCGAGGGTGTGCTGGCCATCCAGGACGGCTCCAACCCGCGCCTGGTCGAGCAGAAGCTGCACAGCCTGCTGCCACCGGTCGAGCAGAGCAAGAAGGAAGTTGCCTGATCATGAGCGGGCACGGACGAAAGAAGAAGCATCATGAGGAGGAAGAGGGTGAAGGCGGCAGCGAGCGTTGGCTAGTGACATACGCCGACATGCTCACACTGCTCCTGGTGCTCTTCATCGTTCTCTACTCGATCTCGCAGGTGAACACCTCGAAGCTCTCCCAGCTTCGGGCCTCACTCTCGTCGGCGTTCGGCGGTGGACAGCAGTCCATCCTGGACGGCAGCACCGGCCTCGGCAACGAGGAGGGCGACACCATCGCCGCCCAGCTCTCGCCGAACCAGGACAACTCGGCCTCGTCGGATAACGCCCCGACGCTGCCCAACCCGAACCTGTCGCAGTCTGCGGCCAGCGCCGCAGTCGATGCCGCGGCCGCAGCCGAGGCGGCCCAGGCGGTGGCGGCGGCCAAACAGGGCGCCGCCGCGGTCAAGGCCGAGGTCGACGAGTTCGAGAAGATCGAGAAGAGCATCGCCAAGTCACTGGCCTCCAAGGGTCTGGCCGGCGTCGCTCAGTACACCATCGACCAGCGCGGCCTGGTGGTCACCATCGTCACCAACAGCCTGGTCTTCCCCGGTAACAAGGCAACGCTGCTGCCGGGTGGCCAGACCATCCTGGACGCGGTGGTCCCGCCGCTGGTGCACATCCCGAACCCCATCGAAGTGGACGGGCACACCAACCAGCTCGGCGTGAGCACCGAACCGGAGTACCCATCGGGGTGGGAGCTCTCGTCGGCTCGGGCCTCCGCGGTGGTGCGCTTCATGGTGCAGCGCCAGGTTCCCTCCAGCCGACTGTCGGCGGCCGGGTTCTCCGACCAGCGACCGCTCTACGCACCGAGCGATCCCCGTTCGGTCGCCGGCAACCGCCGGGTCGACGTGGTGATCCTGTCGATGCTCTCGGCGACCGACAAGTCCAAGCTTCCGGTCGTCGCCGCCGCGACGCCCTGACCCACCCGATTTACCCAGACCACCGAACGTCCAGTCCAGCTACGACAACGAACAGTAAGTACCGAGGAGATCATCATGGCTATCGCCGCACCCACCGAACGCAAGGTCGTCGGTCAGTCGTCGGTCAAGACCGGCGCCGGCTCGACAGTCGGCGGAAAGAACATCCCCGGCGCGGCTACCGAGGTCGAGGAGCCGGTGAAGAAGAGCAAGAAGAAGCTCTTCATCATCATTGCCGTGGTCGTCCTAGCCCTGGGCGGTGCCGGGTACTTCTTCCTGATGCCGAAGTCCAACGCCGTCGCGGTGCCGAAGGCCGGAAACATCGTCACCATGGACGCGATGACCCTCAACCTGGCCGGCGGTCACTACCTGAAGGTCCAGGTCGCCCTCACGCTGGTGGCCGGTCACGAGGCCGGGATGGAGACCACCAAGGCCGCGAACATCATCATCGATGAGTTCAGCAACCTGACCGTCCCGCAGATCTCGAGCAAGGCCAAGCGGGAGGCGCTGAAGAAGGATCTGGTCAAGAACCTGCAAGGGGCCTACCCGGGGCAGATCTTCGACACCGACTTCATTCAGTTCGTCTCGGAGTAGTCGTCCGGATCGGATCAGGTCCCGTCGCTCAGATTCCCCTCTAACAGAACTCGTCAAAAGGAAAATCCACACATTTGGTTAGTGCGCGCAGCGTTCACGACGGCACGGATGCCGTTACCTAGCAACAGCCTCCCGGAGGGAGGTGAATACCGAACTGCGGCCACGGCTCATGTTCGGGTCCGGGCAGCCGATCAGAGATCACGTGACGGCAATCAATATCGCTGCGAAGCGTGCGCTCGCGTCCCCTCCCCGGGACGCACCTGTGGCCTACGACTTCCGTCGACCGACGAAACTCTCCCGCGAACATGTGCGGGCGTTACAGATGTGCTGCGAGCTCTTCGGGAAGCGGCTGACCACGCTGCTCACCGGAAGTCTGCGCCAGGTATGCCACATCGATCTCGTCTCGATCGAGCAGCAGAGCTACGAGGAGTACGTCACCACCCTCGAGTCCCCGACGATCCTGGCCCCCTTCTCGATCGACCCGCTGCAGGGCACCGCGATCCTGCAGTTCGCCCTCTCCACGGCGATGACCAGCATCGATCACCTGCTCGGCGGCCCCGGCGGTGAGCAGCCCGGACGAACCCTCACCGACACCGAGACCGGACTGCTCAACGACCTCATGGAGCAGATGCTGAGCGTGCTCCGCTACGGCTTCGAGTCGATGGCTCCGATGAAGACGAAGCTCGCCCCGATCGAGTACAACCCCCAGTTCGTCCAGGCTGCGGCCGCCACCGACGCCGTGGTCGTCGCCTCCTTCGACCTCACCGTCGGCGCCTCCTCCTGCCTGCTCACGCTCTGCCTGCCGCTCTCCCCGGTTGTGGCCCAACTGCAGGCCGAGCGGGCCCAGCGCAGCCACCGTGACCAGGAAGACCCGAACCGTGACGCCTCGGCCCGCAAGGTCCGGGACGGCCTCGGTGGGGTCGAGATCGACGTCGTGGTCCAGTTCGACGCGATCGCCCTGGACACCTCACGCCTGCTGACCCTGGCTGAAGGCGACGTCATCAAGCTGACCCACCGTGTCAACGCCCCGCTCACCGTCGAGGCCGGTGGCACCACCTTTGCCCATGCCATCGCCGGCAAGTCGGGCGAACGCCTCGCGGCACTCATCATCGAACCTCTCCAGACCCAACCCGCTACTCAGGAGCGCTTGTGACAGACGTACTCGCCCCATCCGCCGTCGAGCTGATCGCCGGCGTCGCCGCGGCCGCCGCTGCGGCGCTGCCCTCGGGCAGCACCCTGCACCCGGGCGAACCCTCCCGGGAGTTCGATGCCGACGAGCTCTTCGGCCAGGCCGTGGGCGTCACCTTCAGCGGTTCGCTCAGTGGTGAGTTGATCGTCGTCATCGGACGTTCGCTGGCGACGGCGCTCACCGACGGCGACGTCGACCCGGCGCAGGCGCTGGCTCCGACCGTCCAGGCGGCGGCCGCAACACTCGGCCCGGTCGCACTCGGCGAGATCACGGTCAGCGAGACGGCCGTCGCGCTCGAGCAGATTCTGCAGGGCGACACCGACGGGTTCGTCGTGCCGCTGTGGAGCGAGGAGAGCAGCATCGAGGCCGCCGTCGCGCTGCGCCTGGACGCCAGCTCCAACGCGCCGGAGAGCTTCACCCCGATCCCGGGTTCCGCCGGCGCCAAGCTCGCCGCCGCCCGCACCGCGCCGGCCGAGGTCTCGGCCCAGCGGCTGGACCTGCTGCGTGGCGTCGAGATGGACGTCACCGCCGAGATCGGCCGCACCAAGATGACCGTCTCCGAACTGCTGTCGCTGCGCGACGGCGCCGTCGTCGAGCTCGACCGTCCGGCCGGAGCGCCGGCCGACCTGCTGGTGAACGGCCGCCTCATCGCCCGCGGCGAGGTCGTGGTCATCGACGAGAACTTCGGCCTGCGCATCACCGAGATCGTCTCCGACGAGACGGGCCGCTGACCAACCATGCAGAACGTGGCCGAGCTGGGACGGGTGGTGTTATCGCTTGCCGTCGTCCTGGGATTGATGTGGGGTTTGGCGCGATTCGTCAAACGTCCCACCGCTCGGTCACGCAACGGCAAGCTGCTCGACATCGTGTCGCGCGAACAGCTCACCCGTAACTCCTCGATCGCCGTGGTCCGAGTGCTGGATCAAGCGCTTATCGTCGGCGTCACCGACGGGCAGGTCTCGCTCATCGGCGAGGTCGACCTCGAGGCCGTCGAGGTGCAACTCGCGGCCGCCGCCACTCAGTCCAAGACCAAGCGCAGCCGTGCCGTGCCGGTTGACCCGAACCCGGTCGCGCCGGTGTACATCCCGGCCGACATCCCGGGGGCGGACCTGCTCAACAAGGCGGCCCGTTCGACCGCAAAGCCTGCCGCCGCCAAGCCCGTCGCCGGGCCGGCCGCAGCATCAGCTACACATCAAGGCGCCAAGCAGGGAAGCGTTGGCGCCCCGAAGACTACGCAGGATGCGAAGTCCTCAGCTCTGTCAGGTTCGGCGTTGTCGCCGGCGACCTGGCGGCAAACGGTGGAGTCGCTACGCGACTTGACCGTCCGTACCAGGTGAGGGCGCCCCTGCGCACGTTGATGCGCTTACTTCTACTGCTGATCGCGACCGTCGTCGCCGGCATCGCAGTATTGACTCTGGGCACCGGAAGTGCGTCGGCCGCCACCGTCCCCGACAGTGTCAGTCATGCAGTGGTGGCGGGTGATCGGCAGGCCGTTCAGTTGGCGGCACCGCTGGCTGGTCCGCGGGCGGCGCCGGCCTCGCCGGCCGCACCGGCGGGCCCGTCGTCACCGACCGGCCCCACGACGATCGACGTCGGCGGCAACACCAAGCCGAGCACGTCGATCACCATCCTGCTGCTACTCACCGTCATCTCGGTGGCTCCGTCGCTGCTGCTGATGATGACGAGCTTCACGAAGATCTTCGTGGTGTTGTCGCTGACTCGCAACGCACTGGGTCTGCAGACGGTGCCGCCGAACCAGGTGCTGGCCGGACTATCTCTGTTCCTCAGCATGTTCATCATGGGGCCGGTGCTCAGCAAGGTGAACGAGCTGGGTATTCAGCCCTACATTCACGGCACCAAGAACCAGCAGACCGCCTTCCACGATGGCATGGTGCCGCTGCGAGTCTTCATGACGGCGCATACCCGTCCGGAGGAGATCGCGCTGATGCTGCGGGCGGCCAAGCTGCCGAACCCGGAGAAGATCTCCGACGTCGGGCTGACCACGCTGATTCCAGCCTTCGTGCTCTCCGAGCTGCGATCGGCGATGATCATCGGCTTCGTCATCTTCATTCCGTTCCTGGTCATCGACCTCGTCGTCTCCTCCTCGCTGATGTCGCTCGGCATGATGATGCTGCCGCCGGTGTCGGTGTCACTCCCCTTCAAATTGCTGCTCTTCGTCCTCGTCGACGGCTGGGGCCTGATCATCACGGCTCTGGTTCAGAGCTACAACTCCAGTTAGCGACGCTCACCGTGTTGCCCTCCCGCCCCCGCTCCCTTCCGTTGAATCCAAGAGGTGAATCCGATGACTGATGCCGCGATCGTCAGCCTGGCCATGAAGGTCATGATCATCACGGCCGAGTTGGCCGCTCCCGCTCTGGTCACCTCGCTCCTGATTGGATTCGCCGTCTCGCTCTTCCAGTCGGCGACCCAGATTCAGGAATTCACACTCTCCTTCGTGCCGAAGGCGCTCGGTGTCGGAGTCGCTCTGCTGCTGTCGGGGCGTTGGATGATGCACGCGATGATCACCTTCACTCACGAGCTATTCGCGCAGATTCCGTCTCTGCTGCACTGATCACGCGAAGACCATGACCGTCCAAATCGCGACCGCGAACCTGCTGGCTCTGCTGCTGGTGTCGCTGCGCGTCCTGGGTTGGACGATCTTCGCACCGCCGTTGGCCACCAGTGGTGTGCCGCGGACGGTTCAGGTGATGCTCTCGGTGGCGATCGGGCTGGCGTTGTCACCCAGCCAGGTGAAGCATGTGCCGCCGGTGGTCGACGCCTGGACCATCGTCGGGATCGGGGTCGAGCAGATCTTCATCGGGGTGGGGCTGGGATTCATGTGCCGCCTCGTCTTCACCGCGATCGAGGCGGCGGGTGGGCTCATCGACCTCGCCGGCGGCTTCTCGCTCTCCTTCGGCTATGACCCGCTGATGCAGAACCAGAGCGCCGTCTTCTCCCGTTTTCACGCGCTACTGTCCTCGACGCTCATCTTCGCCTCCAGTGCCCACCTCTTCCTGCTGCAGGGCTTCATGCGGACCTTCGACACCCTGCCGCTGGACGGGACGATCTCGATGCCGAAGCTGAGCGCGTCGCTCATTCACGGCGTGACCAACATGTTCGTCGGGGCGCTGCAGATCGCCGGACCACTGCTGGTCGTGCTCTTCATCGCCGACCTCGGGCTGGGGTTGCTCAACCGGATTGCGCCGCAGCTCAACGCGTTCGCACTGAGTTTTCCGTTGAAGATCGGCCTTACGCTCTCGCTGATCGGCTTCACGTTCCTGCTGCTGCCCCAGGTGGTTGCTCATCTGACCACGTCGGCCACTGACCTGCTCAGGGTGGTGACCGGCTAATGGCAGAGAAGCCCACCGAGGAGAGAACTGAGCAGGCGACCCCGAAACAGAAGAAGAAGGCTCGCCGCGAAGGACAGATCGGCAATACTCCTGAGTTCGGGTCATGGGTCGGCCTGCTGGTCGCCAGCTTCGTGCTTCCCCACGTCGCCGAATCGCTCATGAATACCTGCAAGATCGCGCTGTTGCAGTCGACCGAGGTGATTCAGAATCCTCAGGTGAGCCAGGTTCTGGGGATCGCCCGCAATACCGCGCAGCGCGGCATGCTGGCGGTGCTTCCGCTCGCGTTGGTCTTCATCGTCGTCTCGATCATCTCGGTCGGCGCTCAGGGTGGCATCTACTTCTCCCCGAAGGCGCTGGCGCCCAAATTTTCTCGGATGAATCCGCTGTCCGGCGTCAAGCGGATGTTCGGTCCGCATGGATGGTGGGCCGCGCTCAAGGCGCTGCTGAAGACGACCGTGGTCGGCGTCGTGGTCTACATGTCGGTGCGGAATCTGATTCCGACGCTGATCGGGGCCGGTGCGCTCTCCCTGGACACGCTGGTCTCCACCGCGATCTCGATGGCGCTGCGGGTGATGCGCGTCGCCGCCGCCGCCGGCATCCTGATGGCGATCGCCGACTACGTCGTCGTCCGTCGGCGCAACAACAAGTCGTTGAAGATGACCAAGCAGCAGGTGAAGGAAGAGAACAAGAGCAGCGACGGCAACCCGCAGCTCAAGGGGGCCATCCGCTCCAAGCAGATCTCGATGAGCCGCAACCGGATGATGGCCGATGTCCCCACCGCCGACGTTGTGATCGTCAACCCGACTCACATCGCGGTGGCCTTGAAGTACGACGCCGAGAAGGGTGCTCCCCGGGTGGTCGCGATGGGCGGGGACTACGTTGCCGCTCGGATCCGTGAGCTGGCCGAGAAGCATCGCATCCCGATGGTGGCCGACATCCCGTTGGCGCGCACGCTGTATCAGACCTGCACGATCGGCGGCGAGATTCCACCGGATCTCTACAAGGCGGTGGCGACGGTGCTCGCCTTCATCATGACGCTGAAGCGCCGGGGTTCGGCCGCCGGCACGCACACTGTGCGACCGTTGGCCCCGGCCAGATAGCTAGCCCATCCGCCAAGAGCCGCGGGCGCGCCGGGCGCGCCGGAAGCAGGCCACGACAGCCAGCACAACGGCACCCAGCACGACGGCACCCAGCACGACGGCACCCAGCAGCATTCCCTCGACGAGGATGTTCAGCACCGCGCAGGGTTCGACGTCCGGCTAGTCGGATCGACGGCACAGTGGCTGGAGTGACAGTCTTCACGTCGGCGAATCACCTTACTTTTCTTGGATTTTGTGTTTGGATTGGTCGGGTTCTCGGCGATTACTGTCGTAGCTCACCTGTACGATTAGATGCGTGGAGGGAACACCGTACGAGGGCCGCGAGGATGATTCTGTCTCCTCGCGGGTTCCGTCGTTTGCCGATGCGGTGATGTTCCCCGACGGGGTCGCCGCGTGGTTGGCCTCGCATGAGCCCGGTCCGGAGACGTCAGCCCTGTTGGGGGCGTTGGATCCCGAACGTCTTACTCATGCTGGGCGGGTGGATCTGCTGGTCGCGGTCCGTCGTCAGCATGCGTGGTTCGCGGCGACTGAGGCCGGGTTGCTGGCCTCGATCAGTGATCATGTTGAAGAGCTGGCGCCGGATCCTGAGTTGGCCTCGGAGGCGGCGCAGGCGGACGTGTCGTGCGCGTTGCAGATCCCCTCAACCACCGCCTCGTTCGCCCTGCTCCGCGCCACCACCCTGGTCCAACGGATTCCCACCACCTTCGGGTTGCTTGCTGCGGGTCGGACGACGCAGCGGCACGCGATGACCCTCGTCGGTGCGGTCACCAACATCGCTGAAGCCGACATCGTTGCCCAGGTCGAAGAAGCGGTGTTGGGCAAGGTGGAGCATCAGACGCCGGCCCAGTTCACCGGCACGCTCCGTCGGGCGGTGGCGAAGTTCAACCCGCAGACGGAGACCAGGAAGCACGAGGACGCGGTGCTGGAGCGTCGGGTGGCCCGGTTCCCCCACGATGACGGGATGGCCGCGGTCTGGGCCTACCTGCCCGCGGATGCCGCGGACGCGGTGATGGTCGCCGTCAACGCCGTCGCCGACCAGTCGAAGGCCAAGTGTCCGGATGATGGGCGGACCGCCGACCAACGCCGAGCCGACGCGTTCATCGACATCGCCCTGAACGCGTTGACCGATCCGACGCTGCCGAAATCCCACGGCATGCGCCCATCGGTTCAGGTCACCGTTGCGGCGACGACCCTGTTGGGCCTGGACGACCTCCCGGGTGAGCTCGACGGTTACGGCCCGATCCCCGCCGCCCTGGCCCGCAAGATCGCGGCCGACGCGACTGGCACCTGGCGGCGGTTAGTCACCGACCCACTGTCCGGCACCCTGCTCGATCACGGTCGGACCCGCTACACCCCACCCCAAGCCCTAGCCGACCACGTCATCACCCGAGACCGGACCTGCGCCTTCCCCACCTGCAGCCGGGCCGCGAGGCGCTGCGACTTAGATCATCGAGTGCCCTACCCAACCGGCTGTACAAGTGCGTGCAACCTCAACGCCTTATGCCGAAAACATCATCGGCTGAAGCATGAACTGGGCTGGACCATCACCCACCGCGACCACGAGGGCAACTACCACTGGAGCACCCCTACCGGCCACAGATACCGATCCATCACGCCCCCGACAGCCGACCCCGACCCCCCACCCGAAGATGACCCACCGAGCAGCAATAGGGAGACGCCTCCGTAAGGATGGGCATCGCAGTGCTGCCTTACTCCTCGTCGTCCAACCACAGCTTGTCACCGCGTTCCAAGGCGTTCGTGACTGCGAGGACCACATCAACGAGGATCGCCCGAGCTGCGACCCGACCAACCCGAACGCGGTGGAGGGGGGGGTCCGAGGCGTCAACCCTCTCTGCCTTCACGGGTGAGTTCCTGCGAACCCGAACCAAGTAGACCTTCCCATTGGGCGAGCTAACTGTGGCCTCGGCGAGCGGGCGGGAGGCGAGCTTGCGATACCAAGGCCGCTCACGGGCCAGCCTCTTCCAAGCGACGGTAGAAGCCGCGTCGCTGCCGGCTACGACTTCGTCGGGTTGATCAGGCATCCCACGAGTATGCGGGGCAATGGTCCCTCCCGCACTCGGCCGAATCGAGTTATGGAAGTCCAGTCGGCGCCCGTCACTCAGCTTCACAGGATCTCGGCCGATGGGAGGGCCAGCAGGTTTAACCGAACAGGCCCACAAGGGCCACACCAGCCGACAACCCATGCAAGGAGATCGAACCAGTGCAGCCACTGAAGATCGTCGGTTGGGCGCAGAACGGCGCCGGGCAGGGGTACTACCGCATCGCCATGCCGATGTGGGCGCTCGGCATCGCCGGTCACCAGACCATCTCGATCGATCGCAGCACCACGGGCATCAGCCCAGACATCGACGTGCTGGTCGGCCAACTCGTCACTGACGATGCCCGCGACGCGATCTGGCAGGAGATGGCCACCCGCGCCGACCGCAACTTCGCGATGATCTTCGAGATCGACGACGATCCGTGGGCGATCAACGCCGACAATCCGGCCCGCGAGTATTACACACCCGAGCGTCTGCGCGTCCTGCAGCGCAATCTCGAACTATCCGACGCCGTCACCGTGAGCACCCCGCGGCTGGCCGAGGTCGTCGGTCAGTACAACCCCAACGTGTACGTCCTACCGAACTGCGTGGACGCGTCACTCATCTTCATGCAGCGCCCCCCAACCCGCCGGCTGACTGTCGGCTGGGCCGGTGGCAGCGCACACCGCGAGGACTTCGCCAGCGTCAGCAAGGAGCTGCGCCAATTCTTCCGGCGCAACGCCAAGGTCGAGTCACACCTCATCGGCGGCCGCTTCTCCGGTCTCATCGGCCGCCCGCTGGACCGGTTCACGCCCTGGTCGGCCACCCCCGAGGAGTTCTTCCCCAAGATCGACTTCGACATCGCGATCGCGCCGCTGGCCCACAACGACTTCAACCGGGCCAAGAGCGATCTGAAGTTCGTCGAGTACGCGGCGCTGGGAATCCCGACCGTCGCCACCGATTTCGGCCCCTACGCCGACACCATCCAGCACGGCGTCACCGGCTTCCTGGCCAAGAGCCAGCGCGATTGGGGCCTCTACCTCCAAGCCCTGGTCAACGATGCCTCGCTCCGCAGTGAAATCGGGGCAAACGCCCGTAAATGGGCAGCGGGTCGCACGATCCATGGCAACTACGGCCGCTGGGAGTCGGTCTACGCCGAGGTGCTGACCAAGCTCCGCAACGACGGCCCCGGCCGCACCCCGGCAACCACCTCCGCAGAGGTATTCGCGAAATAGCTCAGGTCGGGGCTCAACCGACCGATCAGATCATTGCCAGGATGGCGAACCCAGGACTCGGACGTCCACTGCACCACATCTGTCCGTAGTGAACCTGACCGCCGATCATCCTGAGGATTCTGTGACAACTCCGAAGACGAAAGCGCCGCGCGCGAGCTTGAACCAGCTCGCTGTGCCGATCGGCGTCGTCGGCATCGTCGTCATGATGGTCGTGCCCATCCCGACCTTCCTGCTCGACCTGCTCATCGCCATGAACATCACGTTCGCGGTGCTGGTTGTCCTCGTCTCGATGTACGTCAGCCGCCCGCTGGAGTTCTCCAGCTTCCCGTCGCTGCTGCTGATCGCCACTCTCTTCCGTCTCGCGCTCAATATCTCGGCCACCCGCCTGGTTCTCTCCAAGGGCTTCGCCGGCAACGTCATCAATTCCTTCGGCCACTTCGTCATCAGTGGCTCATTGATCGTCGGCCTGGTGATCTTCGCGATCCTGCTGGTGATCCAGTTCGTCGTCATCACCAATGGTGCCGCCCGCGTCGCCGAGGTGGGCGCCCGCTTCACCCTCGACGCCATGCCCGGTAAGCAGATGGCGATCGACGCCGACCTCAACTCGGGCCTGATCAACGACAAGCAGGCGCGCATCCGCCGCCGTGAGGTCGCCGCCGAGGCCGACTTCTACGGTGCGATGGACGGTGCCTCACGCTTCGTCAAGGGTGACGCGATCGCCGCGCTCATCATCACCTTCATCAACCTCATCGGCGGTTTCGCGATCGGTGTCCTCAGCAAGCACATGCCGCTGAGCGAGGCGTTGAGCAGCTACAGCCTGATGAGCGTCGGCGACGGCCTCGTCTCGCAGATCCCGGCCCTGCTGCTGTCGGTCTCGACCGGCCTCATCGTCACCCGGGCCAGCGACTCCGACGACATGAGCACCGTCGTCACCCGCCAGCTCAGCAGCCAGCTCAAGGCCCTGCAGATCGCCGGCGCCGCCGCCGTCGGGCTCTGCCTGGTGCCGGGGCTGCCGAAGATTCCGTTCCTCATCGTCGGTGGCGGGCTCCTCGTCATCGCCAGCCGGGTCAAGCAGAACGGGCCGCCCAAGGCGGAGGAGACGGAGGCCGAAGCGGCCACCGTCTCGGCGGCCGAGGTGCCCGACACCCCGGAGGCCCTGCTCTCCCAGATCATGGTCGAGCCACTGGA
Organism: Jatrophihabitans sp. GAS493; assembly: GCF_900230215.1. NCBI lineage: Bacteria > Bacillati > Actinomycetota > Actinomycetes > Jatrophihabitantales > Jatrophihabitantaceae > Jatrophihabitans > Jatrophihabitans sp. GAS493. Next base: position 928,492 of record NZ_LT907982.1, on the reverse strand, counting down.
GCTCATGCTCTCGCCCGACCTCATCTCCCTCGTCGACGGTGCCGGCGCCGACCTGCTGGACCGGGTGCGCTCGCTACGCCGCAGCCTGGCCCAGGAACTCGGCGTCGTCATGCCACCGGTCCGCACCCGGGACAGCCTGGACCTTCCGCACGCCACATACGCCATCCGGATCAACGGCGTCGAGGTCGCTCGGGGCCAGGCCCCGACCGGCACGGTGCTGGCCATCGGCGACGACCTCGACGGACTACCCGGCCAGGTCGGTCACGAGCCGGTCTTCGGACTCGAAGGCAAGTGGGTCCCGGTCGAGCTCCGGGGGCAGGCCGAGCTGCTTGGCGCAACCGTCGTCGACCGCTCGTCGGTCATCATCACGCACCTCTCCGAGGCGGTCCGCCGCAACGCCAGCCGACTGCTCGGCCGCGAAGAGGTCGCCCTCGCCACCAAGTCGCTCAAGAACAGCCACCCGACAGTGGTCGAGGACCTCACCCCGGCCCTCCTCACGCTGGCCGAGATCCAGCGTGTCCTGCACGCCCTGCTCGACGAAGGCATCCCGATTCGCGATCTGGTCCGCATCTTCGAGGCGCTGGCCCTGGCGGCCAAGAGCGGCACCGAGCCCGACCGGCTCATTGAGGCCGCCCGCAACGCCTTGGCTCCGGCGATCGTCGCCGAGCACAGCGTCGACGGACATCTGGACGTCCTCACCCTCGACCCGCAGTTGCAGCAGACGATCATGGAGTCACTGCGCCCCGGTGAAGGTGGCCCCCAGCTCGTGCTGCCGCCGGACCTGGCCGAATCGGTCGTCGCGACCGCCCGCCAGCGCTACACCGAAGCAACCTCGCGCGGACGCCACCCGGTGCTCGTCTGCGCCCCCCAGCTACGACTTCCGCTGCGCCGTCTGATGCGGATGACCGTCCCAGAAATGCCCATCCTTTCCTACACGGATATATCCGCGGGCACCGCTCGCATCGACACAGTTGGAGTGATTGAAGATGTCCGCAACGCTGTACTCTGAGGGCTCGGATCTGAACGCGGTTATCGCTGAGATCGGCCAGCGGCACGCCGGCGCGGCTACCGTCGTATCCCTCGAGGAGCACCGTCAGGGTGGCGTCCTCGGGTTCTTCGCTCGCAAGGCCTACGGCATCACCTACGAAGTCGATGACGCCGTGGATGTCGAGACCGTCGACGAACTGGCCGAGACGGTCACCGTCACCGCGGGGCCGGCAACCGCCAACAGCGCCGGCAACACTGCCAGCAATCTTGATGAACTACTCGACATCGCCGAGCAGACCGAGCGCTCCCTCGCCGCCGCCCGCCGCCCGGCTGCCCTCGCGGCACCGGCGCAGTCGAGCATAGGCACCTCATTGCCCGTCACCGAGGCTCAGAGCGAGTCGGCGACCAGCGATGACGAACCCGACTTCGCCGCCACCCTGCAGGCGATCGCCGCGGCTCGCGAAGCGGCCCGGGAATCCAGCCGTGAGTCCACCCGGGATGGCCGTCGTCCGCGCCACTACGCGCCAGAAGAGGCCCCCGAAACCACCCCCGAAGAGGCACCGATCGAGATGACCGTCGACACCACAGCCGAGCTGGAGACGGTTGGGACGAACCCGGCCGCGACGACCCCCGCCGACACCGGCATATCGGCCGAGAGCGCCCAGTGGATCGCCCAGCAGGCCGAGGCCAAGCGCGTGGAGGCGATGCTGATCCAGGCCCAGCGCGCGCAGGCCGAGCGAGCCGAGGCTCAGCGCGTCGAGGCCGCCCGGATCGAGGCTGCCCGGATCGAGGCTGCCCGGATCGAGGCTGCGCGCATCGAGGCAGCCCGTGTTGAAGCAGCCCGTGTTGAAGCCGCCCGCATCGAGGCAGCCCGCGTCGAAGCCGAGCGCGTTGCAGCCGAGCGCGTTGCAGCCGAGCGCAGTGCAGCCGAGCGCAGTGCAGCCGAGCGCAGTGCAGCCGAGCAGCGGGAAGCTGAGCAGCGTGCAGCCGAGCAGCGGGAAGCCCTGCGCATCGCGGCCGAGAAGCTGGCCGCTGAGAAACTGGCCGCCGAGGCAGCGGCCGCCCGGAAGGCAGCCGAGGCAGCCGCGCAGGAGGCAGCCGACCATGCCGCCGCCGAACTCTTCCAGCGCCAGCTGCACGAGGCGGCGCTGATCGAGGCCGACCGCGTCGAGGCGTCTCGTATCGAGGCTGAGCGGATCGAGGCCGACCGGGCCGCCGCCGCCCGCCTGGCCGCTCAGCAGTTGGAGAACGAGCGCATCGCGGCGACCCAGCGGGCCGAAGCCGAGCGCATCGAGGCGGCCCGAATCAACGCGGCTCGGATCGAGCTCGCGCGCAACGAGAAGCTTCGCAGCGCAGCCGAGGCGGCGGCCAAGAGTGCCCCCGCCTTCGAGCCGCTGCACCCGCGCGTCGCTCCGGCGACCGCGCAGATTATTCCGGCCATCGGAGCAGAACCGACGGCGATCCCCGAGCCGGTGGCAGCGTTCACCGAGGACGAGAAGGTTAGCGAGCCGCAGATGGGCAAGCACGAAAAGAAGAAGGGCGGGGGCAAGAAGAGCAAGGCCCTCCGACGCGGTGCCGCGATCATGCAGGCTTCGCAGTACCTCGGCAGCCCGTCCGCCGCCGCTCCTGTTGAGCCGCCCATCCCAGCAATTCCGGCCATCCCAGCCACCGTCGATACTACGACGGTCACCGACTTCATCGAGCCCGACATCATCGAGATCGCTGAAGAGCAAGTCCCGGCAGAGATGCTCAGCACCGAGAACACCCTCGCCGAGAGTATTACTGCCGACAGCACTACCGCTGACAGCACTATGGCTGACAGCACTATGGCTGACACCGCCGAGTGCGTCATCGAAATCGAAGCCGATGTCGTCGCTGAGGTCGACACCGTCGTCAAGGTCGAGGTCGAGCAGGAAATCATTGCCGAAGAGGTCCCTGCCGAGACCGTTGCCGACGTCGTTGCTGAGGTCGACGTCGTCAACGGGACCGTCATCGACATCACCCGCAGCAGCGACCTGCGCCACGCGGCACCCGAGCCGGAGACGGAGTCCGAGTCGGACCCCACCGAGGCTCCGGCGCCGGAGGTCATCCCGATCTCCGACGACTTCGGCGACGACACCACAAGCCAGCTCCGCGAACTGGGCGTCCCGGTCGAGATGCTCACCACGGCCAAGGGTCAGGACATCTACCGCACCGTGCGCCAGCTGTCGCTCGCTCTCCCGGCCGCACCGAACCCGCCGAGCGGTGCCGGTGAGATCCTCGTCCTGGTTGGTCCGCTCATCGCCACCCTGCGCGCCGGGCGCGCCCTGGCCACCGAGCTCCGCCTCCCGGCCGAGTCCCTGCGCGTGGTCACCACCAACCCGGACTTCCCGCTGAAGCAGAGTGCGGGCTCCGTCGCCCAGGCGGCACTCGCCGCGGCGACGATCCGGGTCAGCGGTGGCGTCGGGATCATCGTGGTCGACACCGAACTCGACGACGCCCCGATGCTGGTCACCGCCAATGGCGCGACCACCCCGGCCAACGTCGTCGGCGAGGTGCTGGCGGCCATCGCACCGACGACCGTCTGGGCCGTCACCGACGCCTCTCGCAAGACCGCCGATATCCGCAACTGGCTCGCCGGCATGCCCGCCGTCCAGGCGCTCGTAGTGCACGACGCCTGGAAGTCGAGCACGCCGGCCACGGTCTGGTCGCTGGGTGTTCCGGTCGCCCTGCTCGACGGCCGTCCGGCCAGTGCCGGCGCCTGGTCGGCCCTGCTCATCGACCGCATCGAGCGCGACATCACGCGCGACGATGTCGCCGCGAGCGCCTGATCCATCGAGCCGGAAGGGTAATCAACGATGTTCCGCGGCTCCGTCATTCTCTTTGCCCTTGTAGTGAACGCCCGGACGATCTGGCAGGCGCTCTACCTGCAGACGATCAGCGTCGAGACCGCGGTGATCCACTTCCTGATCGCCGTCCCGGTCTGCGCCGTCCTGCTCTGGATCCTCCGGATGACCTTCAATCGCCCCGCGCCGGTTGAATCCGACGAACTGGCTGAAGAGGCCGGTGCCCCTCGCAGCCGAGGAGCCCGCGACCGCCCCTAGACCAGCGCAAGACAGGCGCCAGCGAGGTCGCGCCTGCACCGCCCGTCCGCCAATCGAGATCGACAAGCAGCAATGCCCTAATGCTCCAGGAGAGATCACATGTTCACGAAGCTTCGCAGCGAGGCACCGGCCAGCACATCCACGACCATCGTCGATGAGGGCCCGTTGGGCAGCCTCGCCACCTCGCACGCCGTCCTCGAAGCGGTGCAGGCCAACGTCATCGTCACCGACGCCCAGATGAACCTGCTCTGGATGAACCCGAAAGCGGCCGACACCCTCAAGGCCGTCGGTAGCAGCATCCACACCACGTTCCGGGCCCGCTTCCGCGACGCGATGGACTCGACGACGGGTTCGGCATTCTCTCCGACCGCACCCCGCAACGCCACGATGACCCTGGACGGCATGGTGCTGGGTATGCACGTCAACGCGGTGCAGAGCGCGCAGGGCGAGCTGCTCGGCTACGTCGTGGCCTGCGCCGACATCACCGCCCGCAAGGCCGACGAGGAGCGGAACCGCGCCCTCATCGCTCGTCTCAACGAGACGCAGGAGGTGAGTGCGGCCGTCCAGACGGTCGCCGGCGCCACCGAGGAGATGGTGGCCAGCGTCAACGAGATCGGCCGCAACGCCGCCGAGGCCAGCGCCACCGTGCAGACCGCCATCGGTGTCGTCGAGTCGACGAGCAGGACGATGGGCGAGCTGGGTGCCGCCTCGATGCAGATCAGCGAGATCGTCAAGACGATCGGCGCCGTCGCCAGCCAGACCAATCTGCTCGCCCTCAACGCCACCATCGAAGCCGCCCGGGCCGGCGAGGCCGGCAAGGGATTCGCGGTCGTCGCCGGTGAGGTGAAGGAACTCTCCAAGCAGACCCAGGTTGCGACCGAGAGCATCAACCAGATGATCACCGAGGTGCAGCGCCTTACTCAGGCCGGCATCGACGCGATCGCCAACATCGCGCAGGTGGTGGCCCGGGTCGGCGAGAACCAGACCTCGATCGCCACCGCCGTCGAGCAGCAGACGTCGGCCACCCAGGAGATCAACGCCAACCTGGTACAGGCGGCCCGTCGGGCCGAGGAGATCGCGACCTTCGTCGCGGCCAACAGCTAACCGAACTAGCTGGCTGATCCAGCTGTCAGAAGAGAGCCACCCGTGCCGTCCAGCGCGGGTGGTTCTCCTCGTTCCCGGAAGCGATCGACCGCGCTGCCGCGAATGGTGAAGACGGCGGCCGCCGCCAGCAGACAGAGTGTCCCCGCTCCGACGAAGGCCGGGCCGTAGCTACCGGAGGCGTCGCGAATCCAGCCCGCCGAGAAGGCGGCGATCGCCGCGCCGAGCTGATGGGCGGCGAAGATCCAACCCCAGACGACGATCCCCTCCTGGCGGCCGAAGGTCTGATTGACCAGCGCCACGGTCGGCGGCACGGTGGCGATCCAGTCCAGACCATAGAAGGCGACGAAGGCACCGAGCGAGAGATGCTGCGCGACCAGCGCCCGGGGCAGCGCCAGCAGCGACAGCCCGCGCAGGGCGTAGTAGGCGAAGAGCAGCTTCCGCGGGTCGTAACGGTCAGTCAGCCACCCCGAGGCGGAGGTCCCGACGACGTCCAGAATGCCCATCGCGGCGAGCATCCCGGCCGCGGTCGTCTCGGGCATGTCGTGATCCATCGCGGCCGGGATGAAGTGCGTCGCGATGAGCCCGTTGGTCGACGCGCCACAGACGAAGAAGGTGCCGCAGAGGATCCAGAATTGTCTCGTCCGGGCGGCCCGGCGCAGGACCGAGAAGGCAGTCGCGATCGGGCGGGCGGTGATCACCGGTCGCGCCTCGATACTGCTACCCCCGTACGGTGCCCGACCCAGGTCCACCGGATACTCCCGCAGGAAGAGGGCCGAGATCGGCACCACCAGCAGCGCCGCACCGGCAACGGCCCACGCGGCCCGGCGCCAGTCTCCGTCCTGACTGAGGGCGGCCAGCAGCGGCAGGAAGAGCAACTGGCCGGTCGCGCTGCCGGCCGTCAGCACCCCGAGCACCAGCCCGCGGCGCTCGTGGAACCAGCGGTTGGCGATCGTCGCGGCCAGCACCGGGGCGACGGCTCCGGTGCCCACCCCCACCATGACTCCCCAGCACAGGTAGAGCTGCCATAGCTGCGTCATGGTGACGGTCAGCGCCGATCCCGCGGCGATGAGCGCCATCGCCGACGGCACCACCCGCCGTAGCCCGAAGCGTTGCGTGAGCGCAGCCGCGAAGGGGCCGGCCAGGCCGTAGAGCACCAGGTTTACCGAAACCGCTCCACCGATCGCCGCTCGCGACCAGCCGAACTCGTTCTGCAGCGGCACCAGCAGCACCCCGGGCGTGGCCCGAAAGCCAGCCGCGAGCAGGAGTGAGAGAAAGCCGACGGCGGCGACGATCCAGGCCGGATGCAACCCGCGCGCCGCCGGATCGCCAACGGGGTCCAGTTCAGCTCGCTGGCGATCCAGGTCTTCGGTCACCAGACCATCCTCGCGCACCCGCCCAGTGAAGTCGCCGGAATATCCGGCCGTCTCTGCGCAAGATACGGACGTTTAGCGGCAACCTCGCCGCTTATCTGGTGTAGCGGGTGATCGCCGAACGGCGACGGTAGTCCTTGAGGGTGCGCCGCATCAGGTAGGCGATGAGCGCACCGACGGCGGTTCCGACCAGGGTGCCGGCCAGCAGCAGGGCCTTGTCACCGATCGCGATGAAGGCCGGCGCTCCGGCGTCGAAGTCGCCGATGTGCGAGTACATCGTGAAGAACGCGACGATGGTGGTCGCGATGACGGCGACGTAACCGGCCAGCTCGACAAGGAGATCCACCGCCGCCGATCCCTCCGGCTCAGCGACCTCGATGCGGCTGGGCAATGCACGAACGGTCACCTCTGCCACCTCTGGCACCTCTGGCAATGAGGCCAGCACCGCCTCGAGCTGGTCGATCTCGCGGTCATCGCTACGAAGCTCGGTGAGCCCGTCGGTTGATGTCTGAATGAGTTCCATGGTCAGCTCTTCTCCCCAAGAAGTGCGGCAACGGTCAGTTAACCTTCGATTACCGACTTCGGACGGAGCGGGCGGGTTCGCACTTCGTGACCTGCCCCTCAGCAGCGAGTGAGATTGCCCATATAAATTAAGGTTGTTCTCGCAATCAACCCCGGGCAAAGGCAGTCTGCCCGCACCTTCTACCGGTCCGCGATTACTTGACCGGCAGCGCGCTGAGGAGTGCATGTGTGACCGAGACCGCCCCATGATCGGAGTCGGAATTGCCACCGCCGTTGATGAAGACACTGAAGGCCAGATCACCGCGGGTGCCGGCAAACCACGAGTGACTCCGGGCCGGCACCGCAGTACCGAACTCGGCCGTGCCGGTCTTCCCCTCGACCCCACCCGGCAGATCGGCCAGCGCGCGCCCGGTCGCCCCCGGCACGGTGACGACATCGCGCATCAGCACGTTCAGGTTGGCTACAACTGACGCCGGCAGCGCGGCGCCGGGCGTAGCTTGTCGGCCCACCACCAACGACGGCGCGATCGGCCGCCCCGTGCTCGCCGCCCCGGCCATCTCGGCCATGAGCAGCGGGCTCACCAACACCTTCCCCTGGCCGTAGGCGTCGGCCGCCTGCTCATTCACCGAAGCGGGTTCGGGGAGGCTTCCGGAGAAGGCATCCACCGGCAGCGACCACGGCTGACCCAGCCCGAGCGACTGCGCCGCCTTGAGCAGGGCACCGGCCGGAAGCTTCATTCCCAGGGCGGCGGCGGTGGTGTTGCAGGAGAAGGCGAAGGCCGACGAGATGGGAATGGTGCCTTTGGCGAAATCGTTCTCATTGCGAATCGTCTGCCCGTTGACCGTGATCGTGGCCGGGCACGGTTGCGGCGAGGTGGGCTGCAGGGCCGGGTCGCTGCTGAAGACGGCCGCGTAGGTCGCGATCTTGAAGGTTGATCCGGGCGGGAACTGCCCGTCCAGGGCGGCGTCTGAGCCGGTGGCCGCGTTGTTGGCCACGGCCAGGACCTCGCCCGTCGACGGCCGGGTGACGACGATCGAAGCCGGGAGTGCCACCGTGGCCACCGCAGCCTCGGCGGCGGTCTGGGTGGCGCGGTCCAGGGTGAGGTGAACGGCGCTCCCCGGCCCCGGTGCGCTCACGTCGACCAGCTTGCTCCGGTTCGACGGATCGGCGTCGCTGACCGCGTCTACTGCGATCCCCGGCGTGCCACTGAGCTGCGAATTGAGGGCCAACTGCAGCCCGGAGAGTCCGGTCTCGTCACCGGCGACGATCGTCCCGTTGGAGGCGTCGATGAGTTCCTGGGTGGCGCTGCCGACCTGCCCGAGCAGCGGCTGGGCGAAGCGCGAGGTCGGCCCGAGCAGTTCAGTGCCGGTCTGGAAGTGCACGCCGGGAAGCTCATGAATCTTCGGCTTAACGGCCAGATAGGCCGCCTTTCGCAGGGTGATCACCGGTACGAACTGTCCGGCCGGCACGCCCTTGACGCTGTTCACGATGTCGCCCGCCGATATCTGCAACACCGATGCCAGCGTCGCCGCCAGCTGCGGAATTCTCGGGTTCTCGCCAACCGCGATCCCCACTGTGACCACCGGCTGCGCGGAGAATAGCGGCACGCCGCTGCTGTCGAGCAGGTCGGCCCGTGGCGGCTGCACCCGCTCGCTCGCCAGATGCTGCCCGGCGGCCAGACCGGGGTAGAGCACGCTGGGCTGCCAGGCCACCCTCCACCCGTCGGCGGCGGTCTTCGACATCTCCAGGGATCCGTTGTATTTCCAGGGTGTCTTCGCGCCGGGTAGGTTCCAGGTGGCGCTGTAGGCGACGGTCGAAGAGGTGCTTCCGTGGCCGGTCACACCGTCAACGGTGAAGCGGGCGGTCGGGTGTCCCAGGCCGGTGACGCTCGCCGAGATCGCCGCCTTACTCGCCGCCGGGTCGGTGGTCCGGCCCGCGGCGGCCGCGGCATCCCCGCGTCCGAGGTCGTCCAGGAACCGCTGCGCGGCCTGCCGATCCGGCTTGGGCGATGACCCGCCGCAGGCGGTGAGCCCGGAGACCAAGAGTCCAGCGACGGCCAGTGCTGCCGCCCTCCGCGGCCCGCTCCCCATTCGACAATCAAACACCGAGAATCGGCAGGCTGAGCAGGCAGGCCGGTTCGTCGGCGCGAACATGGCGCCAGTCAGCGATCATCACCTGACGCGGCGGACCGCCGGGTAGGCGTCCGAGCGACTCCAGGTGGGCGTGGATCGCATCCAGTGCGGGCAGCTGCGCCGGCCAGTTCGTCTGGGCGAGGGTGAGCGCAACGAAGGCCTCGTCGTGCTCGGGTTCGGTCCGGACCTGCACGTCCGGCAGGCCGTCGGCCGCCGCCTGGGCCAGCAGCCGGTCGGCGATCGGACGAACGATCTCCATCGGTCCATCGCTGTCGGCGCTGACCTCACCGTGATAGATCGCGAACGGGCAGCCATCGACGCCGGGCAGGCCGGGGGCGGCGGCTCGCATTCGGCTGAGCAGGTCCCCCATCACGCTGCCGGCGTCGTTGTCGTGGACGTAGCGGATCGCGCTCAGCAGCGCCCGCTGCGGAACCCGCCGCACCGCGACTGTGAAGTTCTGCTCCATGGAGTCCTCACCTTCACCGATTATCTGGCACAGGTACTCGACGGTCGTGCGTTCGGAGGCGACGTGCTCGGCCTTCTCTCTCCAGAACTGACGGACGGCTACGCGGCGTCCGTGGCCGGGAGTTCGAGGATGCCGCCGATCTGGGCGAGCGGCATCTGGAGGTGACGCAGCAGCGCCACGGTCCGGGCCCGGGGCAGCTGGGTCGGTGAGTACCAGCGGTAGCCCGAGTCGGGGTCCACTCTCACCGGCACCAGCAGCCCCAGTTCGTCATAGAGCCTCAGCGCCTTGGGGGACAACCGGCTCTGCGCCGAGAAGTCGCCGATCATCAACAACTGGGTCATACGCCGAACCTCCCTACCTGTGTCAGGCCATCATCTGGCCTCACCGTGGGGGAGGGTCAAGCCCGGCGATCAGCCGCGGATGGAGCTACGCGCCCCGACCCGCAGCCAGATGAGGAGCACGAGGATAGCGCCGAGGACGGAGCCGATGATCCCTGACGGCTGGATGAATCCGTCCTGGCCGTCCTTGTGGAAGATCAGGTAACCGAGGAATCCACCGACGAACGACCCGATGATGCCGATCACGATGGTCATCGGGATCGACAGGTCCTGCTTGCCGGGGACCACGAGGCGGGCAATTGCACCGGCGATGAGGCCGATGACGATGAGGCTGATGATGAGGCCGAACATTCGTCTTCTCCTTTTAAGGGCCACCAGCCGGACGCCGGCGACGCTCAGGAGTTACCCACATCGGTCGAATTGCAATCCCGCCCGCCCGCTCATCTCGGCGCCCGCCGCGGGAGGGCCAGCCCGAGCAGGGCGAGGGCGGCCAGCAGCATGACGGCCGCGGCGTACTCCCGGGCGGTGTCGAGGACCCCGCCGCCGTGCACGACCAGGACTCCGGCCAGGACCGCCGGCACCCCCATCGCCAAGTAGGAGACGACGTAGACCAGCGAGAGCACACCGGCCCGCTCGTGCGGTTTAGCCAGCGGGATCACGCTCCGGATCGCCCCTTGGAAGCCGCCACCGAAGCCGACTCCGGCGATGGCGGTGCCGACAAAGAACGCGACCGTCGACGACTCGTTGATGGCCAGCAGCGTCACACCGACGCCGACCAGCAATGCGACCGTGCCCAGCAGCATCACCTGATGCGGCGGGGCATTGCGCAGCAGCAGCACGGTGAGGGCACCCATCGCGGCGAGCACGAAGAGCGCTGCTCCGCCGAGGACGAAGGAGTTGTGTCCGATCAGCATTCGCACCAGCGTCGGTCCGAGCGCACCGTAGAGGCCGGCCAGTGACCAGGCCGCGACCAGCGCCGGCGCGGCCAGCGCGAACGGCCGCCGCACCGCCGGCGGCAGCGCCAGCTGCACTCGTAGCGAGGCGAGCGCACCGGGCCGCGGCGAGGAGGACTCGGCCATCAGGTACACCCCGACGCCCTGCAGGACGAAGGTCGCGAACAACACCAGGTAAACCAGGTGCAGCGGGGCCGGCAGGTACTGCACCAGAAGCCCCGATCCGATCGCGCCGAGGGCGGTGCCGATCGGCGCCGCCACGGAGTTGGCGATGGTGCCCTTGGCCTTGTTCAAATCGAGCATGCCGGCGCCGACCGCACCCACCGCGGCGCCCGTGGAGAGGCCTTGAATCACCCGAGCCAGCAGCAGCTCCGGCACGCCCTGGGCGGAGGCGAAGATCAGCATCGTGACCGCCTGCACCGCGATCGCGGCCAGCAGCACCGGACGGCGGCCGACGTGATCCGACAGCGAACCGACGGTGAGCAGTGCCGCCAGCACGGCCAGCGCGTAGATGCCGAAGATGACGGTGGTGGTGATCGGGGAGAAGTGCCACTCGCCCTGGTAGAGCGCGTAGAGCGGCGTCGGGGCGCTCGACCCAGCCAGGAAAGTGACCACGATGGAGGCCTGCAGGTAGAACGCGATACGGCGCGGCAGGCGCCAGCGGCCGCCCTGCTCGTCGCGCAGCAGGTTGAGGTCGTCGAGGTCCAGCGCAGGAATGGCGGCGGCCGTGGTCATGGGGTCGGCTCCTCGGAGGTGCGGGCACGTATTGAGTAGACAGGTCTGTCTAACCTTGCTTCACATTAGACAGATCTGTCTGGTACTGTCAAGTCATGCCCACCAAGACCGTTGGAGCAACCGACACCCCCGGTTCAGCTCGGGACCGCCTGCTCGCCGCCGCGAATGAGCTCTTCTACGAGGAGGGCGTCCACACCGTCGGTATCGACCGGGTCATCGAGCGAGCCGGAGTGGCCAAGGCCTCGCTCTACAACACGTTCGGCAGCAAGGAAGAGCTGATCCGCGAGTACCTGGCCGGCCGCTCCGCCACCCTCCAGGCTCGAATCACCCGCGAGCTCGCGGCGCGCTTCGACACGCCGCGCGAGAAGCTGATCGGTCTCTTCGAGGTTCAGGGGGAGAGCTTCGCCCGTCCCGGTTACCGGGGCTGCGCCTTCGTGGGGGCCACCGTCGAATCCCGTCCCGGTGGCTGCGAGGAGAAGGCGTCGGCCGACTACCGGGGCTGGCTGCGCGGGTTCATCACCGAACTGGCCACTGACGCCGGCGCCGCTGACCCGGCCGCCCTGGCCCAGCAGCTGGTCTTCCTCTACGACGGTGCATCGATCTCGGCCTGGATGGACCACAACCGTGACGCCGCGGCGCAGGCCGGCGCGGTGGCTACGGCGCTCGTCGACGCGGCGCTCCCGCGCTGACGCCGGGCAACTGATCTTGGAGCGGGTGACGGGAATCGAACCCGCGCAATCTGCTTGGGAAGCAGAGACTCTGCCATTGAGCTACACCCGCGAACACTCGTGAACAGACACGGGCGAACTCGGAAAATGCTACACGAACCCCAGTGTTTGCCCGGCCCGCAATCTGGCCGCGTTATAGGGTCAGCGGCGTGCTACTCAGCGATCGTGACATAAAAGCCGCCGTGACGGCCGGGCGCCTGGTGCTGGAGCCCTGGGACATCGACCTGGTACAGCCCTCGAGCGTCGACGTGCGGCTGGACCGCTTCTTCCGTGTCTTCAACAACTCGCAGTACACCCACATCGACCCGGCCGAACAGCAGGACGAGCTCACCGCGCTGGTCGAACCGGCCGGCGAGGACCCCTTCGTGCTGCACCCCGGCGAATTCGTGCTCGGTTCGACGCTGGAGGTGGTGACCCTCCCCGACGATCTGGCCGGCCGCCTGGAGGGGAAGTCCTCGCTCGGGCGGCTCGGCCTGCTGACCCACTCGACGGCCGGTTTCATCGACCCGGGTTTCAGCGGGCACATCACCCTGGAGCTGTCGAACGTGGCCAATCTCCCGATCACGCTCTGGCCCGGAATGAAGATCGGGCAGCTCTGCCTGTTCAAGCTCTCATCGGCCGCCGAACACCCGTACGGCTCGGCCGTCTACGGTTCGCGCTATCAAGGCCAGCGGGGCCCGACGCCGAGCCGCGCACACCTGAACTTCAAGCGCTGGCCGACGAGCTGAGCCGACGGGTCGCCGGGCCGCGAAGCGATCTCGGCTAGAGCGCGGACGAGATCTCGCCGAGGTTGACCGTGGTTGCCGGGAACGATCGTGCAGGGACGTCGACGACGACCTGATTACGGCCACCCTCCTTGGCCCGGTACAGCGCCGCGTCGGCGCGGGCCACCAGGTCGTCGAGGCCGGCCGCGTCATCGGCCTGGGCCAGCCCGAGGGAGATGGTGACCGGCAGCGGCTCCTGCTGAGCGTGCACCTTGATCCGCATTCCCTCAGCGACTTCGAAGGCCTGAGCCGACGTGGTGTTGGTCAGGATCACCACGAACTCCTCACCGCCGTAGCGGGCGACCAGATCGTCCGGGCGGGCGCTCTTGTCGATGAGACCGGCCACCGACTGCAGCACGACATCACCCATCTGGTGACCATGCACGTCGTTGACTGACTTGAAGTGGTCGATGTCGACCAGGAAGAGCGAGATGGGCAGCGCCGCCGGGGTGACCCGCAGCTTGGCCACCGTCTCGTCGAAGGTCCGGCGGTTGGCCACACCGGTGAGGCCGTCGGTGGTGGCCGCACGGCGCAGCTGGGCGAGAATCGCGGTACGGGAGGCAGCCAATCCGGCGGCGACGCAGGCCTGCGAGGCGCTGCTGATAACCCGGCGCTCCAGCCGGTTGCCGCGGCCACGGTGCTCGAGGACGACCCATTCGGTGCCTTCGACGGCGGCGATCGGCAGGGCGATGAGGCGGCGCGCTTCCGGGAAGAGTGAGGCCAGCCATTTGTCGTCGGAGCCAAGCCGGTAGACCACCCGCGGCGGCGCGGTCGCCGAACCGGATCGCAGCAGCTCCGAGAAGAAGACGCCCGACTCGGTGTCGGCCTGCTGGTCGAGCCCGAGGCCCAGCTCCAGTGTGTAACCCTGCGCGGCCGGTGAGATCCAGGCCGCCCGGCCCACATCCAGCTCGTCGTGGCAGAACTGCAGCAGCAACTCGCGCACGTCGTTGACGCGCTCCACGCCCGCGAGCTTCACCGCGAAGAGCCGGAAGGACTCGGCGTCGTAGCGGCGACGGCGCAGTTCCCGCTCGTTGAGCGAGGCGAACTGAGCGGTGGCGATGACGGTCAGCCAGAGCACGCCCAGGTAGGCGATCACCTCCGACTGCTCCTTGATCTCGATCGACGGGTGCGAGATCGACCCGATGAGCGCCGCCTGGCGGATCATGAAGACCAGCAGGCTGTGCCAGAGTGCGACCTTCAAGCCGGTGCGGAAGGAGACCAACAAGCACACGGCGACCAGGTAGGCGGCGATGACGATGTCCAGCCCCACGGGCGTGCCGAAGACGCGCTCGCCCTGCAGGAAGACGCCGTCGACGAGCAGTGAAATACCGAAGGTCCGCAGCGCCAGGCCACGACGGGCGGTGAGGACCGGCGCACTCAGCAGCGAGGTGGTCAACAGGTAAAGCACCACGACGAGCCACTGCGCGACCACCGCCGCGTTCGGCACCAGGGACACCTGCAGCACGCCGACCGTGATGGCGGCCGCGAAGCGGAAACACATGAGGACGAGGACGCGCTCGGAGAGCGGAACGATCTCGTCCGCCTGCTGGCTACGCAGGCCCTTGGCCCCGGCCGATACCGCGTTCACAGCTGCACCTCCGACGGACGCAGTGTGAAGCGCAGGTCATCATTGCGCACCGGCGCGAGCGCGAGCTTCGGGTCGCGGCGGTCCACGCTCTCCTGTGCGATGAAGAAGGCGAAGGCCAGTGCCAGCAGCACCAGCGGGTACTGCGGGTGGCGTAGCAGCGCGGCCGAGACGGCGCCGGCGGTGGAGACGGCCTGGCTGAGCCAGGGCTGCTCGGGCCGGCCGAGGGTGACGGTCGGATTCTCCGGTCGGTGGGCGAGGTTCGCGTTGCCAGACGGCGGCGGGGGCACGTGCGGCGCGACCGCGGCCGGGCGCGGCGAGACCGTCGGGTGCACAGATGGGCGCGGCGTCGGCGCGATGATCGCCGCCGGCGACCCGGTGTTGTAGTGCCAGGCGAAGGACGCCTCGGCCGTGGATACCAGGGGCAACTGCTCTGCGGCCTGCACGGTGATGCGGAATCGCCAGGTCGGCGCGCTCTTGGGCAGCCAACCGGTGACGACGCCCTTCCCCTGCTGCACGGCCAGACCGGTCAGCGGGCCGTGATAGATCTCAGTTCCCGAGAAGGCGCCGCAGGCATTCGCATCGGCCGGCCCGGCGACCACAGTGACGGTGAGGAACTTGGCCAGGGGTCCGGAGATCTGCTGGCCGGCGAAGGCGACGGTGTCGCCGGCTCCGGCGTTCTCCACCGTGACGTCGGTGCAGGCGGTGTTCACCTGACCGGCGGCCATGTCGTTGACGGTGAAGAGCGGCTTCCCGTCGTTGTCAGCGAACATGGAGACGGTCCCGTCCGAGAGCGTCGGGGTCGGGCTGGCGGAGGCGACCCCGGCGACGACCAGGACGAAGAGTCCGGCGAGTGCTGCGGGCACACAGATCCAGCTCCGCATCCAATTCTGCAGGAGCCGTCGCCACGCCACTCACCTCAACTCCTCTCCGTCTCTCGAAATGTCTGCTCTTACTGGTACATCGGCACCCAACGCGCCGAACTTGAGGTTCGGGTGCCGCTCGGGGCCGGCTGACTGCTTAGCTGGCTGCTTAGCTGACGGTCACCACGACCGAGCCGTCACCGGCGTTCGTACTCGATTGGGACACGAGCGTCACGGCCGTCTGTTTGAAGGACGACCCGGAGCCGCCGCCACCGCCGCTACCGGAGGCCGAGCCACCGCCGCCACCGCCGCCGCCGGCGTAACCACCGCCGCCACCGCCGCCGCCACCGCCATCTGTGATCGAGCCATTGGACCCGGCTGAACCAACGCCAGGAGGAGTTCCGCCGGAACCACCCGCCGACCCAGCCGACCCGACCGCCGCGCCTCCGGCGCCGCCCAGGTAGACGGTTCCGGCCGCGATGCCTGTCGTGCCTCCGCTGTTCGCGTCGCCACCATCCCCGCCGGTTCCAGTGCTGCCGTCTCCGCCACCGCCGCCGCCACCGGCGGCAACGCTGAGCAGGGTCGCGGTGGTACAGCCCGTGCCAGAGCAGGAGATTCCGCTGGCGCCGCCCCCGGCGCCCCCGTCATGACCGGACCAGGTCATCGAGCCGGACTTGCCGCCGGCCGCATAACCAACGCCGCCGGCGGTCGTGCTCTGGCTGCCCTTACACCCGGCTCTGATGGTCAGCACCTCCCCGGCGGTGACCGCGAAGGTCACGTTCATGACAGCTCCGAGGCCGGATGCGCCGCTGCTGCCGGTGTCCTGTCCGGCGCCTCCGGAGAGGGTCACCGTGGCGAGGGTGAAGCCGGCGCCCACGGTGAGGGTGGTCTGCCCCGTGGCGCAGGTGTAGGAGGTCGTCTGGGAGAAGACGGGCGGGGTTTGAAAGGTGTTCAACGGGTTCGTCGACGTCGCCGTCCAGACCGCATGGGTGGGGCTGACGAGGAAGGAGGAGGTGAGCATCAGGACCGCCGTAGCGAGGACTGCGATGCAGGCAGCACGGTGGTTACGCCGTCGCGTGGTCTGTCGACGGGCGGCGGCGGAGCGGCGTGGGACATCGGTCACTGCTCTGGT
This sequence comes from Jatrophihabitans sp. GAS493, assembly GCF_900230215.1. Classification (NCBI taxonomy): domain Bacteria; kingdom Bacillati; phylum Actinomycetota; class Actinomycetes; order Jatrophihabitantales; family Jatrophihabitantaceae; genus Jatrophihabitans; species Jatrophihabitans sp. GAS493. Next base: position 911,730 of record NZ_LT907982.1, on the reverse strand, counting down.
TCCGCGCGCCAGAGCCGGCGCAGGATCAGGGTGAGGGCTACTCCTGCGATGAGCAGGACCGCGATGCTGCGTCCCAGTGACGACCCCAGCGCAGCCAGCCAGCGGCCGACGTGGTTGATGTGGAAGACGCCGAGCCCGAGCTTGGAGTTCACCGGCACCTGCCAGTGCTCGCTGACCTTGTTTGCGTCGCCCCGGGTCTCAAAGTCCATGTTGGCGCCGTCGCGGTGCAGCGAGACCACGCGGTGGGTGACGGACTGGTTGTGCACCGCCGGGCTGCGGAAGGTCACCAGGTCGCCGGGGTGCAGTTCCTCGGGCGTGACCGAGCGGCTGATCACCAGCGCGCCGACCTGCATGGTCGGGCGCATCGACCCGCTCAGCACAACCGCTCCCCGGTAACCCATGGCCGCACCGACGAAGCAGAACAGGATTCCGGCGATGGTGGCCAGCAGGGCGACTGAGACGCCGATGCTGAAGCCGCGGCGTATGAAGAAGGTACCGACGTGGCTCAGGTGGGCCGCGAGTGAGGGCGGCGCCGAGTGGCGGGCCCGGTACCGGGCCGCCTCCTTCGACTCGAGGGCGAGTTGCTCGGGCTTGGCCCGGATCATCGCCCGCTCGGCCGCTTCGGACCGTTCCGTATTTCCGGCCTGCTCAGCGGCCAATTGCTGTTGAACCTGCGGGTCCTCGATCAGGGCCCGGACGAAGGCTGGCGCCTGCTCCAGGGCGACTTCGGAGGCGCGGTTCAGCGAGACCGCCGGCCGGGCGAACTCAGGCACAACGACCTCGGCTGGGACAACTTCGGGCAGAACAACGTCGGGCAGAACAACGTCGCTTCTGGGTTCGTACTGGGAAACATTGGTCAAAGTGCTGGCGGCGACCGTGGTCGGGCCGAACGTCGTCGGTCCCCAATCGGGCCGGTCAACCGAGACGCGCTGTAGCAGGGCGGCCGAGACACGCGGCCGCTCAACGGGGGCGACAGCGGCGGTCACGGCTGGGGTGACGGCTGGGGTGACGGCGCGTACGACAGCGGGCTGCAGCGTGCTCGGTTCTTCAAGTTCTCGACGGCCGGCGGCGTGTCGGCCGCGGGTTCGCTCGGGCCGCGGCGATGCCGCGCCGACCTTGGAGGTCGGCGCGGCATCGCCCAGCGGGGCGTCCACTACGGAAGTCATCTTGCGGGTCCGATCAGGAAGCGGTGAGGGTCCAGGTCAGCGTGACCGTGATCGTCTTGTTGCAGTAGGTGGCGCAGTTGGAGTCGGCGCCCGGCAGGCCACTGACGGTGAACTTGTACCAGGTGTGGTTCATCGTCGACGCGGTGTACGCGGTGCCGTTGGCCCAGGACGCGAGCGTTGCGCCCTGCGTGCCCATGCTGTTATCCGCACCACCGGGGTAGCTGCCGCAGCCACCGGAGTTGGTGTTCGTGCCCGGGGTGGTCACCGCCGCGCCCGCCGTGGAGTTGTACACCGCGGTGGTCATCGTCAGTTCCGACTGCAGCGTCGCCTGACCGGTTCCACCGAGGGTTCCAGCGAGCGTCATCCCGGTGGCCGTACCGGTGTAGTCCACCTCGATGCACTTGGTGGTCGCCGAGGATCCGGGGGAGAGGTTGGTGACGTTGAACATCGCGACACCGGTCGCGGTGGCCGAACCGGCCTCACCACCCTGGTTGTCGTCGATGAGGATCGTCGAGGTTGTGAAGGTGTTGCCGCCGTTCACATCCTGCGCGGTCCACGCGGCCCAGGTGCCGGCGACCGCCAGCGAACCCACAGCCAGCAACGCCGCGATGCTCATCAGCAGCTTGGTCTTGGAGAGTTGAAGCAGGGTGCGCAGCGGGGACGTCAGCAAGAAGAACCCACCTCTTCGCCGATCCCGGTCGCCTGATTCCTTGGCGTGTTTCATGTCAGTACCTTCCGTGTACTTGGTCGTCCGCTGCAGCGCCCGATTCCCCGCTGTATCGGTGGTATCGGTCGTGCAAGGAAAAAGTTAAGTGATTGCCGCCGAAACTTCTTGTTGATCTTGTTTTTTTTCCGCTGCAGGCGTATATCGATGGACTTCTTTGATCGACTGGTAGCGCATCGTGAGGAAAACTACCGAGCGCGCACAAGATGCTTCGGACACGTCCAGTACCGGATATCCCGCGGGCGTCCCTCCCGTGGATGACGTCGTGGAAGCTGCTCCACGTTCGGTCAAGTCGAGCGATGCAGGGCTCGACAAGATTGAGACCTGGGCCACAGGTTGCCTGGATTTGCTGGAGATCCGGGCCCCCGGCCGAACCGGGTGAGGTAGCCATCGGGACTGCATAACAGTACGGCCGACGGGATGAACCCCAATGCCGATGCTCAGATCGGCACATACTTTACTGCGAAAGCATCAGGGGCAGTTTCGTATATTTCAACGATAATTCGTAGGCGGCCACCAGCCGGCGGACTATGCCCCGGCAGCTAGGCCGCCGATAGTGCTAAATCTCCCTCAGTGCGCGCGGAGTCCAGCCACGATCTTCTCCAGCAGCATCGCTAATTGGCGCCGCTCGTCATCGTCGAGTGGGGTCACCAGGTTCGACTCGACAACGTCGGCTTCGGTGACCGCCCGCCGGAACAGCTCCCAGCCGGCTGAGGTGAGCGTCACCTGCATGCGGGTCCGGTTAGTGGCGTCCGGTTCGCGGGCGACCAGTTCCCGGGCCACCATCCCGTCCAGGCGATGAGTCATCGTCGACGGAGAGACTCCGCAGACGTCGGCCAGGTGTGAGGGCGTCGAATGCCCCTCGGGCCCCTCGACCGCCAAGCTGGTGAGGACGCTCCACTCGCCGGGGGAGATGTCGAGATCCAGGAACTGCTGCCGGTAGTAGATATCAAGACGCCGCCCCACGCGGCTGATCGCGGTGACGATGCGCTGCACCGACTCCTGGCCACCAGCCGCCGTGTAGACGGCCACCGCCCGCTCGAACTCGGCGTACGGCGTGACCGGCTTGGCTGTGGCGGAGCTATCAGTCTTTCGCTTTGCCGGTGGCATGGCCCTACTGTACGTTCGAGGTAGTACTTCGATATCGAAGTTTGAAATCAAAGTTAGACAGGAAAGTGAAATGCGCTCCAACCGCGGCCACGTCGCCGTGCTGCTCATCGGTTCATCCCTCGCCTCCGGCGGTTGGGGAGCAGTGCTCCCCTTCATCTACTCCGACATCAGCACCACCCGGCATCTCGGCGGCATGGTCGCCGCCGCCACCTTCATCGCCTTTGCCGTCGGCTCGCTGCTGGCCGCGCCCAGTGCCGGGGCCGCCGCCGATCGCGGCAATCCGGTTCGGGTCGCAGCGCTGGCTCGACTGGTCATGGCGCTGGCCGTCCTGGCCCTCGGCCTCAGCACCTCGACCCTCGGGGTCTGGTACAGCGCAGCGGCGCTCGGAGCAGGGGTCGCCTTCACCCAGCCGTCGATCTCGGTGCTCCTACTGGCCAGCACCCCGCAGCGGCGTCACCGCGACGTCTTCGCCTGGCAGTTCATCACTCAGAACCTGACGCTGGCCGTCGGTGGGTTCGTCGGTGGTCTGATCATCGACCTCAACAGCCCGGCCGGCACACACCGCGTCTACTACCTGGCCGCCCTCGCCGCCGTCGCCAGCGCCGTGACGGTCTACTCGGCCGGACGTGGCATCAGCACGACCCGGGTGCCGTCGAAGAAGGCGGTGGAGGCACCGGTTCGGTACCGCGAGATGCTCGCCAATCGCAGCCTGCGCCTGCTACTGGGCGTCACGATGCTCATCACGCTGGCCTGCTACGCCCAGTACGAGTCGGGGCTGCCCGCCTTCGCCATCAACGCCCTGCACGTCTCGACCAAGGTCATCGGTACCGCGGTCGCGGTGAACGCGATTCTGGTCGCCATCCTCACCGGCCCGGTCGTCGCCCTGACCAAGCGCTACGCGCCAACCACCCTGCTAGCCGCCTGCGCCTCGATCTGGATCGGCTGCTGGCTCATCATCGCGGTGCCGTTGGTGCTGCACGGAATGGCCTCGGTCGCGCTCATCACCGGTCTCGCCACGATCTCGGTCGGCGAGACGATGCTGGCTCCGGTCCTCAACCCGCTCGCCGCCTCAATCGCCCCCGACGGCGCGGTCGGACGGACGCTCTCCGCGGTCAGCGGTGCCACCACACTGGCCTGCGCCATCGGACCGGCGCTGTCCGGTGTCCTCATCGCCGCCGGAGTGCCGGCCGGATTCATCGTGCTCCAGCTGGCCTGCTGCATCGGCGCGATCGTGCTCGCGCGACGCCTCGGTGCCCACATGCGCATGGTCAAGCAGGTCGCCGACGCCGAGACCGAGGCCTACGGGCTGGCTGGCTGACGCTGCCCGGGTGGGTGGTCCGTCCCGCGGTTCAGGTGAAGCGGCGAACCAGCCGCAGCGGGGCGTTACGGGTGAAGACCGCGATTGCCCGCCACGGCCACGGCGGCACGATTGCGGTGGCGCTCTCCCGCTCGATCGCCTTCACCATCGCTCGGCAGCCGGTTTCGTTGTCCACCATGAGCGGCATCTTCCGGGTGACCTTGTCGTTCATCTCCGACTCGATATAGCCGGGGAAGAGGGTGGTGACGACGATGTCGTGTCCGGATTGGCCGAGCAGATCGGAGCGGATCCCCTCACCCAGAGCCGCGATCCCCGACTTCGTGGCCGCGTAGACAGTGGCCGCACCCGGCATGCCCCGCATCGCCGACATCGAAGAGACGATGACCAGATGCCCTGACTTCTTCGCATAGAAGTGCCCCATCGCCGCCTCGCACTGGGCCAGCGCCGCGACGAAGTTCGTCTCGGCCGTCTGCCGGTTGGCGGCGAAGCGGCCGCTGCCGACCCGCGCGCCTTTGCCGAGTCCGGCGTTGACGATCACCCGGTCGAGCCCACCCAGATCGGCCGCCGCCTTCTCGAAGACGGTAAAGACCGCATCGTGGTCGTTCACATCCAGCGGATGGCAGACGACGGTGATCTCCGGGTGGGACTCCAGCAACTCCTCGCGCAGCGCCTCCAGGCGGTCCAGACGGCGTGCGGTCAGGGCCAGGTTGTGCCCGGCGGCCGCGAAGAGACGGGCCATGCCCTCGCCCAGTCCGGCGCTGGCGCCGGTGATCAGGATGTTCCTGCGCATGTGCGGCTGCGCCGGCACCCGCTCAGCCCGCCGCGACGAGTTGGTGGATCCAGCCGTGGTCGTCGGCCGACTTGCCCGTCTGGATGCTGAGCAGCGCCTCACGCAGGGCCAGGGTCACCGGACCGGGTGCCCCGTCAGCCACGTTCCAGCCACCGGCGGCACTCTTCACCACCCCGACGGGCGTGATGACGGCCGCCGTTCCACAGGCGAATACCTCGGTGATCTCGCCGGAGGCACAGCCGGCCTGCCAGTCGTCGGTGGAGATCTTCCCCTCCTCGGCCGAGTAGCCGAGATCCGCGGCCAGGCTCAACAGCGAGTCGCGGGTCACCCCCGGCAGCAGGGTGCCGGTGAGCGCCGGTGTCACGATCCGGGCGGTGGCTCCACTGCCGTAGACGAAGTAGAGGTTCATTCCGCCCATCTCCTCGACCCAGCGGTGCTCAACCGCATCCAGCCAGACCACCTGGTCGCAGCCCTGAGCGGCGGCGGCGGCCTGGGCCACCAGCGACGCGGCGTAGTTGCCGCCGCATTTGGCCTCACCGGTGCCGCCGGGAGCGGCCCGGGTGAACTCGGTGGAGAGCCAGACCGTCACCGGCTTGACCCCACCGCTGAAGTAGGCGCCAGCCGGGGAGGCGATCAGCAGGAAGGTATACGCGTTCGCCGGTCGCACGCCCAGGCCGACCTCGGTGGCGATCATGAACGGACGCAGGTAGAGCGCGGCCTCGCCGTCGCTCGGCACCCAGGCTTGATCAGTCTCGACGAGCAGCCGCACCGCCTCGACGAAGAGCGCCTCCGGCAGCTCAGCCATCGCCAACCGCCGGGCCGAACGGCGGAAGCGGGCCGCGTTGGCGTCCGGACGGAAGGTGCCGATCGAGCCGTCGGCCTGGCGGTAGGCCTTCAGCCCCTCGAAGATCTCCTGGCCGTAGTGCAACACCATGGTCGCCGGGTCCAGGGTCAGCGGCCCATAGGGCACCAGCTGTACGTCGCTCCACCCACCGTCAGCGGTCCAGTCGATGCGCACCATGTGGTCGGTGAAGTACCGGCCGAAGCCGGGGTTGGCGAGGATTGCCGCGCGTTCGTCGGCGCTGCGCGGCTGCGGGTTGAGTGCGACGGTGGTGGCCATGGCTTCGATCTTAGTTCGCCGAAACGCTTTGCGTTACAGGGATTTGCTGGCACGCTGGCGTCACTACTCGCCAGTACAAAGGGGCACCCGTGCGGCCGTCGAAGAAGCAAATTGTGTTAGCCGTGCTGGTGGTCGGGCTCGGCACCTTCGCAGGCCTGAAGTACCACGCCGATCACAGCAACAAGGAGCAGATCGCTGCCGTCACCCCGCCCCGGCCGGGCTGCGACACCGTGACCGTCGCCGCCGCCACCGAGATGGCGCCGCTGCTGACCAAGATCGCCGACACGTACAACCACAGCGCGCGGACGGTCAACGGCAAGTGTTTCGGCATCAAGATCGACGCGGTCGACTCGGCCGACGCCGAAGCTCAGCTGGTGGCCGGCTGGGATGTCCGGCGCGGCGACGCCCCGGACGTCTGGGCCCCCGCCTCCTCCAGCTGGCTGGCGATCTTCGGCGACGACGCGGCCGAGGCCGACCGTTCAACGGCGCTGGTCCCGAGCTCCGCCAGCTCCATCGCCTCCACCGCCCTCACCATCGCCATGCCGAAGCCGATGGCGACCGCACTGGGGTGGCCGAAGGCCCCGATCGGCTGGAGCGAGCTGGCCGCGCTGGCCGGTAACCCAGCCGGCTGGGGGTCGAAGGGGCACCCGGAGTGGGGCGCCTTCACCTTCGTCAAGGCGAACCCGAACTACTCCACCTCCGGGCTGAACGCGACGATCGCCGCCTTCAACGCCGGCGCCGGCTCACCCACCCCGCTGAGCAGCGGCAGCGTCGCTTCGATCACCGCGCGCCGCCTCGACGCGTCGCTGGAGCAGGCGGTCGTCAACTACGGCGACGACCCGACGGCCTTCCTCCGCACCCAGCAGCGGGCCGACACCGAGGGCAAGCCGCTCAGCTACGCCAGCGCCTATGCCGTGGACGAGAAGGCGGTGCTCGACTACGACGCCGGCAACCCGAGCGGTGACCCGAAGACGGCGGGGACGCACGCGAAGCCGAGGGTCCCGCTGGTCGCCATCTACCCGACCGAGGGGACGCTCTTCAGCGACAACCCCTACGCGGTGCTCAACGCGCCCTGGTCGACCCGCGACCGGGAGGCCGGGGCGAAGGACTTCTTCGACTACGTCGTGCTCCCGGCCCAGCAGAAGGTTCTCACCGACGCCGGCTTCCGCGGCCCGACGAAGAAGCCGGGTGCCGGCATCGTGGCCAGCCCGAACGTGTCGGCGGCCGGCCCGACGGTCACCCTCTCCACCCCGTCCGGCAGCACCATCGCCGCGCTGCGCTCGGCCTGGGGCCTGCTGCGCAAACCGGCTCGGGTGCTGCTGATGATGGATGTCTCCAGCTCGATGGGCGACAGCACCGCCGAAAACGGACCGACGAAGCTCGAGCAGGCGAAATCGGCCGCGCTCAGTGCGCTGGACGAGTTCAACGGAGCCGACGAGGTCGGGCTCTGGCAGTACAGTTCGGCGCTGCCACCGGGGGCGCAGACCTATCAGGAACTCGTGCCGGTCGGGCACTTCGACATCGACAAGAGCCAGATCACGGCGGCGATCTCGACGCTGACCCCGAAGAACGATTCGACGCTGATCCCGGCCGTCCGGGCGGCGACGAGCCAGCTGACCGAAGACGTCGAGCCCGGACATATCAACGCGGTCGTGCTGCTCAACAACGCGAAGAACAACTTCGCGGCCGATAACGACCAGGCCGGGCTGGTCGCCGCTCTGCAGCGCTCGACGTCCGGGGTGCAGATCTACTCGATCGCCTACGGCAGCGGAGCCGACAAGCCCGCTCTGCAGTCCTACTCCGACGTCACGAAGGGGCAGCTCTACGACGCTACGGATACCTCGACCGCGGCGGAGGCATTCACCAGCGCCTTCGCGAGCTTCTAGGCCGCCACCGGCTGCAGCTGCGTCCCGATCGGGGCGGCGAGCACCAGCTCGACCTCTTCGGGGCTGAGCTCGTCGCCGGCCCGCATCGAGATGCGGCGCAGCCCGGTCGCGACGTGCTGACCGCGCCGCCAGCTGCGGTCGTCGGGGCGCACCCGGACGACCACGACGTCGCCCTCCAGCGCGGCAAGCAATTGCGCGATCGGCTCGGGGTCGGTGACCAGCAGGACGACCTCGTAGCGGGACTCGCCAAGCGAGCGCTGGATGCTGAGCAGGCTCTGCAGCAGCGTCAGCTGGTCGCCGTCGCAGCGCACCAGCACGCTCAACGGGAAGGCCCGGTCCAGCTTGGCCCGGTAGAGCTCGCCGTTGCCCTGCTGCACGCGGTACCAGTCGATGCCGTTGGCGTCGAAGGTCGAGTGGTACTGGTGATAGACGAAGGCACTCTCGGCCATCACCAGCCGCCAGCTGGCGAGCAGCATCCGGGTGCAGAGATCGTCATCCTCGTAGCCGCCCTGGCCGTAGCAGAGGTCGAAGCCGCCGAGCTCGCGGAACGCCTCGGTGCGCACCGCCAGGCAGAACCCGACGAGGCGGGAGACGTCGCTCCAGCTGGCCCCTTCTCGGGCCCGGAGATCGGACACGATCTCAGCCGCGGCGGCATCGACGACCGGCGCACCGGTGGCGTCCACGACCTGCTGGGTACCGCTGACCGCATTGCTCATCGGCCCGGCCGCACCGATCGTGTCGTCGACGAAGGGGGCGGTGAGGTCCTCGATCCAACCCGCGCTCGGGATGGTGTCGTTGTTCAGGAAGATGACCAGCTCGTGGCGGGCCAGCGCGGCGCCGTCGTTGCAGGCGGCCGCGAAACCGAGGTTGGCCGGGTGGGTGACCACCTCGAGCCAGTCCGCGCGCTCGGCCAGCGCCGCCGCGGTTGGATCGCTGGAGCCGTCGTCCACCACGATCACCTGATCAGCCGGTCCGAGGGTCGGCCGCAGCGCGGCCAGGCACTGCAGCGTCACCTCGACGGCGTTCCAGACCGGGACGACGATGCTCACCGGGAGACGACTCATGTACCTCTGATCGGCAGCCGGGGCCGGTTGTTGAACCGCGGCTACCGGGCCCGGACCGTCACCGCGTGCAGCCCGGTGGCCCCCGACGGGTATGGCTCGGCCCGATCGCTGGTCTGCACCTTCCCCGTCGCGTCGGTCGCCCGCACCCGCAGCGTGTGCGGGCCGGAGCCGGCGACCGTCCACGGGTAGACCCACTGCCGCCAGGTGTCGACCGAGGGGACGCCGGCCAGCCGGGCCTGCTGCCAGGCGCCGTCGTCGACCTGCACCTCGACGGCGGAGACGCCGACGTGCTGGTCCCAGGCCACCCCGGCCACCGCGACCGTGTCACCCACCGACACGACCTGGTTCGGCGACGGCGTGTCGATGCGGGAGGCGAGCAGGATCGGGCCCTGCGGTGCCCAGCCGCCCTGCACCCAGTAGGCCTGACTGGACGCGAAGGTGGTCGCCTCCAGATCGACGATCCACTTGCAGGCGGAGACGTAGCCGTAGAGCCCGGGGACAACCATCCGAACCGGAAAGCCGTGTTCGGTCGGCAGCGGTTCGCCGTTCATCCCGACCGCGAGCATGGCATCCCGGCCGTCCATCACGACGGTGGTTGGGGAGCCGATCGTCATACCGTCACTGGAGCTGGCGACGAGCTGGTCGGCCTCTGGGTGCACCCCGGCCTCCCGCAGTAGATCGGCCAGCCGGGCTCCGCGGAATTTGGTGTTGCCGATGAGGTTCCCGCCCACCTCGTTCGAGACGCAGGTGAGGGTGATCCACCGTTCAATGAGCGGCCGGGCCAGCAGCTGGTCGTAACTGAGGGTGATCTCGCGCTCGACCATGCCGTGGATGCGTAGTCGCCATTTAGCCGGATCGATCTGGGGGACCGTGAGGGCGGTGTCGATCCGGTAGAAGTCCTTGGACGGGATGAGGAACGGGACCCCGCTCTTGCCGAGGTCGTAGGTGGCGGCGTTGGCGGTGACCCCGAGGTCGCTCGCGGCGACGGGGGCCGCTGGGGTCCCCGCCTCGCTGGCCGGCGACGGCAGGGTGATCGCGGCCCGAGCGGCGGCGGCGTTGTAACGGCTGCGCTGCAGGGCCCGCCCGCCGAGGCTGCCGAAGAGCGTCACCGCGGCCGCGGCCAGGGTGCCCCGCAGGAAGAGGCGTCGGTCGGCGATCAGCCCGGCCTCGGCGGCGACGGGTGCCGGGTTCAGGGTGGAGAAGAGGTACCAGATCGTAACCATCCCGGCCGCGGCCGCGAAGACGGCCGGGATGGCGTCTGCGGCGTGGTGGGCATTGGTGGTGAGGGCGGCGTAGACGCCGAGTACACCGAAGACACCGAAGCCGACGACGCCGTAGACGCGGCGGCGCAGAGCGAGGAGGCCGAGCCCCATCGCGAGCAGGGCGATGCCGAAGTAGATCCCGGTGAGCAGCGTCGACTTGTCGTTGGTCCCGAACTCACGGATCGCCCAGCGCTTCACCGGCTCCGGGGTGAGCAGGATGATGCGGTTGCCGACGACGATGATCGGCGACGCCGCAGGCCGCACGAAGGCGGCGACCAGCTCGCCGACGCCGACGGCCACCCCGGCGCTGAGCAGGCCGAAGAGGGCGGCGATGCTCCAACGCGCCCAGCGAGCCGTCTGCGATGAGCCGGGTGTCACCGCAGCGCTCATCTCTCAATACTGCGCCGGATCACTGTGAGACACCCCTGGATCGGGGCCGAGCGACCATTACTGATCGCTTACGGCGTCACCGGTCGGTGACGTGGTGTGGAAGCGGGCTCGGACGTCGCCGCTCAAACGTTGGCGGCGCCGGCGAGCGCGAAGAGCGCGTTGGCGAGCAGTTGCATCAACTGCTCCCGGGAGGTGACCCCGGGCTGGCCGGCCCGCAGCCACCGCACGATGACCTCCTCGGCGAAGGCGACCCACCCGTGTACCGCCAGCTCGACCTCGGGGGTGGGGGTCACCCCGAACTCCGGTGCCGACTGCAGGATCCGGTTCGCGTTGGCCGACCGGGTCGCGTCGAAGAGGGCACGGAGCTCGTCGTCCCCGCTGGCCGCGCCGCGCACCAGCGATATGTAGGTGTCGGAGTTCTCGGTGACGTAGTCGATCATCTTGCCCAGCGAGGTCACCAGGCGCTGCTCGGCCGGCAGGTCCGGATCAGGGGCCGTCACCTCCAGCATGTGCCGGGCCGCCTCGGTCGCCACCGCCAGGTGGAACTCCTGCTTGGAGTTGAAGTAATGGAAGAGCAGCCCTCGCGAGATGCCGGCCTGATCGGCCAGCTCCTCCACTGAAAGCTCCTCGAGCGGGCGGGTCGCCAGCATCTGCAGCCCCAAGGCGATGAGCTGCGCCCGCCGCTCCTCCGGGGCCAGCCGGACCCGCTTCGCTGTCGTCACCGGTTCACCCTAACCCTCTTACTGACGATCTGTCATTAACTATTGACTGACGTTCAATGAGGGTATTACCCTACCTCCATGACCGCACAATCGCAGCTGGCCGCAGACCCGGCCACCACCCCGCGCCATGTGCGCGCCCTCATCGTCGGCAGCGGCTTCGCGGGGCTCGGCACCGCTATCCGCCTCACCCAGCGCGGAGACCGCGACTACCTCGTCATCGAGCGGGGCAGTGAGGTCGGCGGCACCTGGCGCGACAACACCTACCCCGGTGCGGCCTGCGACGTCCCGTCGCACCTGTATTCGTTCTCGTTCGAGTTGAACCCGAACTGGAGTCGCTCCTTCTCCCCGCAGCCGGAGATCCAGCAGTACCTGCGCACGACGGCCAAGAAGTACCGCGTGCTCAACAACATGCTCTTCAACACCGAGGTGAACTCCGCCAACTGGGATTCCGACACGAACACCTGGATCGTCGACACCTCGAACGGCACCTTCACCGCCGATGTGCTGGTCAGTGCCAGCGGTGCGCTCTGCGAGCCGTCGCTGCCCGACATCAAGGGCATCGAGACCTTCACCGGCGACTTCTTCCACTCCGCCCGGTGGAACCACGACATCAGCCTGGAGGGGAAGCGAGTCGCGGTCATCGGTACCGGCGCCTCGGCCATCCAGATCGTCCCCGAGGTGGCGAAGATCGCCGGGCGCCTGGACGTCTACCAGCGCACCGCGCCGTGGATCATGCCCCGCAGTGATCGTCCGTACTCCTCGGCCGAGCGGCAGATGTTCAAGCGCCTGCCGATCACCCAGCGCATCGCCCGCTCCTCCATCTACTGGGCCCGCGAGCTGATCGTGCTCGGGATGGCCAAGAACCCGAAGCTGCTCAACGTTCCCCAGCGCATCGCCGAGCGCCACATCGCGCGGCAGGTGAAGAGCGCCGACCTGCGCGAGAAGGTCACCCCGTCCTGGCAGATCGGCTGCAAGCGGATCCTCATCTCCAACACCTGGTACCCGGCCCTGCAGCGGGAGAACGTGGAACTCATCACCGACGGAATCGCCGAGGTCCGTCCGAATGCCATCGTCAGCCGGGACGGCACCGTCCGCGAGGTCGACGCGATCATCCTGGCCACCGGCTTCCACGTCACCGACCCGCCGATCGCCGACTCGATCAAGGGTCCGGACGGCTCGACGCTCGGCGAGGTCTGGCGTACCGGTGGACAGCAGGCCTACAAGGGAACCGCCGTGGCCGGTTTCCCCAATCTCTTCTTCCTGGTCGGCCCGAACACCGGCCTCGGCCACAGCTCGATGGTCTACATGATCGAGTCCCAGATCAACTACCTGCTCTCCGCCCTGGACGCGATGCGCAAGCACGATCTGGCCACCGTGGAGGTCCGTAAGGACAAGCAGGACAGCTTCAACAAGTCAGTGCAGCAGAAGATGAGCAAGAGCGTCTGGACGACCGGCGGCTGCGCCAGTTGGTACCTCGATGCCCACGGTAACAACACCACCCTCTGGTCGAGTTTCACCTTTAGTTTCCGGCGGATCACCCGCAACTTCGATCTCGCGGCCTACCGCAGCACTGCGCACAACGACCGTCGTGCGCTCACCTCAGTTAAGGATGCTTCATGACATTCAGCGGCAGAGTCGCGGTCATCACCGGCGCCGGTTCGGGTATCGGACGGGCCCTGGCGCTCGACCTCGCCAAGCGCGGCGCCAAGCTCGCGATCAGCGACGTCGACACCACCGGCCTGGATGAGACCGCCCGCCAGGCCCGGGCTCTCGGCGCGACCGTGAAGTCCGATCGCCTTGACGTGACCGACCGCGCCGAGTTCCTGGCCTACGCCGATGCCGTGATCGCCGAGTTCGGCACCGTTGGAATCGTCATCAACAACGCCGGCATCGCCTTCACCGGCGATATCAACGACATGAGCTTCGAGCAGATCGAGCGGGTCATGAACGTCGACTTCTGGGGTGTCGTCAACGGCACCAAGGCGTTCCTGCCGCACCTGATCGCCTCCGGCGACGGCCGGCTGGTGAACGTCTCCTCGCTCTTCGGCCTCCTCTCCGTTCCCGGCCAGGGTGCTTACAACGCCGCCAAGTTCGCGGTGCGCGGCTTCACCGAGGCGCTGCGGCAGGAGATGCTGGTGCAGGGTCACCCGGTGCTGGTGACCTGCGTTCACCCCGGCGGCATCAAGACAGCCATCGCGCGCAACGCAGGGGCAGTCGACGGCCTGGACGCGGCCGTGCTCGGCAACTTCTTCGACAAGAAGCTGGCCATCACCTCGCCGGAGGCGGCGGCCAAGACGATCCTGCGTGCCTCCGAACGGGGAAAGGCCCGGGTGCTCGTCGGCCCCGACGCCAAGGCTCTCGACCTAGTCATCCGCGCCGTCGGCTCGAGCTACCAGCGCTTCGGTGCCCGCTACGCGCGCCGGACGGTGCCGCAGCGCAAGGTTCCGACCGAGCTGAAGGCGGCCGCCATCGCCGACGGCAAGTAGATGAAGCCTCGTTACCTGCCCCGGGGCGCGGTGGTCGCCACGCTCAAGCCGATGTACTGGGTGACGCTGCACCACCGGATGCCGACGAAGGCGTCGCGGCGCATCCTCGACTTCACCGGAGCGAGCCAGCCGCTGCCCTCGGGAAGCGTGGTCGAGCCACTGACGCTGGGCGGCCGGCCGGCCGAACGGATCACCGTTGGCGCCACCGACCGCCCGCGGGCCGTGCTCTACCTGCACGGCGGTGGCTACACCGTCGGTTCGCTGACCACCCACCGCTCGCTGGCCGCGTTTCTGGCTCGCGAGAGTGGCGCGGTCGTCTTCGCCCTCGACTACCGGTTGGCTCCGGAGAACCCGTACCCGGCGGCGGTGGACGATGCGGTTGCGGCGTTCATGGATATCGTCCGGGCCCACGGCTTCGCTCCCGACCAGATCGCCATCAGCGGCGACTCGGCCGGCGGCGGTCTCTCAGTGGCCACCGCCCGACGCCTCATCGACGACCATGGCGTGACCCCGGGCGCGCTGGCTCTGCTTTCTCCGTGGACCGACCCGAGTGACGAGGACGTCGCGAAGAGCCGAGATCTGGTGGTGAACACCGCGTGGGGCCGCAACAACGCTGCCGCCTACCGCGGGCACGCCGACCCGAAGACCCCGGGCTACGCACCGATGTACGCCACCATGAGTGGGCTGCCACCGATGCTGGTGCACGTGGGAACTTCAGAGTTGCTGCTGCCGCAGATTCGCCGCTTCGTCGAGACGGCGCGAGCGGGCGGCGTGGATGTTGAGTACCGGGAGTTTCCGGAGCTCTGGCATAGCGGTCACACACAGGCGGGGATGCTGCGGGAGGCGGCCGACGCTGTACATGCAGTCGGAGTCTTCATCCGGGCCCAGCTCGACTCTGCCTACGCGGCCTCGGCCGCCGGGGCCGTCGGCACAGGGCCCGCCAAAGACGGCGAGGCGATCCCAGCGCCGCGTCGGCGGCGGAGGGCAACGAGCGCTTCGGCGTCCAACCCCTCCGCTTAGGGTTCGTGGTCTCGCCTGCCCCGTGATGGCGAGACCATGAAACCAGGAAGCCGTCACCCGATCACTCGGGTGGCGGCTTCCGTCGTATTCGGATGATGCAAAACGGGGGAGTTTTCTTCCCGGAATCCGGGAAGAAAACTCCCCCTTCGAACTAGGGGCCTACTGACCTACCGGAGGTTGTCGAACCAGCCGGAGAAGTAGTTGGCTCCGGCGTCATGGGCTGGCGAGGAGGCCCGTCGACGCTGGCCGTAGACCAGCAGGAAGACACCGCCGACGACAAGGGCAACGCCGCCGAAGACCACCGGGCGTGAGTCGTAGCCGGTGCTGGCCAGGTTGGTGTCCGTGTTCGTCGGCACCGGCGTGACCACCAGCGGATCGACGCCCGAGGCGTCCGCCGCCACCACGAAGTCGAACTCAGCACTCGTGCCGCCGCCGGTGAAGATCAGCTTGTGCGCACCGGCCTCAAGTCCGGTCGGGACGGTGAACGGGTAGACGACGTCCCCGTCTTCGTCCGAGGTGGTCGTGCCCAAGTCCTGCGGCGTCGAGTGGAGAACGATGTCCATCGCCGTGTCCGGGGCAACGCCGGAGAGTCCGATCAACACGTTCTGGCCCGGCGTCAGCGTGGTTCCGTTGGCGATCGGCGAACCGGACGCATCGACTGCGAAGACTAGCGGCGGAAGCGGCGTCTCGGTCGGCTCCGGAGTGGCAGTCGCCTCAGGCTCCGGGGTGGCAGTCGCCTCAGGCGCCGGAGTGGCAGTAGCTACCGGCTCCGGGGTGGCGGTCGGCGCGGGTGTGGCCGTCGGGACCGGTGTCGCCGTGGCCGCAGGCTCCGGCGTCGGGGTCGAGCCGGGCTCCGGGGTGGCCGTCGGTGCGGGTGTGGCCGTCGGGATCGGCGTCGCGGTGGGAGCCGGCGTGGCCGTCGGGACCGGGGTCGCGGTCACAACCGGGCCGGCCGCAGTGACCGGGATCGAGCCGAGGACGAGATTCGCCTTCGGATCGTAGCTACACGGGATGGTCTGCTTCGCGACCGGAAGGACGCTGGTGCCGGCCGCGTTCTTGGGATTGAAGACCGCGTTGACCGTCGTAGCGGTTAGGGTGGCCGTGCCCTGCGCCGTCAGGGTCGCGGTCGGCGACGGGCCGGTGGCGGTGATGGTGAACTCCGGGCCGTCACCCTGGGCGTTCTGGGTCTGCGGGACCGGGGTCTTCGGCACGGTCGCGGTGATCTGCAGATTGCTGGGCGACGCATTGGTCAGCGATGCACCGGCGGTGATCGAGCCTTCCAAGGTGGTGGCACCCAAAATCTGCAGCGCGTCGGTGGTCGCGACGTTCAGCGTGATGCTGATCGAGAAGTTCTGCAGGGTGACCTGGTCACCGACCTTGGCCGTGGAGGGGATGTCGGCCTTCACATGGGCCGAATACTGCTCGAGTCCGGCCACCGGAATCGTGCAGTTCGTCAGCACCGTGGCGTTGATGGTGGAGAGCGCCGACGCACCTGTCGCCCCGGCGACGACTCCGACCACGCTCAAGGCGACTCCGCCGATCACAGCGGCGATCCCCACCGGCTTGGTGACTGAGATTTTCTTCTTAAAATTCATGTGCCATCCCCCGACTCGACTGCATTGTCTCTTCGGTCACCCATCCACGTTACCCACGAGTCTATGAAAACTCACGAGTAGACGAGATCTGGGTCACCTACAGACCGCTCAACCTACCCGACGGTAACGTCCCTCACAACAGTAGAGAGCCAGCCTGTGGATATTCCTTCACAGGCTGGCTCTCGTGGTACGTTGCCGTGTTTTTCGGCAATTACCGCCAGTTAATAGACCGTTCCGCTGAGGTGCGGTTTCCCACTCTTGGCATTACGCACATCCAACGACGTGCGGCTCGCGCCGGCCGACCGATGCTGCTCGGAGCGTAGGGCGACTCGGGACGGCAGGAAGACCGGTGTCTTGAAGGCGACATCCACCGTGAAGCTGTCGGGCAAGCGTCCCTCGAGCGAGGCAATCGTGCGGGCCTTGAGCCACATGCCGTGGGCGATCGCACCCTTGAACCCGAAGGCCTTGGCCGTGAGGTTGTGCAGATGAATCGGGTTGCTATCTCCCGAGACGCCCGCGTACTTGCGGCCGATGTCGCCGGGGACCTTGATCAGTGCCGCGACTCCGCCCGGCAACTGCTCGACCGGACGCACCTTCGGCTTGGCTTCCGACTTTTCACCAGCCGACTTTTCACCAGCCGACTTCTCGCCAGCTGAACCGCTCGGCTTGCCACGCCGCAGGTAGGTGCTGCGATCGGTCCAGACCAGCTCGTCACCGACGAACGCCTGCGAGACGAGATCGATCTGGCGACCCGAGTCGTGCGGTCGGAGGTTCTCCGCATGCACCCGCAGGTTCACCACCTCGTCCAGGGTGACCGGGCGAAGCTGGCTGATCGTGTTGTTGACGTGCACCGTGCCCGGCGCCGGGAACGGGAACTCCGGCTCGACCATCAGCGACATCTGCAGCGGAAAGGCCAGCACATGTAGATAGGTGACCGGCAACTCGTCCCGTCCACCGAACCCGCAGACGCTTTGGTATGCCGCGAGGTGAGCGGCGTCGATCTTCTGGTCGTTCAGCGTGAAGACCGTGGATGGCGTCGTCTTGCCGTGCGGCCCGCGGGCGCCGAGGGCCGCCCGCAGGAAGAGCGGCCCCATCTTCGGTGGCGCGCTGAGCGCCCGGATCTTCGGCGGGAGCGACGTCTCGTTCTTGACCGAAGCGGTCACCTCAGGCCCCGACCAGGTTCTGACCGCAGACGCGCAGCACCTGACCGTTTACGCCACCGGCCGAAGACGATGCGAACCAGGCGGCCGTCTCGGCCACGTCGACCGGAAGTCCGGCCTGCTGCAGGGCATTCAGACGCCGAGCGACCTCCCGCGTCGCAAAGGGGATCGCGTGCGTCATGTCGGTGTCGATGAAGCCCGGTGCGATGGCGTTGATGGTGGCGCCGGTCTGGGCGAAGGCCGGAGCGAAGGAGCGGACCATCCCGATGACGCCCGCCTTGCTGGCCGCGTAGTTCGTCTGGCCGCGGTTGCCGGCGATGCCACTGGTCGAGGCGAGGCAGACGATGCGTCCGTCGTCGCTGAAGACGTCGCTGGCCAGCAGCGCCGCGTTGACCCGCAGCTGCGACTCCAGGTTGACCGCGATCACCGACGACCAGACCTCAGGCTTCATGTTGGCCAGCAGCTTGTCGCGGGTGATGCCGGCATTGTGGATGACGATGTCGAGCTTGCCGTAGCGCTCCTTGGCCAGTTCCAGCATCTTCTCCGCCGCATCGGGCGCGGAGATGTCCAACTGCAGCGTGGTCCCCCCAACCTTGTTGGCGACCTTGGCCAGGTTGTCACCGGCCGACGGGAGGTCGGCACAGATAACGGTGGCCCCATCGCGGGCCAGCACCTCGGCGATCGCCGCCCCGATACCGCGGGCGGCACCGGTCACGACGGCGATCTTGCCGGCCAGCGGCTGGTTCCAGTCGGCCGGCGCCGGCGCGGCACCGGATCCGACGCGCACCACCTGGCCGTCGACGTAGGCCGAACGGCCGGAGAGGAAGAAGCGCAGCGCCGACTCCGGCGAGGCCTCTCCGTCCAGCAGCACGAGGTTGGCCGTGGCACCGCCTCGCACCTCCTTGGCCAGTGAGCGGATGAACCCGTCCAGGCCGTGACGGGCGGCGTCGCGTACCGGGTTCTCACCATCGGGAACTCGACCGAGCACGATCACCCGGCCACCGCCCTTGAGGCGTCGCAGCGCACCGCCGAAGAACGACTGCAGCCCGGCCAGGTCGGCCGGCGACTCGGCACCGGTGGCATCGAGGACGAGTCCGCCCCACTTGGCGGCGTCGGAGTCCTCGGTCTGCACTTCGGCACCGGCATCGCGCAGGATGTCGCTGAGTTCCTTGACGCCCTCGCCGATCGAACCGACCAGCACCGGCCCGTTGACCAGCGGCGCTCCAGCCTTGTAGCGGCGCAGGATGGCCGGGCGGGGCAGGCCGAGCTTGGTGGCGACCGTCTTGCCCACGCCGCCGCTGACTATCTCCTGGTACTTGTCACTCATTTGGCTGCACTCTCCAGAATCGCGACGACACCCTGGCCGCCTGCTGCACAGATTGAGATGAGGCCCCGCTTGCCCGGGCCGGCTTCGTGAAGTTGCTTGGCCAGCGACGCGACGATGCGCCCACCGGTTGCCGCAAACGGGTGACCGGCGGCCAGTGATGATCCGTTGACATTCAGCTTGCTGCGGTCGATCGCGCCGAGCGGCGCGTCCAGGCCGAGGCGCTCCTTGCAGAACGCCGGGTCCTCCCAGGCGGCAAAGTTGACCAGCACGACAGAGGCGAACGCCTCATGAATCTCGTAGAAGTCGAAGTCCTGCAGGGTGAGCCCGTTGCGGGCCAGCAGACGTGGCACCGCGTAGATCGGCGCCATCAGCAGGCCGTCGTCCTTGATGTCGCCGTGGACGTAGTCCAGCGCCGAGGTCTCGGCGTCGGTGAGGTAGGCCCAGACCGGCAGCTTGTGCTCGGCGGCCCACTCGTCGGTGGAGAGGAGCACCGCCGAGGCGCCGTCGGTGAGGGGCGTGGAGTTCGCCGCCGTCATCGTCGGGTGGTCCAGTCCCTTGCCGAAGACCGGCTTGAGCTTGGCCAGCTTCTCGATCGTCGAGTCGCCGCGAAGGTTGTTGTCCTTGGACAGCTTGCGGAACGGCGTGATGAGGTCGTCGAAGAAGCCGCGGTCATAGGCGGCGGCCAGCTTCTGGTGGCTCTCCACCGTCAACTGGTCCTGCGCCTCGCGGGTGATGCCCCACTGCTCGGCCGTGATGGCAGCGTGCTCGCCCATCGACAACCCGGTGCGGGGTTCGGAGTTCTCCGGGCGCTCCGGCGCGAGGTGGGCCGGACGCACGCTGAGCAGAGTCTTCAGCTGAGCCGGAACGCCCTTGGCCCGGTTCGCGTCGAGCAGCGTCTTGCGCAGATCGTCCGAGACCGCGAGCGGCGCGTCCGAGGTGGTGTCGGTGCCGCCGGCGATGCCCGAGTCGATCTGGCCGAGGCGGATCTTGTTGGCGACCAGAATCGCCGTCTCCAGCCCGGTGCCGCAGGCCTGCTGCACGTCGTAGGCCGGGGTCTGTGGGCTCAGCTTCGAGCCGAGGACGCATTCGCGGGTGAGGTTGAAGTCGCGTGCGTGCTTGAGCACCGCGCCCGCCGCGACCTCGCCCAGACGCTCTCCCTGCAACCCGTAGCGCGCGACCAGACCGTCGATGGTGGCGGTGAGCATGTCCTGGTTCGACGCGTGTGAATACGGTCCGTTCGACCGGGCGAACGGAATGCGATTGCCGCCGACGATGGCGGCCCTTCGCGGTTTTGCTGTGGCCACGACTGGTCCTTCCCTTGCACGCTAATTTTTAGAGTTACTGGGGGGTAACATACTTGAGTTTGCCAGTATCGGCTACCTTGAGACACATGAAGCGTCCAACGTCGGGTCCCGCCGCGGCAATAGTCGAAGCAGTTCAGGATGGCGTCGCCAATGTCGTTGGCCACACAGTGGGCACGGCAGTCGGCACCGCCAACGAGGTCGTGGAGGTTGCCGCGTCCAGTGTGCGCCGCGGCACGGGCGAGCGTCCAACTGCTGAATCCTCCAAGAAACACGGGGCGACACGAACGGACGGACGCCGTGAGCGCTGGGCCGAACATCGCAAGGCGCGGCGGTCGGAGCTGATCGACGCGGCCACCGAAGCCGTCATCGAGTACGGCGCGAACGTCGGCATGGACCAGATCGCGGCCACCGCCAAGACCAGCAAGACTGTGATCTATCGCTACTTCAGCGACAAGGCCGACCTCCACCAGGCCGTCGCCGAGCAGGCGGCGACCCACCTCATCGAGGGTCTGGTGGCGGCCCTGGAGGGGGTTACCCTGCCCCGCGACACGCTGGCCGCCGGTGTCAGCGCATTCCTCACCGAGATCGACGAACGGCCCGAGGTGTACCGCTTCGTGATGATGCGGGTCGCCCAGAACAGCGAGGCCCTCTCGCCGCGCGACGAGCGACGCCGGGTCCTCGACTACCCGAGCATCATCGGCGAGCTGGTGAGCATGCAGATCGCCTTCTACATGAAGACCAGCGGACTGGACCCGATCCGAGCCCGCCCCTGGGGCGTGGCAATCGTCGGCTTCATCCGCAGCGCCGGGGACTGGTGGCTGGAACACCGCGATTCCATGTCGCGCGACGAGCTCTCCGAATACCTCTCGGCGCTGCTATGGAGCGGAATGGGCGGGCTGTACATCTCGGCCGGCATGGACGTCGAGATCGCACCGCCGCCGGGAATCTTCCCCATCCTGCCCAAGGACGCCCGCGTCGAGGCTCGGGCAACGACCGAGAAGAACACCGGAACTGACATCAACGCCGCGATTCAGAGCGTCCGGCAGGCATTCAGCGAGTAGCGCGCCCCCGCCCGGAGTTCACTCTGCCCCGCGAAACGTCGATCCGGCACCGCAAACCGACGTTCACCGGGGCAGTGTCGGGGTGCCGCAGCCCAATCCGACCGGAATCACCCCTGTTGTTCATCTCATAGCCAACGGGTGGTTACCTGGCGTCTCGGGCTGATGTATCGTGCTGATACATCAAGCTATCGCGCTGATACATCGGGACGACACATCCACTGACGCTCCTGATGCCCGCTCCGGCGGGTGCGATGGCACTGGGGATGAGTGCACCGATGGGGGTGAGTCAGTTGCTGGAGATTGCGATCCTGGGCCTTTTGAACGAGAGCCCGATGCACGGATACGAGCTTCGCAAGCGACTCTCCGGCCTGCTGGGGACGTTTCGCGCGTTCTCCTACGGTTCGCTCTACCCAACCCTGCGAAAGCTCTCCGAAGCCGGCTGGACCACCGAGGAAGAGGTCACGCCGACGGCGGGCGCGGGCGGCCGGGCACGACGCGGCAAGCGCGTCTACATGCTCACCGCGGAGGGCAAGGAACGCCTGGCGGAACTGCTGAGTGAAGTCGGACCCGACGCCTTCGACGATGAGGGATTCGGAGCCCGGCTGGCGTTCTTCGCCCAGACGAGGTCGGACATCCGGATGCAGATCCTGGAGGGTCGACGCCGTCGGGTCGAGGAGCAGCGGGACGGCATGAAGAGCGCCCTGGCTCGCACCAGGGAGCGGCTGGACCGCTACACGCTCGAACTACAGGAGCACGGCCTGGAATCAGTGGACCGCGAGGTTCGCTGGCTCAACGAATTGATTGAAAACGAGAAGACCAGCAATACATCAACCCAGAGAACCACCAACCCGAAGGAGGACCGCTGATGGTCTCGCAGAATGCGACCGGCGGCAGAATTCGCGTCGCCATTGTTGGCGTCGGTAACTGTGCAGCATCCCTGGTCCAGGGCGTGCATTACTACAAGGACGCCGATGCGTCGGCCAAGGTTCCCGGCCTGATGCACGTGAAGTTCGGCCCGTACCACGTAAGTGACATCGACTTCGTCGCCGCGTTCGACGTGGACGCGAAGAAGGTCAACCGCGACCTCTCCGAGGCGATCGTCGCCAGCGAGAACAACACCATCAAGATCTGTGACGTCCCGCCACTGGACATTCCCGTGCAGCGCGGCCACACCCTCGACGGTCTCGGCAAGTACTACCGCGAGACGATCGAGGAGTCGGACGAGGCGCCGGTCGATATCGTGGCCGCCCTTCGCGAAGCCAAGGTCGACGTGCTGATCTGCTACCTGCCGGTCGGTTCGGAGAAGGCCGCGAAGTTCTACGCCCAGTGCGCCATCGACGCCAAGGTCGCCTTCGTCAACGCGCTTCCGGTCTTCATCGCCGGCACGCCGGAGTGGGCCGCCAAGTTCGAGGCCGCCGGTGTTCCGATCGTCGGTGACGACATCAAGTCGCAGGTCGGTGCCACCATCACCCACCGCGTCCTGGCGAAGCTCTTCGAAGACCGCGGCGTCGAGGTTCAGCGCACGATGCAGCTGAACGTCGGCGGCAACATGGACTTCAAGAACATGCTGGAGCGCGACCGTCTGGAGTCGAAGAAGATCTCCAAGACGCAGTCGGTCACGTCGCAGATCGATCGCGACCTCGGTGCCGACAACGTGCACATCGGCCCGTCGGACTACGTTGCCTGGCTGGACGACCGCAAGTGGGCCTTCGTCCGCCTGGAGGGCAAGGCCTTCGGTGACGTGCCGCTGAGCCTGGAGTACAAGCTCGAGGTCTGGGACTCCCCGAACTCGGCCGGTGTCATCATCGACGCGCTGCGCGCTGCGAAGATCGCGCTCGACCGTGGCATCGGTGGACCGATCCTCTCGGCCTCCTCGTACTTCATGAAGTCCCCACCGGTCCAGTACAACGATGACGAGGCTCGCCGCGCGGTCGACGACTTCATCGCCGGAACCGTGGAGCGCTAAGTCTCATAGCTAGCGGGTCGTATTACGAGCAAGACGTGAAGAGGGGCGGACCGCTTGGTCCGCCCCTCTTGGCGTCTCACTCGCCAGCCGGCGAATCTTCGGTCAGCTCAGGCGCCGAGACTCAGCGGCGGCTGGCGCAGATCTCGATAAGCAGTGAGCACATTGCCGACCAGGCGCTCGGGCTGATCCCAGAGCCGCCACCGTTCGAACTGCTCCGACCGGCTCATCAGACGGGCGGCGTGGACCGGATCATGACCGCCGGAGCAGAGCCGCTGCGACTCGCTTGCCACCCAGCACCAGTAATCGCGGGCCGCGAGCACATCGCTGCGCCTGGCCACCGGACCGTGACCGGGGATGATCGCCACCGGATCGCATCCCAGCACCGTGTCGAGCGCCGCGATGACGTTACTGATCGGGCCGTGCCAGGCGACCGGAGTGCTCCCCACCGACACCAGATCACCGACGAAGACGACGCCGCGGTCACCCACGTGCACCACCACGTCACCGGCCGAGTGCCCCGGACCGACCTCGATGATCTCCACATGCCTTCCGCTCACGTCGAGATTCATCCGTCCGGTGAAGCTGCGATCCGGCAAGCGTCGACACTCGGCCGTGGTGGCGCTCACCTCCGAGCGCATCTCGCTCAGGCTGGCCGCGCTGGCGACGATCGTCGCCTCCTCTGGCATGGCCGCGTTTCCCCACCAGTGGTCGCCGTCGGCATGTGTGTTCACCACGGTCAGCCGGGCGGTCTCACCCAACATCGGCTGCATGGCCGCCAGCATCGTGCGCGCCTGCACCTCGTCCCACAGGGTGTCGACGATCAGCGCCGAATCGGCACCGACCACGATTCCGGCGTTGGCCTCGCCCCGGCACTGCACCGGATAGAGCCACGCCCAGACGTCGGCCGCCACCTCCTCCAACCGCGGCGTGGCGCGCCCGTACCCCGATCTGCGCGCCATCGGACGCAGCACCTCTCCTGGACTTGCGACCCTCCCGGTCATGCTCTCCCCTCCCGGCACACGTGCGCCGCACCCGCCGATACGCAGGGGCGACAATTTCTCCGTGTTGGGCGCTATTGTACGACGTTCCAATGGCGCCTGGGGCACCGAAACTAGTAGCGTCTCTGACAAATGTCCAACTCCCTCCCTCCAGCGGGCCGAGCCCCGGGGCTCACCGGTGCCCGGCTTCCCCCCGAACAGCGCCGAGAGCAACTGGTCGACATCGCCATCGACCTCTTCGGTGACCCGGCCAAGGGCGACGTCTCGCTTGAGGACGTGGCCCGGGCGGCCGGAATCTCTCGCAACCTCGTCTACCACTACTTCCCGGGGAAGGCCGCGCTGATCGCCGCCGCGGCTCGCACCGAGAGCGCGCGGCTGACCCACATGACCGAGCAGGATCCGACCCTGCGCGGGGCGGCCCGGCTCGCCGCCGCCCTGGATGCCTACTTCGACTACGTCGAGGAGCACCCGCACGCCTACCGGCTCATCTACCGCTTCGCCGCGGCCAATGCCGAGACCCGGGCCCTGCTGGACAACAACCAGGACATCTACAGCAAGCGGATCCTGAGCTGGCTCGACAATCCGTCACCGGCCACGGAACTGGCCGTCCGCTCGTGGATGACCTTCCTGACCTCGACCTGCCTGCGCTGGCTCGACACTCCAGAGGTGAGCCGTCAGGAGGTCATGCATCTCTGCGGTCAGATGCTGGTCACCGCACTGGCCGCCTCCGGTCACGAACTGCCGTAACCAGCCGTAACACCGGTAGCGCAGTATGGATGAATGCCTGATCTGAGTTCCGACCTGACCCGCATCGTCGGCGCCCATCTGGTGGTGGACGTCTACGACCCGGTGCGGATGATGCTGCAGGTCGCGGTGGCCGACGAGGCCCGGGTGACCGACGACCTGGAGATCACCCTCGGCGGAACCGCGATCGAGGCCCGCGAGGTGCATCTGGCCGACGTCGGACGGGTGCACCTGCTGGATGCGAAGCCCGGACGGCTGGTGCTCGACTACACCGCCACCGCCACCGGCCGTTCGGAGCCGATCAGTGCCACCATCACCGACGAGATCACTTACATCCGCCCGTCCCGCTACGCCGAGTCCGATCGGCTCGGCGCGATCGCGTTGGCCGAGTTCAGCGGGATCGAGTCCCGGGCCGAGTTGCTGGCGGCCGTCTCGTCCTGGGTCGGCTCGCAACTAAGTTACGTTCCGGGCAGCAGCGGCCCGACCGACGGAGCGGTGGATACGCTGCTGCATCGCCAAGGCGTCTGCCGCGACTACGCCCACCTGGTGGTCGCGCTGCTGCGGGCGATGGAGGTGCCGGCTCGGCTCGTCGCCGTCTATGCCCCCGGCTTGGAGCCGATGGACTTCCACGCGGTCGCCGAAGCGCTGGTCGACGGCGTGTGGCGGGTCGTCGACGCGACGCTGCTGGCGCCGCGGGAGACGCTGCTGCGCATCTCGACCGGGCGTGACGCGGCGGACACCGCGTTCCTCTCCATCTATGGCGGCGCGGCACAACTGCAGGAGTCCGAGGTGACCGCCTACGTCGCGTCGGGTGACCTGCCGATCGAGGACGTCCGAGCCCTGGTCAGTCTCAGTTAGCCGGTCGGGCTCGGCCAGCTCGGCGCGGCGCGTTTGGGCGGCTGCCCACCGGGGCAGGCTGCAGCCGTGACCAAACCTCCTACGAACCGTGTGCTGGTAACCGGCGCCTCCGGGTTCATCGGCTCGCACTTGACCGGCGCGCTGGAGGATGCAGGTTACGAGGTGCGGGCGATGACCCGCCACCCGGACGACTACCACGGGGCCGGCGCGCCGGTGGCCGGCGACGTCAGCGATCCGGCCAGTCTGGCCGGCCCGCTGGACGGTGTCAGTGCGGCCTACTACCTGGTGCACTCGCTGGACTCGGCGGACTTCGTGAAGACCGACGCCGCAGCGGCCCGGGCCTTCGGTGCGGCGGCGGCCGAAGCGGGAGTTCAGCAGATCATCTACCTCGGCGGTCTGGGCGCGGACGACGAGAAGCTCTCCGATCACCTGCGTTCCCGGCGAGAGGTGGAGCACCTCCTCGGCGAAGCCGGTGTACCGGTGACCGTGCTGCGGGCCGCCGTCGTGATCGGGCACGGAGGAATCTCCTGGGAGCTCACCCGACAGCTGGTGGCCCACTTGCCGGTGATGGTCACGCCGCGCTGGGTCTACACGCGCACCCAACCGATCGCGCTCCTCGACGTGATCCGGTACCTGGTCGGCGTGCTCGACGTTCCGGCTGCCGCCGGGCAGGTCTACGAGATCGGCGGGCCGGAGGTGCTGCGCTACGCCGACATGCTGCAGCGGGCGGCCCGTCTGAGCAATCACCGGCCGCTACCGATGATCGGGGTCCCGATGCTCACCCCGTCCCTCTCGTCGCTCTGGCTCGCCCTCGTCACCGACGTCGACCTGACGACCGCCCGGAACCTCATCGACTCGATGAGCAACGAGGTCGTGGTACACGACGACTCGATCCTCGACGTTGTGCCCGGGGAGCGCATCGGGTACGACGAAGCGGTGCGACTTGCCCTGGCCCAGCGTGACGAAGCCGAACGAGCCGAAGCCGAACGAGCCGAAGCCGAACGAGCCGAAGCCGAACGAGCGGAAGCCGGCCGGTGACCAGTCGGGCGCCCGGAGTTGAGCGGACGGTTCGTCGCCTCCTCGGTCCGGCGCTGGTAGAGCGGGTCCCGCGCGACCACACCCAACCCGATAGCGAGTTCATGCGGCGCCGCGTCGTGGTCGGTCTGACGCTGGTCGTCGGCGCCGTCGTCCTCGGCTTCTCGCTCGCCGCGGCGCCGGGAAGCGCCGCCTTCTATCCGCTCACTCTGCTACTGGCCGCCGTCTGGACCGTCGGCGGCTTTCTCTCCGGCCCGCTGCACCTCGGCTGGATCGACTGGCGCGGCGACCTACGCCGCCCGATCATCACTCCGATTGTTGTCGGCCTGGTCGCCGCGGCGATCTTCGTCGTCGGTGCATTGGTCGTCCGGGAAATCCCGGCGCTGCGTGATCTCACCGAGCACGTGCTGGCCCACGCTCGGAAGGGCTCTACGCCACTGGTGCTGGTGGTGACGGTCCTGAACGGGGTCGCCGAGGAGATCTTCTTCCGGGGCGCGCTCTTCGCCGCGATCGGCCGCCGCCATCCGGTGGCCGTCTCCACGGTCATCTACGCGCTGGTCACCATCGCCACGCGCAACCCAATGCTGGTCTTCGCCGCCGTCACCCTCGGGCTCGTGCTCGCGCTACAACGCCGCGCGTCCGGGGGAGTGCTTGCTCCGGCGCTGACCCACGTCACCTGGTCGGTCATCATGCTCTTCGCCCTCCCGCCGCTGTTCGCCTGACTCGCTCTCGCGGCAGATCAGTTGAGCCCGACCTCGGAGGGATACGTGGATACGAGACTCAGCGGCGGCCCCTGGCGGCGCAGGACGTCCCGCCAGAGAGTCTGCGGAGACTCGGCGAAGACGTCGTCGGGGGAGCCCTCGACCACGAACCACGACCCCTCGCGGAGTTCGTCGTCGAGCTGCGACGGCGCCCAGCCGGCGTGCCCGGCGAAGACACGCAGCTTGGTGGTGGCTGAGCTGACCAGCTCGACATCCGCGTCGAGGTCAACCGTGCCGAGCTCGTCGGAGACGACCCGGACGCTATCGCGTCCGAGCAGGGCCGCCTCGGCCTCGCGCAGCGCGCCGATACAGAGCGCGCCGTCGGGAAGCACCGGACCGCCGGTGAAGACGACCGCCGGATCGCTGACGGCGTCGTGCCAGTCCGGCAGCACCTGCCCGACCGGCGTCCGCGAGGGGCGGTTGAGGATTACCCCCACCGTGCCTCCGCCGTCGTGCTCGAGCAGGAAGATGACGGTGCGGCTGAAGGTGGACTCGATCAGCGACGGCGCGGCGACCAGGAGGCGTCCGGATGCAGGGAGCAGCCCGGTCCAGGGCTCCTCTGCATCCGCCACAGGGACTATCTTGCCTGGTCCGGGTCGAAGATGCGCCTGCACCCTCCAAGGCGGCACCTCGGAATGAGCACTAGCGTTGCAGGGGTGAGTCACCGCGGGCACCTACGAGCCGCGTTCCAGCGACCCGGTTTCCAGCGTCTGCTCACAACTCGGCTCTCCGCTCAGATCGGAGACGGGGTCTTTC
The DNA here is from genome assembly GCF_900230215.1 of Jatrophihabitans sp. GAS493. Classification (NCBI taxonomy): domain Bacteria; kingdom Bacillati; phylum Actinomycetota; class Actinomycetes; order Jatrophihabitantales; family Jatrophihabitantaceae; genus Jatrophihabitans; species Jatrophihabitans sp. GAS493. Next base: position 883,107 of record NZ_LT907982.1, on the reverse strand, counting down.
AGGCCTCCCTGGCCGGCGCCGTCCTCTTCAATCCTGATCGGGCGACCACTCCCCGCGACGTCGCGGCCGGCTTCGCGGTGATCCTGCTCCCGTACTCCTTCGTCGGCCCATTCGCCGGGGTTCTGCTCGACCGTTGGTGGCGGCAGCGGGTGCTGGTTTTCGCCAATGTTGTCCGGGCACTCTGCATCGTCGGGGTGGCCGCCGAGATCGCCTCCGATGTGCATGGGCAGCCGTTCTTCGCCAGTGCGCTCGTCGTCATCTCGGTGAATCGCTTCTTCCTCTCCGCGCTCTCCGCGTCGCTGCCGCACGTGGTGGACGACGCTGAGCTGATCACCGGCAACGCGTTCTCGACTACCGCGGGAGCGATCGCCACAACAGTGGGAGGCGGGGCGGCGATCGGCGTGCGCCATTGGATCGGCGACACCAACGGGGCCTATGCCGTCGTGGCGGTGGCGGCGACGGTGCCGTACCTCATGTCGGCGCTAGCCGCCCATGGTTTCGAGCGGACGGCACTCGGGCCGGATGACGTGCAACGCAGTGCGCGCGAGACGCCGCGAATGGTGCTGGCCGGCCTGGTGGCCGGTGCGCGACATATCGCCTCGCACCCACCGGTCGCACGGGCCCTCACGATGATCGGCGTCCAGCGTTTCTGCTACGGAATAACGACGATCTGCACGCTCCTGCTGTATCGCAACTACTTCACCGACGACGGATTCTTCCGGGCCGGCATCACCGGGCTGGCTCAGGTCGTCGCCGCGACGGCGCTCGGCGGCGGGTTGGCCGCAGTGGTCACTCCGGTCGCCGCTCGGCACCTCGGATACGTGCGGTGGCCGGCCGCGCTGCTCTTCTTCGGCGGCGCGCTGCAGTTGGTCTTCGGGCTGCCGTTCACCATGCCGATGCTGCTCATCGCCGCCTTCGGATTGGGGTTCGTGGCGCAGGGCGTGAAGATCTGTGTCGACACCCTGGTGCAGCAGCAGGTGTCGGATGAATTCCGCGGCCGGGTCTTCTCGCTCTACGACACTCTCTTCAATCTCACCTTCGTCAGCGCGACGGTGGTGACCGCGATTCTCCTTCCGGCCAACGGGCATTCACCGGCTGCGGTGATCGTGATCGGGCTGGCCTACTTCCTGACGGCGCTGCTCTACCTACGGTCAGCCGACCGTGCGGCGCAGGACGGACGGGACGTGACGATCGCGTCGCAGCCAGATCTCGTTCCGGATAGCTGACGACGGCCCGCAGCGGAATCATCCAGGTTTTGTTGGGCTTTGCCTCTGGATTGATCGGTTGATCGATCTTTTTGTCGTACCCCACCGCTACGGTTCTGGGTATGGGAGGAACACCGTACGACGAGACGGATGATGGGGCTGCTGTGCGGGTTCCGTCGTTTGCCGATGCGGTGATGTTTCCCGATGGTGTGGCTGCGTGGTTGGCGGCGCATGAGCCGGGGTCGGAGACATCAGCCCTGATGGGGGTGCTGGACCCGGAGCGTCTTAGTCATGCTGGGCGGGTGGACCTGTTGGTCGCGGTCCGCCGGCAGCGGGCCTGGTTCGCCGCGACCGAAGCCGGTCTGCTGGCGTCGATCAGTGCTCATGCGGCGGAGCTATCCCCGGTGCCGGAGTTGGCGTTCGAAGCCGCGGAGGCGGACGTGTCGTGTGCGCTGCAGATCCCGCCGAGGACAGCCGGATTCGCGTTGGACCACGCCGTGACCCTGGTGAACCGGATCCCGACCACGCATCGGTTGCTGTTGGAGGGGCGGACGACGCAGCGGCACGCGATGACCCTCGTCGGTGCCATCACCAACATCAGCGACGACCGGATCGCCTCCCAGGTCGAGGACGCGGTGCTGGGCAAGGTGGGGCATCAGACGCCGACCCAGTTCACCGGCACCGTCTGCCGCGCCGTCGCCAAGTTCAACCCCAAGACCGATGCCCAGGCCCACGAAGATGCGGTGAAGGAACGTCGGGTCGCCCGGTTCGCTCATGACGACGGGATGGCCGCGGTCTGGGCCTACCTCCCCGCCGATGCGGCGGACGCGGTGATGGTCGCCGTCAAGGCCGTCGCCGACCAGTCGAAAGCTCAGGCCCCCGGGGATGGGCGGACCGCCGACCAGCGCCGGGCTGATGCGTTCCTGAACATCGCCCTGCGGGCGTTGAACGATCCGGGGTTGCCGAAAGCCCACGGCCTGCGACCCAGCGTTCACGTCACCGTCTCCGCAACCACCCTGTTGGGCTTGGATGAGTTGCCGGGTGACCTCGACGGGTACGGCCCGATCCCCGCCACCCTGGCCCGACGCATCGCCGCCGACCCCACCGGCACCTGGCGCCGCCTGATCACCAACCCCCTCAGCGGAACCCTCCTCGACCGCGGCCGCAGCACCTACACACCACCCCGCGACCTCACCGAACACGTCATCACCCGAGACCGGACCTGCGCCTTCCCCACCTGCACCCGACCCGCTCGCCGCTGCGATCTCGACCACCGCATCCCGTATCCCACCGGCTGCACAAGCGCCTGCAACCTCAACGCCCTCTGCCGCCGACACCACCGCCTCAAACACCAACTCGGCTGGACCATCACCCACCGCGACACCCACGGCAACTACCACTGGAGCACCCCAACCGGCCACCACTACAAATCCATCACCCCACCGCTGAGCGACCCCGACCCACCACCCGATCTGGACCTATCCGACGCGCCTATCCGACGCGCCGGACCCGGACCCAAGCGACGAACCCTGACGTAGCTAGCTCGCGGCGGCCGCGGCCACCGCGTCGAAGCCGGACGGGATCTCGTAGATCTTCCCGTCGAAACCGGCACGATAGAGATGCCCGGCGGCAAATCCCTGCCTGCTCTTGCCGTAGACCACCACGCTGGAGTTGGTGATGCCGCTGGCCAGTTCGCACGTCACCCCCGGCTTCTCGATCCGCAGCACGACGCCGCTTACATCCGTCGGCACAACCGGTCGATCAGCCGAATCAAGGGTGAGACCGTCCGGCGCGTCGAAGGAATGCGAACCGGTGAGGTCGAGCAGACTCTCCGGCTGGTTCGGATGCGCGATGGGAATGCGACTCACCCCCGGGTTCACGAATGTCCTTGAAACATAGAGGTATTTGTCATCGTGGCTCAGCACAGCGCCATTGGCGCTGAGGAAGGGAGCCCACTCCGGAGTCGCTACCCCGGTCGGCGATACCTTCCCGATCTGGCCGCCGAAGTCGTTCGTCGCATAGATCGTTCCATCGCGGGCCACCGCCAGACCGTCGGCCGCACTGAACCCCGACGCGATCTGAGTGAGCTTCCCCGTTGTGACGTTCACTCTCGAGATCGCACCGGGATGCAGTAGATCACCCAGGAAAACACGGGCATCCGCACCGCTCCCGACGATCAGCGTGCCGTCGTTCAGCAGGGCCAACGCCCCGCCTCCCGAGGCGCCGGGGAGGGTGGCGATCAGCGTCGGGGTCGCACCGGGCCGGTCGAAGCGCAGCACCCGACCACCGAAGAGATCAGTGACGTACAGCCGTCCTAGGTTGTCCACCACCGCACCCTCCAGCGCCGCCCCGCCGGCATCACCGACCTGCACCGGGGGCTTCTCAACCGGGCAGACGACACCGCTGTAGGCCGAGGCGGCACCGGAGCCGATCGTGGCCACCAGCGCAGCGGCGCCGGTGGCCGCCGCCACCGCGACGGCCGCGCAGCGGCGACGAACATGAGACTTGGAATGGGTCGAGCGGGATCGGGCCATCGGTGAACCTCCACGTAGCCGGGGCGCCTCCGGATAGAGGCGCGCTCCAGCAGTTACTACGCGGTAGCTATGACCCAGGTTCAACAGTTACGTACATATTTGACGGTAAATTTGGTGTTTGCCCGCCCGGCCAGAATCAGGCCTGCGCGGCGTACCAGCTCCGCAGCGCCGACACCGCGTCCTCATGGGAGAGCGGGCCGTTCTCCATCCGCAACTCGAGCAGGTAGCGGTACGCCTTCCCGACCAGTGGCCCGGCGGGAATCTCCAGCAACCGCATGATCTCGTTGCCGTCCAGGTCCGGACGCACCGCGTCCAGCTCCTCCTGCTCGCGCAGCATCGCGATCCGCTGCTCCAACTCGTCGTACGCATCCGACAACGCGGCCGCTTTCCGCTTATTACGGGTGGTGCAGTCCGAGCGCACCAGCTTGTGCAGCCGCTCGAGCAACGGCCCGGCGTCGATGACATAACGCCGCACCGCCGAGTCGGTCCACTCCCCCCGGCCATACCCATAGAAGCGCAGGTGCAGGAAGACCAGTTCCGCGATGTTCTCGGTCATCTCCTTGGGAAACTTCAACGCCCGCAGCCGGGCCCGCACCATGCGAGCCCCCTCGGCCTCATGGTGATGGAAGGTCACCCGGCCACCAGCCTCGAAACGCCGCGTATTCGGCTTGCCGATGTCGTGCAGCAGCGCCGCCCAGCGAAGCACCAGGTCCGGGCCGTCGGTCTCCAGGTCGATGGCCTGCTCCAGCACCTGCAGGGTGTGTGCATAGACGTCCTTGTGCTGCCCATGCTCGTCCGAAGACATTCGCAGCGCCGGCAGCTCGGGCAGCACTACATCGGCCAGGCCGGTGTCGACGAGCACCTCGAGCCCCGCCCGTGGGTTCGCTCCGAGCAGCAGCTTCGACAGCTCCACCTGCACTCGCTCGGCGGTGATCCGGGCCAGCTGGGGTGCCATCTCCGTCATCGCCGCGAGTACCGGCTCCGCCACCGCGACCCCAAGCGTCGAGGCGAACCGTGCCCCGCGCAGCATCCGCAGCGGATCGTCGGCGAAGGACTCCTCGGGGGTCGCCGGCGTGTTGAGCACACCTCGGGCCAGATCGGCCAGGCCGCCGAACGGGTCGCTGAACTCCGCCGGCTCGCCAACGGGGTGCGAGACAGAGAGCGCCATCGCGTTCATGGTGAAGTCACGGCGAAGCAGGTCGTCGCGCAGCGAGTCACCGAAGGCGACCTCCGGGTTACGGCTCACCCGGTCATAGCGGTCGGCCCGAAATGTGGTGATCTCCAGCAGTTGCCCCTCCAGCTGCACTCCTACCGTGCCGAATTCGATGCCCGTCGTCCAGATCGCGTTCGAGAGGGGTTCGACGACGCTCAGGATCTGCTCGGGACGGGCATCGGTGGTGAAATCGAGGTCGTCGGCCGGGCGCCCCATGAGCGCATCCCGCACCGGCCCACCGACCAGATGCAGTTCGAAGCCGGCCGCACGGAAGGCCGCTCCGAGGCGCGTCGCCACCGGTGGTATTGAAATGAGGTCCTGAGGTCCCTGGGCCGGTGTCACGAGCCCCCACGGTACTGCCCGCCGGTTACCATCAGCAGATGCCCTCCTCGCAGAAACCTGAGCGTGGCGCGAGCATCGGTCGGGACGGCGGCAAATCCCGCCAGACCCGTCGCCTGCAGCGGGTCGAGGAGACGAGCGCGGGCGGATTGGTCGTCGACCTCAGCGGAACGGTCCTGATGGGCGCGCTCATCGGTCGCACCGACCGACGCGGACGCCTGCTCTGGTCGCTGCCGAAAGGACACCTGGAGAACGGTGAGACGGCTGAGCAGGCCGCGGTCCGGGAGGTTGAAGAGGAGACGGGCATCCGGGGCGAGATCATGGCCCGCCTCGGCAGCGTCGACTACTGGTTCATCGCCGGCGAGCGGCGCATCCACAAGACCGTGCACCACTTCCTGCTCCGCGCCACCGGCGGCGCGCTGTCGGATGCGGACATCGAGGTGACCGAGGTCGCCTGGGTACCGCTGAGCGAGATCACCCGACGGCTGGCTCACGCCGATGAACGGGAGCTCGTAGACACCGCCGGACGGTTGCTCGCGGAGAGCGCGTGACACCAGTACGGCCCACTCGACCCGCAGGCACCACTCGACCCGCAGGCACCATTCGTCCCGCAGGCCCGATCCATCCCGCAGGCTCAACCCGCCCCGCAGGCTCCGTTCGCCGGGCCCGGTTCGCCGTCCGTAGCCGTTTCGTCGGCGTGCTGGCGCTGGTCCTCACGATCTGGCTCTGCTGCTCCCTCAGCTCCACCGGCGTGCTCGCGGCCGCCAGCACACCTTCGCCGAGCCCGCTGACCAGCAAGAGCGTGACCCTTAGCGTCATCAACCTGAGCCCGACCACACCGGCGATCTCGGCGACCCCGCAGCCGCTCACCTTCACCCTCTCGCTCACCAACAACACCGGCTCCGCGCTCACCCAGCTCACTCTCGCCGTCCGCCGCGACGTGCCGACCACCCAGCAGGCAGCCCTGCAGGACAACTTCGACAACCCCGCCAAACCCTCGTCGTCCGCGATCGTCATGCACTCCATGGAACTCGCCCCGTTGCCGGCCCACGCCACCCGGATCCAGACCTATGTCGGCACCGCGAGCACTCTCGACGACGGCTCCTCCGACATCTGCCTCTGCGCGACCGGGATCTACCCGATCGACTTCACCGTCTCGGCCGCGGCCAGCAGCGACGGCCCGACCACCGCCGTCGGCACGGCGCAGAGCTACGTGCCGTCCTTCCTGCAGCCGCCGACCCCGATGAAGGTGAGCTGGGTCTGGCCGTTGATCGACCGGCCGCACCGGGTCACCGCCGAACAGGTCTTCTTCGACGACGACCTGGGCGTCTCCGTCGCGCCGGGGGGGCGGCTATTCCGTTCACTCTCGGTGCTGGAGGGGATCCAGAGCTTCACCCGGGCCACCCTGATGGTCGACCCCGAGCTCATCTCCGAACTGCTGACCATGTCTGACCATTACGAGGTGATCCGGCCAGCCCCGGCCAGCCAGCCGACCACCGCCCCGGCCAGCGGCGCCCACCCGGCAGCCAGCACAACCGTCGACGGCACCCACAGCGAGGATGCGGCCAACTGGCTGGCCCGCTTTCACACCGTCGCCGCCGCCAGCCAGGTCGAGTTCACTCCGGACGCCGACCCCGACACCGAAGCGATGGTCCGGGCCAACCTGCACTGGAGCACGACGGTCGACCCATCGGTGGCCGGGCAGGCAACCGGCGTCGGCACCCACGATCTCGCCTGGCCGGCCGACGGCGTCGCCACCGCCGCCGGTATCAAGTCGCTGATCTCCGGCGGCGCGCGCGCCCTGGTTCTCAGCGATTCGGTGCTCCCCGCGTTGAGCGACGCCGTCTACCCACCGTCGTCGGTGGCCCAGTTGGATCAATCGCTCCCGGACGGGACCAAGGCCCACGCCGTCGTCACCGACTCGGTGGTGCAGAGTCTCGCCGCGACCGCGGTGAGCGTCAGTACGCCTTCGACGGTGAACACCTCGGCGCTGCCCAAACTCGTTGCCGCGGTGGCGATGCGCGCCGTCGCCCAACCCACGGCGGCGCCCTATCTCGTCATCACCGCACCGCGGGACGTGAACCCCTCGGTCGCCGCCGCCGTCCGGGCGATCCACGAGACGAGCGCGACCTACTGGTCGACGCCGGTCACCGTCAACGATGCGGTCAGCACCCTCACCCCCGACCAGCGCGCCTCCCTGACCAGCCCAGGCGATGGCTCCAGCGTCTCGGCGACGATGATCCACACCAGCGCCACCACCTCGAGCTTCGTCCGGGACTTCGCGACCATCTTCGTCTCGGCAACTGACGCGGCTCAGGTACTCGCCGGCTACCCGGCCGCCGCACAGCGGGCTGCCTCGAACGGGTGGCGCGGGCACGACGCCTCGGCCCTGACCTTCAACACGACGCTCACCCGGCAGGTGGAGACGCTGCAGTCGGCCGTGCGGATCGTCCGGCCGACCACCGGGAGCTACACGCTGGCCTCCTCCGACGCCCCGCTCTTCGTCAGTGTGCTCAATACCCTCGCCTACCCCGTGCGGGTGAAGGTCGCGATCACGACCGTGGGGATGGTTCGCGGGGTCACCACCGACGACACCGGGGTGCACGTTATTCAGGGCGACGGAAGCCAGGTGACCCTTCGTATTCCGGCCCACGCCCAGCGACCGGGACGGTTCGTCGTCGAGGCCTCCCTGCTCACCCCGCTCGGCGCCGGGCTCGGCGATCCGATCGAGCTCGACGTGCGCAGCACCGCGCTCGGCGGCGTCGGGGTGATCATCACGGTCATCGCCGGTGTGGTGCTGGCCCTGGCCCTGCTGCTGCGATTGATCCGGCGTCTGCGCCGCGGCCGGAAGACGCCCTCCGAGCCGCCGGCGCCGTTGCATGCCTGAGCAGAGCGACGAAGAGGACTGGGGCGCAGCGTCGGTCTACGGCCGCGGTCTGGTCACCATCGAACCGAGCCTCTACGCCGGCGCCGCACCCATTCCCGGCGTCATGCTGCCGCAATGGCAGCAGCTGACCGACGCCGAGGAGGCGGCGGCCGCCGAGGTGCCGTGGAGTCAGCCCACCTACGGCGGCCGGCGCAAGTACCGGCCGCGGCGCGAGCCGCCGGTACAGCCAGTAGAGCCACCGCCAGTGCAACCCCCGCCGGTCCCGCCGGACGACGACGGACCGATGACGACGATCTTCGGCGCGATCGACGCCGAGATCGCACCCGACCAGCCGGTGGTGGCAGCCGGCCCGGAGATCAGTGTCGATCAGATTCTGGCCGACCAGGTCGGCACCGGCGAAGGAACGGGCGAGTCGAACCAGCGGGTTCTCGCCTCCAGCCGGACGATGGCCATCGCCAGCTTGGTCAGCCGGCTGACCGGCTTCGCGCGCAGCCTGCTGCTCATCGCCGCGCTCGGCTTCCTCAGTGTCGGCGATGCCTACAACACCGCCAACAACTTCCCCAACATCGTCTACGAACTGCTGCTGGGGGGTGTGCTCTCCAGCGTCCTGATCCCGCTCATCGTGCACGCTCAGGAGCACGACGGCGACCACGGCGTCGCCTACACCCAGCGGCTACTTTCGATAGCCACCGCCGCGCTGGCCGTCGCCACACTGGTCGCCGTCGCCGCCGCCCCGCTCATCGCCGCCGCCTACGTGCAGCCCGGCTCCAAGCGAGAACTCACCAGTATCTTCGGCACCCTGCTGCTGCCGGAGATCTTCTTCTACGGCCTGGGGGCGCTGGTCGTCGCTGTTCTCAACACCCGCCGGGTCTACGGCCCCGGCGCCTGGGCACCGGTGCTCAACAATGTCATCGTCATCGCCACGGTCGGGGTCTTCTGGAGCATGCCCGGGCCGGCCACCCTCAACCCGACCACGATCACGACGGCTCAGATCCTCGTTCTCGGCATCGGCACGACAATGGGAATCGTTGCTCAGTCGCTGGTCCTGCTGCCGTTCCTGCGGCGCTCAGGCTTCCGCTGGCAGTGGCGCTTCCGGGCCCGTCCGGAGGAGCGTGGGCGCCTGGCCGAGGTCGGCAACCTCGCTGGCTGGGTGATCGGCTACGTGGTGGCCAGTCAGATCGGGCTCTGGCTGGTCTTCAAGGTGGCCAACCGGCACGAGGGCGGTGCGGCGGCCTTCGCCGCAGCCGATCTCATCTTCCAGATGCCTTACGGCATCATCGGCGTCTCGCTGCTCACCGCGCTGATGCCGCGGATGTCCCGCTCGGCCGCCCGCGGTGAGACCGAGGCGGTGATCCGCGACCTCTCGCTGGGGGCGCGTCTGTCGAGCGTCGCCTTGCTGCCCATCACGGCCGGGCTGATGGTGCTCGGACCCACCCTCGGCACCGTCCTCTTCGACCACGGAGCCAACGGGCCGGACAAGGCCCGGCACGCCGGCGTGGCGATCGCGCTGGCCGCCTTCGGCCTGGTGCCCTTCGCACTGGTGATGCTGCAGCTTCGTGTCTTCTACGCCATGCGCGACGCCAAGACGCCGACCATCATCAACATCGGAATGGTCGCCGCCAAGATGGTCCTGGTGCTGCTCTCGGCAGCGACGCTGGACTCCAGCCACGTGGTCGAGTCCCTGAACGTCGCCACCTCCGCGTCCTATCTGGTCGGGGCCGTAGTGGGACATCTACTACTGAAGAAGCGGCTTGGAAGCCTGCAGTTCGGCAGTGTCTGGCGCACCATGCTGCAGGTCGGGGCCGCATCGGCGGTCGGCGCGGTCGTCGCCTTCGCCGTACTCCACGGAGTAACCGCAGCGCTCGGCACGGGCATGCTCAGTGACGCCCTCGGCCTGCTGCTCGCCTCCGCCGCCGGCCTCGTCGTCATGGGCCTGGTAGCCGTCCGAATGCGCATCCCCGAAGTGCAGGACATAGTGCGGATGGCTCGCCGCTAACCAGCTCCGAGGCGCGGACAGGCAGCTGGGAATGCTTGTCCCCTCTACGATTGTTGCAAGCCCCGGGATACATCCGAAGATTTGAGGACGACGTGAGCGACACTTCGAGCAACCACCGCAACGTGATCATCATCGGCTCCGGCCCGTCGGGCTACACGGCTGGGCTGTACACCGCCCGGGCCGACCTGAGGCCGCTGCTCTTCGAGGGTTCCCAATACGGCGGTGCGTTGATGAACACCACCGAGGTGGAGAACTTCCCCGGCTTCACCGACGGGATCATGGGTCCCGACCTGATGATGAACATCCGCGGCCAGGCCGAGCGCTTCGGTGCTGAGATCGTCAGCGACGACGTCACCGCGGTCGACCTGACCGGAACCGTCAAGATCGTCCGCACCCTCGACGCCGAATACACCGCCGACGCGGTGATCCTGGCCACCGGTTCGGCCTACCGCAAGCTCGGGATCGAGCGCGAGGACGAGCTCTCCGGTCGCGGTGTCTCCTGGTGTGCCACCTGTGATGGCTTCTTCTTCCGTGATCAGGACATCGTGGTCGTCGGCGGTGGCGACACCGCGATGGAGGAGGCCACCTTCCTCTCCCGCTTCGCGAAGTCGGTGACGGTCGTGCACCGGCGCGACACGCTTCGGGCCAGCCGCGTGATGTGCGACCGGGCCGAGGCCGACCCGAAGATCCACTGGATCTGGAACAGCGCGGTGGTCGGTATCGAGAGCGACGCGGACAACAAGGTCTCCGGCCTGCGCCTGCAGGACACCGTCACCGGCGAAGAGCGGGACTTCGAGGCCACCGGACTCTTCATCGCGATCGGGCACGAGCCACGTTCGGAACTGGTCGCCGATCAGGTTGAGCTGGACGCCGAGGGATACGTCGTGGTGCAGCCGGGTTCGACCCGCACCAGCTTGGCCGGCGTATTCGCCGCCGGTGACCTCGTCGACCACACCTACCGGCAGGCGATCACCGCCGCCGGCACCGGGTGCGAGGCCGCCCTCGACGCGCAGAACTACCTGGCCGACCTCGAGCACTCCCTGGTTGCCGGCGAGCCGGCCGGCTTCACCGACGCGTCGCGCACGGTCGCGGCCAGCGTCTGAGATTAATCACAGCTAGTTCCGGAGTTCGTCGCCTTCGACTGAAAACGTCGCGCCGCGACCGGTCGGCGGCGCTTGTCGCCAGCCGATTCCACGTTCGGCGACGGCCTGCGTCTCGATCGGCGAAATCGGCGACGGCGCTGTTCCGGACCCGCCTTCAGGCGCGGGCCGGATAGCCCGTCCGGCTGCCGCTCTCCCTGAATTTTCCTGGTAGAAGTATCAGAGCCTCGCCGCGCTTCTCTTCCTGCTGAGAAGGTCCTTTTGACGCAGCGGTGGCATCTGACGACTCCCGGGAGAGTTATGTACAGCACCAACGAGCTACCGCTGCTCGCCGACCTGTCCGCCACCGGATCCGTGAGTGCTCGGGCCGACGACTTCATCGCGGCCAACCCCGCGCTGCCGACCCCGTTTCTGGTGGTCGACCTGGACGTCGTCGCCGACCGCTACCGGCAGCTGAACACCGCGCTGCCTTCGACGTCGATCTTCTTCGCGGTGAAGGCCAACCCGGCGCCCGAGGTCGTGGCCCTGCTCGTCGGCCTAGGTTCCTCCTTCGACGTGGCGAGCCCGGGCGAGATCGACCTCTGCCTGGACCTCGGTGCCGACCCGTCCCGCCTCTCCTACGGCAACACGATCAAGAAGGAACGGGATATCGCCTACGCGGCGTCGCGGGGCATCCGCATCTTCACCGTCGACTCGTCCGCTGAGCTGGAGAAGGTGATCACCCAACTGGAGAGCGTCACCGGCGCAGTTCAGGGAACCGTCTACATCCGGATCGTCACCGACGGGGCCGGGGCCGATTGGCCGTTGTCACGCAAGTTCGGCTGCAGCGTTCAGGAGGCGTGGCCGCTGATGCTGCGAGCCGCCGAGTCGGGTCTGGGCGTCGGAGTCTCCTTCCACGTCGGCTCCCAGCAGCGCAATCCGCAGGCCTGGGACCAGCCGTTGTGCGAGGTGGCTGAGCTCTTCCGGCAGTTGCGGGCCCGTGGTTTCACCCCAGCCGGGATCAATCTCGGTGGTGGGCTCCCGAGCGTCTACACCGACCCCACGCCCGAGGTGCAGGCCTACGGTGCGGCGATCAACTCGGCCCTGGCCCGTCATTTCGGACGCGAAGACGCCTACTTCACGATCATCGAACCCGGGCGCTACCTCGTCGGCGATGCCGGCGTGATCCAGGCCGAGGTCGTGCTCATCACGGAGCGGGACTCGGATCCGGGTCGGCGCTGGATATATCTGGACCTCGGCATGTTCAACGGCCTCACCGAGGCCCTCGGCGAGGCCATTCGCTACCGGCTGCGCCACCCCGCGACCGACGCCGGATGCGGCCCGGTCGTGCTGGCCGGCCCGTCCTGCGACAGCGCGGACGTGCTCTACGAGACGTATGAGTACCAACTCCCGCTGGACCTGAAGATCGGCGACCGCATCGAGTTCCTCTCGACCGGCGCCTACACCTCGTCCTACTCGTCGGTCTGGTTCAACGGCTTCACGCCGCTCGTGTCGCACTATCTGCCCGCCTCGATCTCCCCCGCCCCGACCTACCCGGTCTCGGCGCCGGTTCAACCGCGGTAAGGCGGCGCAGATGTAATGGCCGCCAGCCCACGGGCGCCGATCACGGCGCTCGTCCTCGCGGCCGTTGCCTGGGGCGCGGCCACCACCGCGACGAAGTACGCCCTCGGCGCCTTCGCCCCAGTGACGCTGCTGGCCATCGAACTGCTGGCCGCGAATGCGTTGCTGTGGATTCTCGTGCTCCTGCGCGGATACCGCCGACCCGGCTCCTGGCGTCGGGTGATGCTCCTCGGACTGCTGGAGCCGGCTCTGGCCTATCTCAGCGAGACGGCCGGACTGGCCCGAACCACCGCCTCCAACGGGGCACTGCTGCTGGGGTTGGAGTCGGCCGCCGTGGTCATCCTGGCCGCGGTGATCCTTCGGGAGCCGATGACCCGCAGCGTCACCTCGGCCGTGCTCCTCGCCGCGGCCGGGCTGGTGGTGCTGGAGGGTTCGGACGCCTTCAGCGGGCCGGGCCTGGGTGACCTCCTCGTCGTCGCTGGCGTTCTCTGCGCCGCCATGTTCACCATCGTCGCCCGCAGTGCCGCCGGCAGAGTCGACGGGACGGCCGACGGGACGGCCGACGAGACGGATTCCCTCACCCTCACCGCGCACCAGTTCGCCGTCGCCTCGGTGGCGATCACCCCGGCCGCGCTGCTGCAGTGGCACCGCGGCGCGGAGCCGATGCCCCTGCACGTCCCCCTCGGGTTCTGGCTGGCCGCCATAGGGGTCGGCACGATCGGCTACGCGCTGAGTTTCGTCCTCTACAACTGGGCCATCGTCTCGGTCGAGGCCGGCCCGTCGGCGGTGATTCTCAATCTGATCCCGGCCTTCGGACTGCTCACCGCCGTGCTCTTTCTGGGCGAGTCGCTGTCGCTGCAGCAGGCCGTCGGGGCCGGTCTGGTCGGTGGCTCGGTGCTGCTGTTCGGGGTGGTCGAGCGGGAATGTTCTCCGTCGGCGGTAGGTTCTACTGATCAGCTACAGCCGACACTCACCAACACTGGCTAACCAGGAGAGAGATACATGAGCGCAAACACCGTCACCGTCACCGACGCCACCTTCGCGACGGACGTACTGCAGGCCGAGGGGCCGGTATTGGTGGACTTCTGGGCCGAGTGGTGTGGCCCGTGCCGCATGGTCGCGCCTGTGCTCGATGAGATCGCCGGCGAGTACAAGGGCAAGATCACCATCGCCAAGGTCAACATCGACGAGAACCCGGGCATCGCCCGCGACTACCAGATCCTCTCGATCCCGACGATGAACGTCTACTCCGGTGGGCAGGTCGTCAAGTCGATCGTCGGCGCCAAGCCGAAGGCCGCGATCCTCAAGGACCTCGCCGACTACATCGGTTAATTCGACCGGCGGCAGTTCGATCGGCCAGAGCTGATCGGCCAAACCTGATCGGCCATGCTAATCGGCTGGTGCCGTCCAGCCAGGTTTTCAGTGCTGGGGTGTTCGTTTCGACGAACACCCCAGCACTCTTTTTTTGTTCGCGATGCCGGTGTTCGCGATGCCGGTGTTCGGGGTGACCGGCTCAGCGGGCGGCGCGCCAGGCCAGGGTGACGGCGACGGCGTCCTCGGCCACTGCGCCCGGGAGATCTCGGGGAAGGGCGCCGATCGCCGGAATCCGCTTCGCGGCCAGCTCCCGGTAGGTCGGGCCGGCGAAGCTTGTCAGGGCGCTACCGGCCAGCCCGAGGGCCAGGCTCAGCACCCGACTCGCCCCGTCCCGCTCAGCCAGCGCGTAGCCTGCGGCCGCACCGAGCACCAAGCGCGCGGCCAGCGGCCCGGGTGCGGTCCGACTCGGAGTCGAGGGTGCCTTGTCACCGGCCAACTCACCGGCCAGCGCCAGCGCGGTCGAGGTACGGGCCCACCGTCGATCGAGGATCCCACCGATCGGCCCCGATCCCGAGTTCGAGGTCCAGGCCAGCGCGGCAACCCCGGACTGGCTCCGGGAACCCGTCGCCAGCCCGATCATGGTGGCCCGCAGGTAGCTCTTCGCGCTCATGAATCTCCCTTTGTCTTATAGGTGTTACGGCACGATGCCGTCGATCGCCCGATAGATGCGCTGCTCGGAGACCGGGCGGGGCGTCCCCAGCTGCTGGGCGAAGAGGCTGACCCGCAGCTCCTGCAGCTGCCAGCGGATCGCCTGCACGTCCTCGGCCTGCGCGCGGGCCGGGGAGAGCGCGCCGAGCAGTTGCCGGTACGCATCCTGCACCTGCTCCACCCGCTGCATCCGGGCTCGGTCGACCTCGACCTCGCGCGGAAGCTGGACGAGTCGCCGGTGCATCGCGGTGAGATAGCGCTGTAGGTCACGCACTCGCTCGGCGCCGGTAGCGGTGATGAAACCGGCCGGCATCAGCTCGTCCAACTGCGTGCGCACATCCCGCACCGCATCCTCAGCCGACGGCGGCACCCGTTCACTCAACTGACGGCGCACCTCATGGGCCGCCGTGAGAACCTTCTCGACGGTGGCCAGCAGCTCGGCCGCCCGGCGCGGGAGCTCGCCCTGAGCCCTGGCCAGCAGCTGGTCGAAGGCGGTGCGCTGGTAGATCGGCGCGGAGATCATCGCGGCCAGGGCGGCTTCGACGAGGTCGTTGACGAGCTGCTCCAACCCACCGTCGGGATTACTGGCGAGCACCAAGCGGGACCGGGTGGAGAGGCCGCTGACCAGCCCCCGCTCGGAGAAGCTGACCCGTAGCCGCAGCAACCGGCGCAGGCCGATCTGGTGGGCGGTGCGCTGCTCCGACTCGCTGGCGAAGATCCGCAACTCCACCGTGGCCCCAGCGTCGACGAAGCCCGGGAACCCGCGGACCAGCTGCCCGTGAACGGTCTCCTCGACCACCCGGGGAATCTCAGCCAGATCGGTCGGCCAGTCCAGCAGCCCGATCCGCTGCAGATTCGCGCCGAGGACCGAGGCCACCGCGGCCCGAGCCGGGGCCGCGAGCTCGGCCTGCAGCGCATCCAGGTCCCGCCCGGTGGCCAGCAGCTTTCCGTCGGCCGACTCGATCGCGAAGTTCACCCGCAGGTGGGCCGGAATCCGGCTCAGGTCGAAGGCGTCCAGCGGTACCAGGATTCCGCGCAGGCGATGCAGTTCGCGCTGCACCACCTGCGGCAGCGGCTCGTCGGCCGCCTCGTCCAGATCTGCGGCGGCGAGGACGGCGCGAGCGGTGTCCGGAGCGGGAACGAAGTTTCGTCGCAGATCCTTGGGCAGGCTCTTGATCAGCGCCGTCACCAGCTCCTCGCGCAGCGCCGGCACCTGCCAGCCGAACGCGGCCCCGCCGAGTCGGGCCAGTACCGCGACTGGGATGTGCACGGTCACCCCGTCGTCCTCGGCGCCCGGGTCGAAGCGGTAGCTCAGCGGCAGCTCCACGTCGCCCTGCTGCCAGACGTCCGGGTGCTCGTCGTCGACATCCGCTCGCAGCAGGTCCTCGCGGGTCAGCGTGAGCAGGTCGGGGCGCTCCCGCCGGGCCTGCTTCCACCAACTGTCGAAGTGACGCACCGATACGGCGTCCGCCCCGACCCGCTTGTCGTAGAACTCGAAGAGATCCTCGTCGTCGACGAGCAGGTCGCGGCGCCGGGTCCGCTCCTCGAGGTCGCGCAGCGACTCGATCAGCTCGGTGTTGGCGGCGAAGAACTTCTGTGTGGTGCTCCACTCGCCCAGAACCAGGGCGTGCCGGATGAAGAGTTCGCGCGAGACCGCCGGATCGATCGATCCGTAGTTAATTCGCCGTCGGGCCACCAGCGGCACTCCGAAGAGGGTCACCCTCTCGTAGGACATCACCGCACCGCGCCGCTGGTCCCAATGCGGTTCGCTGTAGGTTCTCTGGATCAGATGGCCGGCCAGCTTCTCGATCTGCTGCGGGTCGACCCGAGCCACCATCCGCGCGTAGAGGCGGGAGGTCTCCACAATCTCGGCGGCGACGACCCACTGCGGCGGCTTACGGCTCAGCGCCGACGCCGGGGCCAGTATGAATCGGGAGTTTCGGGCGCCGGTGTACTCACGTCCCTCGCCGGTGCGCAGTCCGACATGGGAGAGCAGCCCAGCGGTGATCGCGCTGTGCACGGCGTTCTCGGCCGCCGGCTCGCCGTTCTCGCGCAACTCGAGAGATTTGGCTAGCTGGGTTAGTTGGCCCCGCAGGTCCTGCCATTCGCGGATTCGCAGGTAGTGCAGGAAGTCCTCCCGGCACATCCGGCGGAACTGATTCCCGGAGAGCCCAGCGCGCTGTTCGGTCAGGAAGTTCCACAGGTTGAGCAGGCTGAGGAAGTCGGAGGTCTCGTCGGCGAAGCGGGCGTGCTTGGCCGCGGCGGCCTGCGCCTGTTCGACCGGACGCTCCCTCGGATCGGGGATCGAGAGGGCGGCGGCGATGGTCAGCACTTCGCTGACGCACCCCTCGGCTCCGGCCTGCACGATCATCCGCCCGATACGCGGGTCGACCGGCAGCCGGGAGACCTGCCGCCCCACCGGCGTCAACGCTCCGTCAGTGTCGACCGCGCCGAGTTCGTGCAGCAGCGCCACGCCGTCACGGATGGCGCGGGGGTCGGGCGGGTCCAGGAACGGGAAGTCGGCCACCTCGCCGAGGCGCAGCGCGGCCATCTGCAGAATCACCGACGCCAGGTTCGTCCGCAGGATCTCCGGCTCCGTGAACTCGGGACGGGCGCCGAAATCCTTCGCCGAGTAGAGACGGATGCAGATTCCGTCGGCGATCCGACCGCAGCGTCCGGAGCGCTGGTTGGCCGAAGCCTGCGAGATCGGTTCGATGGGCAGCCGCTGCACCTTGGTTCGGTGGCTGTAGCGCGACATCCGGGCGGTGCCCGGGTCGATGACGTAGTGGATGCCCGGCACGGTAAGGGATGTCTCGGCGACGTTGGTGGCCAGCACAATCCGCCGGGTCTGGTGCGGGGCGAAGACCCGATGCTGTTCGGCGGTGCTCAACCGGGCGTAGAGCGGTAGCACCTCGGTGTTGTAGAGGCCGAGCGCATTGAGGGCGTCGGCGGTGTCGCGGATCTCCCGCTCGCCGCTGAGGAAGACCAGAATGTCGCCATCCAGCCCGGGCGCGCTGAGCTCCCGGACCGCGTCGACGATCCCTTCGACCTGATCGCGCTCCGGCCGGGGGGCCTGATCGTGATCCGGGTCGTCCGGATCGTCTACGTCGTCTGCGTCGTCGGGGTCGCCCGTCTTCTCCGCGACCGCAGCGTCGAAGGCCTCAACGCCGAGCGGGCGGTAGCGGATCTCGACGGGGTACGTCCGCCCCGAGACCTCGATGATTGGCGCTTGGTTAAAGTGATTAGCGAACCGCTCCGGATCGATGGTGGCCGAGGTGATGATCAGCTTCAGGTCGGGCCGCTGCGGGAGCAGCCGTCTCAGGTACCCGAGCAGGAAATCGATGTTGAGGCCCCGTTCGTGGGCCTCGTCGAGGATGAGGGTGTCGTACCGGTTCAGCTGCGGGTCGCGCTGGATCTCCGCCAGCAGGATCCCGTCGGTCATGAGTTTCACCAACGTGGTGTCGCGTACCTGATCGGTGAACCGGACAGCGAAGCCGACCGCGTCCCCCAGTGGCACGTCGAGCTCGTCGGCGATGCGTTGGGCCACCGTGCGTGCGGCCAGCCGGCGGGGTTGGGTGTGCCCGATCATCCCGGTAACCCCGCGCCCGAGTTCGAGACAGATCTTCGGTAGCTGGGTGGTCTTCCCGGAGCCGGTCTCCCCGGCGACGATGACGACCTGATTGGCCGCGATCGCGGCGGCGATGTCTTCCCGGCGAGCGGAGACCGGAAGTTCAGCCGGATAGCTGATGCTCGGCACCGCGGCCGCTCGACGGGCAAGCAGCTCCGCAGTCATCGGCCGCGAGCCGCGGCCCGTCCGGCCGTCTCGATTTGAACCTGATCTCCGGCCGCGTCCGCGGTGGGCCGGACGCGTCGTCCTCTCCTCAGTCATCAGCTGACGTGCAGGATGATCCGCCCGGAGGCGCGGCCACTCTCACTCAGCGCCTGGGCGGCGGCCGCCTCGGCCAGCGGGAAGGTCTCGCCGACCACCATCGAGAGTTGTCCATCGGCCAACTTCGTCACCAGCGGGGCTAGCCCGCCGAACTCGCCGCCGGTGGAGAAGCGCACCCCGTGGGCCTCCGCGGCCGGATCGGCGATCGTGATGACGTGGTCCGGCGTGCCGGTGAGTTCGATGAGCGTGGGGAGATCACCGCGCCCGCCCAGGTCGAAGGCCCGGTCAATTCGCGGCGCTACCAGCCGGACCCGCTCGGCCAGGCCCTCGCCGTAGACCACTGCTGTCGCCCCCAGCGCCTGCAACTGCTCCTGGTTGGTCGCTCCACCGCTGGCGATGACGTTGATCCCGCCGGCGACCGCCAGCTGTACGGCGAGGCGTCCGACCGCTCCAGCGGCCCCATGGATGAGCAGCGTCTGACCGGCTTGCAGGTCCAGCTGCCGCAGTACCCGGGCCGCGGTGGCCGCGACGGAGGCGAACCCGCCGGCGGTCTCCCAATCGACCGAGGCGGGCTTGCGGGTCAGCTCGGCGGGGTCAGCCACCGCGAACTCGGCGTAGGCACCGACGAAGCCATTCCCCAGCACCTCGTCGCCGATGGCTAGATCGGTGACTCCCGGGCCGATCTGGTCGACGATGCCGGCCGCGTCGTACCCGGGGACGAACGGGAGGGCCGGCGGCAGGTGCGGCTGCAGGAACCCCCGGCGAACCTTGATGTCGAAGGGGTTGACGGCGGCGGTACGAACCCGGACGCGAACCTGCCCGGTCGCGGCCTGGGGCTCGCGGAGATCGAGGAGACTCAGCACGTCCGGATCACCGAACGACGCGAAGCTGATGGCCTTCATATGGCTAACGCTACGCGGGCGGGCCTCCGCCCCTACGCGGGCTCGGCCGGCCCGTCGGGGACGCGTCGCGTCGAACCCTCCGGCTGCGTCGGGGAGTCGAGATCGAATCGTTCAGCCACTGGGAAGGTGGATGCCTCCGGATCGTCGAGGTCATCGCGCAGTGCTCTGATCGCGGTGTTGAGGAAGGCGACCAGTGGCACCGCGATGAGCGCTCCGGCAATGCCGGCCAGCGCTGTGCCCGCCAGCACCGAGACGGCTACCGCCAGCGGGTGAACCTCAACCGCGCGGCTCATGATCAGCGGCTGCAGCACCTGCCCCTCGACCTGCACCAGCACGATGATGGCGATCGCGACGACGATCGCTGAGGTGACCCCGTGCTCCAGCAGGGCGACGACGACACAGAACGCACCGGTGACGGTCAACCCGATCAGCGGGACGAAGGATCCGAGGAAGATCAGCACACCGAGCGCGGCGGCCAGCGGAACATGCAGGATGAAGAGCACCAGCGCGATGCTGATCCCGTGAAAACCGGCGATGAGGACCGTTCCCCGCATGTAGCCACCAAGGGTCCGCCACCCCATCCGACCGGCGGTGTTGAAGCGGAAGTGGGCCTCCCGCGGCAGCAGGCTGACCACCCATTTCCAGATGAGTTCGCCGTCGCGGAGCATGAAGAAGGTGGTCAGCAACACCAGCAGCGCGGCCCCGGCGATCTCGGCGAAGGTCTGCAGGGTGGCGATGGCGCCGTTGACCAGGTCGGACTGATGCGTCTTGATGGTGTTGGTGATGTTGTTGGTGAGCTGGTCGAAGTCAGCCTGCTTGAGCTTCAGCGGCCCGGTCTGCAGCCAATTTTTTGTGCGCGTGACGAAGGCGCTGAGCTGATCGCCCAACTGACTGGAGTGCGAGGTGATCTGCCAGGCGATGAACCAGCCGATCGCCGCCAGCACCACCACCCCGAGCAGCAGCGTGATCGCGGCCGGGAAGGACTTCGGCCCGGGCAGCACCCGTCGCAGCCGGCGCTCCACCGGATGCAGAACGGAGGTGAAGAGCAGGGCCAGCACGATGGAGAAGGCAACGAGTTCAACCGCCTGAAGGGCCCGGAGCGCTAGGTACACGCCGACCGCCAGCACGATCAGTCGCCAGGTCCAAGCCGAAGCCACCCGCACCGGCCAGGTGACGGCCTCAACCGCATCCCGTCGGGTGTCTGAGAGCACGGGCGTCGTCACCGCTGGGGCCTGAACCGCCGGCGCCCGGACCGCTGGCGTCTGAACCGCAGCCCCAGACTCGTCGCCAGGTCCTGGGTCATGTGAGGTCATCGCAGCAGTGTCCGTCCGAGGGTCCGATTTTCCTTGTCTCGTCGACGATATCGGCCCAGCGGGCAGCACCGTGCGTGTTGCCCGTCCGCCACGCGCGCGGGGTCGCTTGGTTTAGGAACGTCGACGGCTGGGGCACAATAGATAGCGGTCCGTATCGTCCGATCTGAGTGAGTGAGGTTCCGCGTTTCATGCAGCCAGCGCGTCGTGACGACCACGGACCGTTGGTCGCTGAGATCCGTCGGATTCTGGCCGGACTGGGTCTGCTGGCCAATACTGACCCCGGCTCAGAGGCCCTCTACGACCGCTCCACTGAGCTCGCGGTGCGCCACTTCCAGCAGCGTCGCGGCCTGGTGACCGACGGCGTCGTCGGCGTCGAGACCTACGCTGCGCTCTCCAG
This sequence comes from Jatrophihabitans sp. GAS493, assembly GCF_900230215.1. Classification (NCBI taxonomy): domain Bacteria; kingdom Bacillati; phylum Actinomycetota; class Actinomycetes; order Jatrophihabitantales; family Jatrophihabitantaceae; genus Jatrophihabitans; species Jatrophihabitans sp. GAS493. Next base: position 861,750 of record NZ_LT907982.1, on the reverse strand, counting down.
CGCGCGATGGCGCCTGGGTGACCGGGTTCTGGTCCACAACGCGAGCGCTCCGGTCTTCGGCGACGACGTCGGTGAGCTGCAGGCGCAATTGCAGGAGATGGGCTACAACCTGGCCCGTCCGGACGGGCTCTTCGAGCGGCACACCGAGGAGGCCCTGCGCGGCTTCCAGCGTGACTACGGCCTGGTCGCCGATGGAGTCTGCGGGCCGGAGACGCTGCGAGCCCTCAAGCAGCTCGGACGGCGGGTGGTCGGCGGCCGTCCACAGCTGCTGCGTGAGATGGTGGCGGTCGCCGAGGCGGGGCCGAGCCTGCTCGGGAAGCGAATCGTCATTGATCCCGGTCACGGCGGTCAGGACACCGGCGTCTGCACCGACGAGTTCGATGAGTCTTCGATCGTCTGGGACCTTGCGACCCGCCTGGAGGGGCGTCTGTCTGCGGTCGGGGTTACCACGCTGCTCACCCGGGGACCGCAGAACGGTGGGGCCGACGAGGAGCGAGCGCGCTTCGCCAATGAGGTCGGCGCCGATCTGCTGCTCTCGCTGCACGTAGATGCGGCACCGAATCCGCTGGCCAATGGCGTGGCCAGCTATTACTACGGCACCGGTGGCGTCGTATCGACCATGGGTGAGCGGTTGGCCGAGTTGGTCCAGCGCGAGATCGTCGCCCGCACGCGGCTGCTCGATGGGCGGGTGCACGGCAAGACCTGGTCGATTCTGCGCATGACGCGAATGCCGGCCGTGCGGGTTGAACTCGGATACATCAGTTCACCGACCGACCGCGCCCGGCTCGTCGACCCGGCATTCCGGGACACCGTCGCTGAAGGTCTGCTCGTCGCAATTCAGCGCCTGTATCTACCGTTGGCTGACGACCCGCCAACCGGAGTCATGCGCATCCCGGCTATCGCGTCGTAGACGCCGTCGAGCAGCGTCGTAGACGCCGTCCGACCAGCGTCGTAGACGCCGTCCGACCAGCGTCGTAGACGCCGTCCATTGCGGTACCGCAATTAAGTTGCGTGCTCACATAACTTGAATTCACCACTTATCAAGTGAGTGGTACGGCGGGTACTGGCAAGTAGGGGACACCCTATTGATTGCCTACTTCGGGAGGCGAAACCGGCGTTCGGATGTAACACTCTAATTCCCCCCTTGTTGTCTAGGAAACTAACAACATGAGAAACAAAGCCGGAGTGTCATGGAACCGAATACTGCTACGGAGCGCGTTAGGGCACTGCCACGCGCTGAACATGAGACGCGACGCTCGCTCGGCGACCTCGCCCGGCGCCTGCAAACGTCGGCATCCCTGCGTCCCGCGGTAGCCACGCGCCAGATCTTCGCCCGGACGACCGGCCTGCTCTACGCCGCTGGGGGCGGCCTCGCGCTAGCCATGATCCTGTTGTCTCGGCCAATGCCGCGAAACGTCTGGTCGATGGTGGCGATCGCCGGCCTCTGCGTCCTTGCCGGCATATTCATGATGCTTCGGGGCGAGCGTTTGGAAGCCTGGACCCACCATTTCTTTATCGCACTCGGCACGGTTCTGATTGCGGTCGGGGTATATCTGGCCGGCGGCGGCGCGCGGTCGGTCGGTCTGGCCAGCCTCTTCATGTTCGTTTCGCTCGGCTGCTTCTTCTGCTTCGCCTGGTCGGTTGCGCTGGTGCATCTGGCCTTTATCGAGATCTGCTCTATGTTCGCTTTTACCGTCGCCGGCGTCACCGAGTCGGATGTGATCGTGCAGCAGGGCTGCATGATTGCGGTCGGCATCGTGGTTGGTTACATGACCCGCGCGACCGCGGCAGCCGAGCGGGATCTGCTTACCGGGTTGCTCAACCGGCGTGGCTTCGACCGCCGGCTCCGTGAGGCCATCGTCGATGCGCAGCATACTGGAGACAGCCTCTCCGTGCTGCTGCTGGATCTGGATGATTTCAAGTCGATCAATGAGCGCAGCGGTCATCCGGAGGGTGATCGCTGCCTGCGCGAGGTCGCCAACATCTGGAAGAGGCTCGTCACCGACGGCATGCTGCTGGCCCGTCCGGGTGACGACGAGTTCGCCATCATGCTCCCGGGCTACACCGCGAATCGAGCCGCCGCCTTCGCCGACCAGCTGCGGGCGGCCGTCGCCGACGAGTCCCTCTGCTCGGCCGGTGTCGCCGAGCTTCAGGCTGATGACTCCCGTTCCATGCTCGTCGGGCGGGCCGAGGTTGCTCTCTACGAAGCCAAGCGCAACGGCGGAGGCCACTCGATTCAGTTCGGTGTGGTCGATGTCGCTGCCGCCGACGATATTCACGCGGGTCTGCAGCTCGGCCAGTTCGAGGTCTACTACCAGCCGATCATTGATCTCAACCTGCGGGAAGTTATCGGCGACGAGGCATTGATTCGCTGGAACCACCCGACCAAGGGCCTGGTCGCGCCGGATGACTTCATCCCGGCCGCCGAGAAGAGTGGCGCTATCCATGCCCTCGGGCAGTGGATCCTCAACGAAGCCTGTGCCGGAACAGCCGCATATATCAAGACGTCCGGTCTCCCGCGTCGGGTGTCGGTGAATGCCTCCGGACACGAGTTGAAGAGCACCGACTACGCGGCCAACGTTGCGGCGGTACTCGCCTCGACCGGGCTGCCCCCGTCGGCGCTGGTCATCGAGGTCACCGAGTCCACCTTCGACGCCGACCACCCGCACGTCATCTCGGTGCTCCACGATCTGCGTCAACTGGGCGTCGGTATCGCAATCGACGACTTCGGCACCGGTTACTCCTCGCTCAATCGCCTCGATCACCTGCCGGCCAACGTTCTCAAGATCGACCGTTCGTTCGTCGCGGCCATCCCGGTCACCGGGGCCGAGGTGCCTATTCTCAAGGCGATTGTGGCGCTGGCCGATGCACTTGGCCTGCGCATCATCGCCGAGGGCGTCGAGACGCTGCACCAGGCCGAGGTGCTGGCCGGGCTCGGCTGCTCACATGCTCAGGGTTACTACTTCGGACGTCCGCACCCCGACCAGCAGGCGACCCGGGTGCCGGAGTCGTTGATCCTCCTCGAAGGCGTCAGCACCGCTGCGTAAGCAGCCATCAGGCATCGCTGCGTAAGCAGCCATCCAACACCGCTGCGTGAGTTACTGCCGGTAGTCGACGAGGAAGTCCCCGAGACGTCCGATCGCCTCGGTCAGCAACTCGACCGACGGCAGCGTGACGATCCGCAGGTGGTCGGTGTCGTACCAGTTGAAACCGGTCCCCTGAACCAGCAGGACATGCTTCTCCCGGAGCAGATCAAGCACCAATTGCTGGTCATCCTTGATCGGGTACAGTTCGGGATCAAGCTTGGGGAAGACGTAGAGCGCGCCCTTCGGAACCACGCAGGTGACACCGGGAATCTTGGTGAGGGCGGCCACCGCGGCGTCGCGCTGATCGTGCAACCGACCACCCGGCAGCACCAGGTCATTGATGCTCTGCCGCCCGCCGAGCGCAGTCTGAATCGCATGCTGGCCGGGCACGTTCGAGCAGAGGCGCATGTTGGCCAGAATCGTGATGCCTTCGAGGTAGCTGGCGGCCCGCTGCGTGCGTCCGCGCACCATCATCCAACCGGAGCGGAAGCCGGCCAGCCGGTAGGCCTTGGAGAGTCCGTTGAACGTCAGCGAGAGCACGTCCGGCGCAATCGCGGCGAACGGCGTGTGCGTGACGCCGTCGTAGAGGATCTTGTCGTAGATCTCGTCGGCCATCACCACCAGATCGTGCTTTCGGGCCAGCTCCGCGATCTGCTCGAGGATCGCCACCGGGTAGACGGCACCGGTGGGGTTATTCGGATTGATGACGACGATCGCCTTAGTTTTACTGGTGATCTTCGACGCGATGTCCTCGACGTCGGGGTACCAGTCGGCCGACTCGTCACAGCGGTAGTGCACCGGCGTGCCACCGGCCAGGCTCGTCGACGCCGTCCACAACGGGTAGTCCGGCGCCGGAACGAGCACCTCGTCACCGTCATCGAGCATCGCCTGTAACGCGATGGTGATGAGTTCGCTGACCCCGTTCCCGAGCCAGATGTCGTCGACGTCGCGAATGTCGATGCCGCGCGATTGGTAGTGCTGGGCGATGGCGGTGCGGGCCGAGAAGAGGCCCTGTGAATCGGAATACCCTTGAGAATTAGCCAGATTCGCGACGACGTCGATCAGAATCTCCTCCGGGGCGTCGAAGCCGAAGGGTGCCGGGTTACCGATGTTGAGCTTGATGATCCGCCGGCCGAGTGCCTCCAGTCGCTTTGCCTCGTCGAGGACCGGGCCCCGAATGTCGTAGCAGACGTTGGAGAGCTTGCGCGACTGAGTGAGTTCCACCCCCACACGATCCCACAGCGCCATCGAGCTTCGAAACTGAATTCCCGGCGCAGCCATGTCGGGGCCGTAGATTCGAGTGGCAGGCTGATGGAATGGAATTCAGCGATGTGGTGCGAGCGCGGCGGATGGTACGTAGCTATGACCGGCATCGGGTGGTCGCACCCGAGACGGTGGCTGAGTTACTCGATTTGGCGATTCGGGCCCCCTCGGCCGGTTTCAGCCAGGGGTGGGAGTTTCTCGTGCTGGATCGGCCGGAAGATGTGCGGCGCTACTGGGAAGCGACCACCGAGCCGGACGCCCCCGCTGACCCGTGGCTGCAGGGGATGAGTCAGGCGCCCGTACTTATCCTGCCATTCTCTGATAAATCCGCTTATATTGACCGGTACGCCGAGGCCGACAAGGGCTGGACGGATCGCGATGAGGCCCGCTGGCCGGTGCCGTATTGGCATATCGACACCGGAATGGCGTCGCTGCTGATCCTGCTCGGTGCCGTCGACGCGGGCCTCGTCGGATGTTTCTTCGGAGTTCCAGGTAGCGCCGAAGCGGCCGTACGAGAGGCATTCGCGGTTCCGAGTCGGCTAACGCCGATCGGGGTGATCAGTCTGGGCTACCCGGCGCCGGATAGGCGCTCCCCGTCACTGCGACGCGGACGGCGCCCGGTCAGCGAAGTCGCGCATTTCGGGAGGTTCTAGGCAACCGGCAGCCGGCCTCTGGTGCGGTGGCGGTCTGGTCGGCCGGTTAGATCAGGACGGCTGGCGGGTGGCCAAGTGCGGCGCAATCGCGGCCACGATGCGCTCCAGGTCATCGATCGAGCCGAATTCGACGGTGATTTTCCCCTTGCGCTTCCCCAGGTCCACTCGGACCCGGGTATCAAGCGTGTCCGAGAGCTTCTCAGCCAACTCCGCGATGGCCGGCGCGGTGATCCGCTTCGTCGGCACCCGCCGCGCCGCCGGCTTGGCGTCATGCGCCGCCAGCGTCACCAGCTCTTCAGTGGCTCGCACCGACAGCCCCTCGGCGACAATCCGGCTGGCGAGCTCGTCCTGCTGCTCGTGATCCTCCAGGCCGAGCAGCGCCCGTGCATGTCCAGCCGAGAGAACGCCGGCCGCCACCCGCCGCTGCACGGGCACGGAGAGGTTCATGAGCCGGATCGTGTTGCTCACCTGGGAGCGGCTGCGCCCGATGCGCCGGGCTAGCTCGTCGTGGGTGACCCCAAACTCTTCCAGGAGTTGCTGGTAGGCGGCCGCCTCTTCCAGTGGATTCAGCGCCGATCGGTGGATGTTCTCCAGCAGAGCGTCCCGCAGCATCGCATCGTCGGCGGTGCTGCGGATGATCGCTGGAATCTCGGTCAGGCCAGCTGCCGCGCTCGCTCGTAGTCGCCGCTCACCCATCACCAGCTCATAGCCACCGGACGGATCGACCCGCACCACGACCGGTTGCAGCACGCCGAATTCACGGATGGAGTGGGTTAGTTCCTCCAGTGCCTGCTCGTCGAAGACCTGCCGGGGCTGATGCGTATTGGGGTGAATCTCGGCGATCGGCAGCTCGGCGAAGGTAGCGCCCGGCACCTCAGCCAGGTCGGTCGGCGTGGCGGTGATCTGCTCACCCACGTCTGCTGTGACGACCGACCCAGCGCCCTGATCAACGATGGGCTCAGTGGCTTCTCCACCCATGGGTCGCGGGTCGCCGCCGGCTGGCGCTGATGTGGTCGCGTTGGTCGTCACGTTCACGTCAGCCGAACCGGCGGACGGGGGAGCGGTGGGGATGAGTGCTCCAATTCCACGCCCAAGGCCACCCCGGCGCTTCCCGCTCATCAACGACTCCCCTCGCGTGGGACGTGGATCTGCGGGGCTGCGGTGCTCTGCCAGCTCACTCTTCGCCATCTCTCTCTGTTGCGTCTTTCGCGTTGTGCATCTCAGCCGTCTCGGCCCGGAAGGCCACCTCTCGCGCGGCCTGCAGATAGGCGACCGCGCCTCGGGAGCCGGCGTCGTAGGTCATCACCGTCTGACCGTAGCCGGGTGCCTCGGAGACTCGGACGTTGCGGGGGATTACCGCGTCAATGGCCAATGGCCCGAAGTGTCGACGCACCTCGTCCGCGACCTGATCGGCCAGCTTGGTACGGCTGTCGTACATGGTCAGCAGCACCGTCGTGACGGCGATGACCTTGTTCAGATACGACTGCACCATCTCCACGGTGCCGAGCAACTGGGCCAGCCCCTCCAGCGCGTAGTACTCGCACTGGATCGGGATGAGCACCTCGCGGGCCGCCACCAGGGCGTTCAAGGTGAGCAGCCCAAGCGATGGCGGGCAGTCGATGAAGATGTAGTCGACCTCGGCCCCGCCCTCCAAATACGCGCTCAGTGCTCGTTGGAGACGGTATTCGCGGGCGACCTGCGAGGAGAGCTCCAACTCGGCGCCGGCCAGGTCGATCGTTGACGGCACCACGCTCAGGGTCGGGGCGAAGTCCGTCGCCGTCGCCACCTCAGCCAGCGAGAGCTCACCAAGCAGGACGTCATAGATAGAAGGTGTACCGACGCCGTGCGGCACGCCAAGGGCGGTGCTGGCGTTCCCCTGCGGATCCAGATCGATCACCAGGACACGGAGGCCATGCATGGCCAGCGACGCGGCGATGTTGACCGTGCTGGTGGTCTTCCCGACCCCACCCTTCTGGTTGGCCACCGTTAAGACCCTGACGGCATACGGTGCCGGCCATGTCTCTTGATGGATGTTCTGCACGTGCATCGCGGTGGCGGCCTCGCGAGCGATCGGCGTATCGAACTCAAGATCCTGGTCAGGCGATGTTTCACGTGAAACATTCACTGCTGGGTGATGCTCCTGCGAGAGATCGAGTGATGTTTCACGTGAAACATCGGGATCCGAGACCCTCTCAGTGACTGACTCGTTCACCGACTCACGCGTCCCTTCTTCGGTCTCACGAACTTCTCGCGCTCAATAATGACAACTCGCAGCGGGGGAGTAATGACCCCGAAACCGCACTCGACCAATCGACCAGCGGAGCCGCCAAGGCTCTTGATCACCGTTCGATGCTCCACCAACTCCTGGTCGGCCGACTCGCCCTTCATGGCCAGCAACGATCCACCGACATCCAGCAGTGGTAGACACCATCGCACTAATCGGTCCAGTGGCGCCACTGCCCGAGCCGTCACCCACTCGGCCGAACCGACCTCCGCCACCACCGCGGAGTCCTCTGCCCGTCCACGCACCACCCGCACCGAGTCGCCCAGCTCGAGAAGCTCGACCGCCTCGTTGAGGAAGTCCACGCGCCGCTGTAGCGATTCGACCAGATCAACCCGCAGGTCTGGACGTCGACAGGCTAGGACCAGACCGGGAAGCCCGGCACCGCTACCGATGTCCACCACCCGCGCACCAATCGGCAACAGTTCAGTGAGAACGGCGCAATTGAGCAGGTGGCGGTCCCAGATCCGGGGGAGTTCCCGAGGACCCATCAACCCACGGTCGAGGCCGGGGCCGGACAGGAAGTCTGCGAAGCGCTGAGCGATCGGCAACCGTTCACCGAAGACCAGCTCCGCCACTTCACGCACGGGGACAGCTCAGGTCACTGGTCGAGGAGAACGACCACGCAACGGTTCGGCTCTTCACCGTCGGAGTCACTACGAACGCCATCGATCGAGCCGATGACGTCGTGCACAACCTTCCGCTCGAAGGGGTTCATCGGCGTGAGGCGGATCGACTCGCCACTGGCCAGCACCTCTCGGGCCGTCTCGGCCGCCAATGCACCGAGCTCGTTACGCCGAGCCTGGCGATGTCCGCTCACATCGAGCATCAGGCGGCTACGGACACCGGTCTTCTGGTGCACAGCCAGACGGGTCAGCTCCTGCAGGGCATCCAACGTCTTACCCTGCGGGCCCACTAGGGACTGCAGTCCGGTACCGACGATCGCCACGACGGCTCGATCGTTCTCCACGTCAAGGTCGATGTCGCCGTCGTAGTCGACGATGTCCAGCAGGCGCTCGAGGTAGTCAGCCGCTATGTCACCCTCCTGCACCAACAGCGAGGAACTGTCACGCTCGTCGCCGTCGTCTGTGGCTTCGTCGTCGGCATCGCCGTCGGCATCGTCGTCGGCTTCGTCAGTGGCTTCGTCCGCATCCACGGCTTCAGCCTCGTCCACAGCAGCTTCGGGCGCGGCGGCTACGGCATCCTCGAGCTCGAGCTCGACGTCCGGTTCGCTATCCAAGGTGGGGTTCTGCATGTCGGTCACGGGATTGATCGTCCTTTCACGGGCGGTATTGCTGGAGACGGTCGTCGGATCGCTAGCTTCTCTAGCTGACGCTCGTCCGGAGGCTGGGGTGTGGTGCGGTCGCTATCGGCGTTTCTTCGACTGACTGGGTCGATTGTTCGGGCGGTTGGCCGGCTTCGACGTTCCGGAGCGATTCGGTCGGGCACCCGGCTTCGGTGCCGCCCCGGGCGTGCTGTCAGCGGCGGTTCCATTCGGGCTCGCAGCTGCGTCGCCGGCAGTCTCACCAGCCGTCGGGGCGTCCTTACTCAGATCAACGTTCGCGCGACGCTGCGGCTTGGCGCCGGGCTTCGGGGCTAGCGTCTTGCCGACCGCACCCACCACCTCGACCTCGCCAGGCTTGTTGTGCGGGTGGAACTTGTTGATGTAGAGCTGCTGGGCCATCGTCCAGGTGTTGGAGGTGAACCAGTAGAGGCAGACACCGAGCGGGAAGAAGAAGCCGGAGAAGAGAACCGAGATCGGGATACCGACGAACATCAGCTTCTGAACCGTCGCCGCCGTTCCCTCCGGGGTGACCGTCGCGGCCCGGCGCACCAGCACCTGCGTGTAGAAGGTGGCGGATGCACTGATCAGCACCAGGATCAGCGTCACCGTGCGAGTCGAGGCGACATCACCGCCAAGCAGCAGGATGTGAGCAGCGCTGTCGTGCAGCGACCCCGCCAGCGGGGCACCGAAGAGCTTGGCCAGTGCAGCACTGGCCGTCTCGGAGGGGGTGAAGCTGTAGAGGCTGAGCTGATGGTTGAGCGACTCGAGCTGGGCCGGCGTCAGCGTCAGCTTTCCGGCTTCGTAGGCCCGGTACTGCTGCGCTTGAACGACCGAGTTGGACAGGTGCCGCAGCACGTGGAAGAGAGCGATGAAGATGGGGAACTGCAGGAACATCGGCAGGCAGCCGGTGATGGGGTTGAAGCCCTCCTCCTGCTGGAACTTCATCATCTGCCGCTGCTGCTCGGCCTTGTCGTTCTTGTACTTGTTGCGGATCTCAGTCAGCTTCGGCTGCATCTCCTGCATGCGCCGCTGATAGTGGACCTGCTTGATGAAAACCCGGAAGAGCAGCAGACGCGCGGTGATGACCAGGAAGACGATGGAGAGGGACCAGTTCAGACCGCTGTCCTCGTCGATGCCGATCGCGCTGAACAGGCTGTGCCACCGCAGCAGCACCCATGAGACAGCGGTGTAGAGGAAATCAAGCACGACGAGTTTCTCTCCTAGACAGCCCTGCGGCCAGGTAAGACGGCAGCCGAGTGGCTGACAACGGCTCCAGCCGGCTGACTGGAACGGACACGACTATTCAAACCAACGCCCTCGGGTACCGGGTCGTGCCCTCCACGATGCCACGGATGGCAGCGCAGCAAGCGGCGTAACCCGAGATAGCTGCCCTTGGCCAGACCGAAACGAGTGATTGCCTGCGCGGTGTAATCGCTGCAGCTCGGGGTGAAGCGACAACGCGGCGGCAACGCCGGGCTGATAGCGCTGCGGTAGAAGGCGATGATGCTCAACACCAGCTTGGTCATCGGAGCACCTTCGTCATCGGAGGACCTTGGCGATCGCCGCGTCCAGGTCGGAGCCGAGCTCCTGTGAGGAACTCGCCGCCGACGCCGGCAGCGCCCGCACGACGGTGTAGCTGCCGAGGGGCAACCGCGGCACGCGTGCTGCGAGCTGCGCCCGGAGTCGGCGACTCACCTGGTGCCGGATCACCGAATTGCCCACCGACTTACCCACAATCAAACCGACCTTGGGAGCCTCGAGCGCGGACTGCTCGCTCGCCGGCCCCGTAATGGGCACAGCTAGACCGTGATGCAGGTGCAGGACGACGGATCCGCGGCGTGCTCGCGCGCCAGACCGTACGACGGTGCTGAAATCAGCAGAACGCCGTAGACGATTCTTGGCAGGCAGCACCGGTCTCAGCTGATTCGCGGGTAACCGCGGTGAGCGGGGCGAATCAGGCCGACAGTTCGTTGCGACCCTTGCGGCGGCGCGACGACAAGATCGCACGGCCAGCGCGGGTGCGCATACGCAACCGGAAGCCGTGCGTCTTGGCGCGTCGGCGGTTGTTCGGCTGGTAGGTCCGCTTACTCACGGTCGAGCTCCATCACTGTTGAAAATTCGCAAAAGGAATTTGGGAAATTAGACGCCGCAACATCTGCGACACCCGACATGACCACTGCGCTAGGCGGCCGAGAACCCTCCAGCGAACCGCCGGCGAGCCCTCGTAGGCACAGCACAATAGATCTCACGACGCGTGAGACACACCTACGGTACGGATTACCTGCCCTGCAGGTCAAACCCAACCGGGGCGGAACTAGGCACCGTAGGGCCGTGCACACCAGTTGTCCTTGCGACACGCCGGGGGCCATTGTTGTTTGACCGCGGGCACTGTTACGGTCTGCCACCGAGACCAAGTCTGCTCCCGACCCCCCGACCGCAGCTCCCGACATTGGCATCCACAGAGCGCCGGCTAATACACAGCCGGTGGACAACTCTGTGGATGAATCTTCGCTACCCGCCGCTGGGTGCACCAGATCGACCGAGCAGAATCGACGAGGTAAGGCAGGCCTGGCCGTACAACTACCGTGTGACTGGCACCTTGCAGGACGCACAGGCACAACCGACGGCATCGCCAGGCATGGAGTAGAAACGCCACGTGGAGGACGAAAGCACCAACGACCTCGGGGAAGTCTGGGCGCGGGCCATCACTCGTTTTGACGAGGGTTCGGTGCGACCACACCACCGGGCCTGGCTCGGACTGACCTACCCGATTGGCCTGGTGGAGGACACAGCACTGCTGGCCGCTCCCAACGAGTTCGCCAAGGACTACCTCGAGAACCGGCTCCGGCCGCTGATCGTCACCGCACTCAGCGAGGAGTTGGGGCGCGAGATCAGAGTCGCCGTCACCGTCCAATCCCGCGAAGAGATCGCCGAGTACACCGGCAGCCCGCTGGCTGAGGTGGATCGCACCTTCCGGGGCGAGGTGAGCGACACCTTCGGTGACGCCTTCACCGACACGGCCTATCTGGCCGGCGACCCGACCAGCGACGGCACCGACCCGGACTCCCTCAACGACCTCCTGGAACCGGAACCCCGCTTCGACGAGTGGACGCCCCGACTGGCCACCCCGTCGGCCGTCGACCGGCTCGATCTGCCGAGCCTCGACCGGGACGCGCACCTGAACCCGAAGTACACCTTCGGCACCTTCGTCATCGGATCCAGCAACCGCTTCACCCACGCCGCCGCGGTTGCCGTCGCTGAGGCACCGGCGAAGGCGTACAACCCGCTCTTCATCTACGGAGAGTCGGGGCTCGGCAAGACACACCTCCTGCACGCCATCGGTCATTACGCCCAGCGCCTCTTCCCGGGTATGAAGGTGCGTTACGTCAGCAGCGAAGAGTTCACCAACGACTTCATCAACTCGCTGCGGGACGACAAGATGCAGGCCTTCCAGGCCCGGTACCGCAAGGTCGACGTACTTCTGATCGACGACATCCAGTTCCTGGAGCGGGCCGAACGCACGCAGGAAGAGTTCTTCCACACCTTCAACACCCTGCATAACGCGAACAAGCAGATCGTGATCAGCTCCGACCGGCCGCCGCGTCAGCTCTCCACCCTCGAAGACCGCCTCCGCACCCGCTTCGAGTGGGGGCTGATCACCGACGTCCAGGCGCCCGACCTCGAGACCCGCATCGCGATTCTCCGTAAGAAGGCGGCGCAGGACGGCCAGAGCCCACCGCCGGACGTGCTCGAGTACATCGCGACCCGGATCCAGTCCAACATCCGTGAACTCGAGGGCGCGCTCATTCGGGTCACCGCCTTCGCCAGCCTGAACAAGCAGGACGTCGAACTGCAGCTGGCCGAGATCGTTCTGAAGGATCTGGTCAGCGAGTCGGACACCCCGGAGGTGACGGCCGCCATCATCATGGCCGTCATCGCCGAGTACTTCTCGGTCTCCCTCGACGACCTCACCGGCAGTTCCCGCAGCCGGATGCTGGTGCAGGCCCGCCAGATCGCCATGTACCTGTGCCGTGAACTCACCGCGCTCTCGCTACCGAAGATCGGCCAGACCTTCGGCGGACGCGACCACACGACCGTCATGCACGCCGATCGCAAGATCCGCAAGCTGATGGCGGAGCGGATGAGCGTCTACAACCAGATCACTGAGCTCACCAGCCGCATCAAGGCCCGCGCACGGTCGCGAACATGAGCGCGAATAGCCCGGTTCTGGTTCGTTCAGCGACCGCCGCGGATCACGCGTGGGAGGCCTCCGATTCGGTTGTCCCCAATGTGGAACATGTTGTGGACAGTTGGGGACGCCATGTTGACGAAACCACGCGTTCATCGCTTGTCCACCGAGGCGTTGTCATTAGCCAACCACTTCTCCCCGTCGCCTCCACAGGCTCAGACGGCAGAAACCGTTGGTTCTACAGAGGATCTGGACGTTATCCCCACCGTCCACAGATGCGAAGTAGTACGACGATAGATTTCTTTTAATAGAGATGAACTACAACATCAACAAGCAGGCCCCAACTGGGGACAACACGACGAATGCTCTGGAGGACATATGAAGTTCCGGGTCGAACGCGACGCGCTGGCCGAGGCCGTTGCCTGGGCTGCCCGGAGCTTGGCCACCCGGCCGACGATTCCCGTGCTCGCCGGACTGCTGCTGCACGTCGATGGCTCGACGCTCGCGGTATCCGGTTTCGACCTCGAGGCCTCGACCCAGGTCGACGTCGAGATCACCGGGGGTGTCGATGGCACCGCGCTCGTCTCCGGTCGCCTCCTGGCTGAGATCAGCAAGGCGCTTCCTCCGCACCCCGTTGATGTAACCGTCGACGGCGCGCGGCTGAACATTAGCTGCGGCGCGGCCAAGTTCAGCCTGCCGACCATGCCGGTCGAGGACTACCCGAAACTTCCGTCGATGCCGACCACCGCGGGCACCGTCTCCAGCTCCGCCTTCGCCACCGCCGTGGCGCAGGTGGCTATCGCCGCCGGCCGTGACGACACGCTCCCGATGCTGACCGGTGTGCGCCTGGAGATCGACGGCACCCGCCTCACGCTGGCGGCCACCGACCGCTATCGGCTGGCCGTGCGGGAGCTGGACTGGACCCCGAGCGACCCGAACGCCGAGCCGATTCAGGTGCTCGTCCCGGCCCGGGCCCTGGCCGACGCCGCTCGCAGCCTCAGCCACGGTGACGAGATGACCGTCGCGCTCTCCTCGACCGGTGTCGGCGAGGGGATCATCGGGTTCGCGGGCCCCGGCCGGCGGGCTACGACCCGCCTGCTGGATGCGCAGTTCCCGCCGTACCGCACGCTGCTCCCGTCCGACTGGTCGTCGACGGCCGAGGTCGTCGTCTCCCCGCTCGTCGAGGCGGTGAAGCGGGTCGCTCTGGTCGCTGACCGTGGCACCCCGGTTCGTCTGGAGTTCGGCGACGGAGCGGTGGGGCTCAGCGCCAGCGGCGAAAACGAGAGCCAGGCCGAGGAGCAGCTCGAGGTCAGCTACGACGGAGAGTCGATCACCACAGCGTTCAACCCGCAGTTCCTGCTGGACGGGCTGGGCGCGCTGGACACATCGTCGGCCCGGCTGCTCTTCACCTCGGCCAACAAGCCGGTGGTACTACGTCCGACGCTGGAGAGCTCCGACGGCGCGGCGCAGGAGTACACGTACCTGATCATGCCGGTGCGGCTTCCCGGATGAGCGCTCGCGCGAAGGCAAGTGACCGGATGAGCGCTCGCGCGAAGGCAAGTGACCCGATGAGCGCTCGCGTGAAGGCAAGTGATCGGATGAGGCCTGCGCCGTGTACGTCCGGCATCTGACGGTCGCGGACTTCCGGAGCTGGCCCAGCGCTGATCTGGCGTTGGAGCCGGGTACCAGCGTGCTCGTCGGCTCCAACGGGCAAGGCAAGACCAACCTGGTCGAGGCGATCGGGTATCTCTCCACCCTCGGCAGCCACCGAGTCTCCGGCGATGCGGCTCTGATCCGCTTCGGCGCCGAGCGGGCCATCGTGCGAGCCGCGGTGGTCTCTGAAGGGCGCGAACTGCGCCTGGAGGTGGAGCTCACGGCCGGCCGGGCGAACAAGGCCCGCCTGAACGGCTCCCCGATTCCGCGGCCGCGCGAGCTGCTGGGGCTGCTGCGGACGGTGCTCTTCGCCCCGGAGGATCTTTCGGTGGTGCGCGGTGATCCGGCCGAGCGGCGCCGTTTCCTGGATGACCTGCTGGTGCAGCGAACACCGCGTCTGGCCGGCGTTCGGGCCGACTACGAGCGGGTGCTGAAGCAGCGGGCAGCGCTGTTGAAATCGGCGGGCGCTGCTCGGCGTAGCGGGCGCACCGGGGATCTCTCCACCCTTGACGTCTGGGACTCACATCTGGCCACCCATGGATCGCAGCTCATCGCGGCCCGGCTCAACCTGCTCGATGCATTGGCCCCAGAGGCGCAGAGCAGCTACGCCTCGGTGGCGCGGGCGAGTGAACCCTTCACTCTCAGCTATCTGCACTCGATCAGCACGTTGGATGGTTCGGAGCGGGACGCCGGTGTCATCGAGGCGGCGCTGCAGGGTGAGCTGGTCCGGGTCCGGCCACAGGAGTTGGATCGGGGCGTGAACCTGATCGGCCCCCATCGGGACGATGTCGAACTGCGCCTCGGTCCGCTACCGGTTCGGGGCTACGCCAGTCATGGTGAGGGGTGGTCCGCGGCATTGGCGCTACGGCTCGGCTCCTATGAGCTGCTGCGCGCCGATGGCGCCGAGCCGGTGTTGATCCTCGACGACGTCTTCGCCGAGCTTGACGCGAGCCGGCGCGAGCATCTGGCCCTGGTGGCCGGTAAGGCGGAGCAGGTGCTGATCACCGCGGCGGTGGCCTCAGACGTCCCGGCTGAGCTGCAGGGAGCGCGTTACGACGTCCATGGTGGTGAGGTGCACCGTGTTATCTAGTGGTGTGTCATCTAAGTGTGAAGTGCTACTTGAGAGTGTGGCGCGGGTCACCGCGTTTCCCACAACGTGTAGTGGAAAACCGCGTCATGCTGTGGATGAAGATCGCAACATAAGCCGATTTAAGCCAGCAATATCCAATGAAACCTCTAAAAGGTGCATTTATGGATAAGAGCCTCGTAAATGGTACGCCAGAGGAACCTCAAGGCAATCACCAAAACACCCCAGATGACCGCGAAACCGCCGGCATCGACGCCGAGATCGAGCAGTTGCAGGCGAACGGGCTAAGCGGTGGTGACCTGGCCCGGGCGGCGCTGGAGAGCGCCCGTCGTAGTGCCTCGGCCCTTCCCGCACCGATGGGCCGGGATGCTCGCCGACGATCGGCTAACCGGCAGGCGAACCGTCGCCGCGGCGGTTACTCCGGCAGCGGACCGGACGAACGGGACCCACAGTCGGTGGGCGGAATCCTGGCGAACCTCTTCACGGAGCGGGGATGGGATCGGCCACTGGCCGAGGCCCGGGTCTTCGCGGACTGGGAGAACCTGGTCGGGGCCGAGATCGCGGCCCGCTGTCAGCCGGTGCTGCTGCGCGACGGCGAGCTGAAGATCTCCGCCGAATCCACCGCCTGGGCCACCCAGCTGCGGATGATGAGCTCGTCGATCCTCAAGCGGTTGGTGGGCGAACTCGGCCCCACCGTCGTCACCAAGTTGATGATCACGGGACCGGTGGGACCGTCGTGGAAGCACGGCGCCTGGTCGGTGCGGGGGCATCGCGGCCCCCGCGACACCTACGGGTGAGCGGCATTAACCGCGCCATCAGCTGACCCTCGGCGCGCCGCCTCTTCCCCGGAAATTGCCGGTTTGGAGCATGAAACCGGCAACTGCGGGTGAAAAGCGGGGCGAACGCAACGCTGCGCCTCCGGTTGGACGTTCGCGTATCTGCCTGCGCCCCCCGCCCCGTAGACCGCTCAGAGGGCGGTTTGAGCGCTCACAATCACCAAAAATGCCGTCCCGATGCAGTAAGATGGAGCGTAGAAACGGGTCGATGCCTATCGCTGGGGCAGCTTGCAACTCTTCTCTCGCCCACTCAGCGGCTGGCTCGGCCCAGCTTCATGTCAGCAGCGGCTCGGTGCGCGTGTCTCAGCGCTCGTCCGGTGCCGGTGAGGCGCGCAAGCAGGCCGTCACGCAGAGAGTGGGAAATACGTGAGCAATGCCAAGGGCGACAAGCCGAGCTACTCCGGTAGTTCAATCCAGGTCCTCGAAGGTCTGGAGGCAGTTCGTAAGCGTCCCGGTATGTACATCGGTTCGACCTCGGAGCGGGGTCTGCACCACCTGGTCTGGGAGGTTGTCGACAACTCCGTCGATGAGGCCCTGGCCGGGTACGCCGATCACATCGTGGTGACTCTGCTGGCCGACGGCGGCGTCCGGGTCGTCGACAACGGCCGTGGCATGCCGGTCGACATGCACCCCACCCAGAAGAAGCCGACCGTCGAGGTCATCCTCACCATCCTGCACGCCGGTGGAAAGTTCGACGGCGAGTCCTACGCCGTCTCCGGTGGCCTGCACGGTGTCGGAATCTCGGTCGTCAACGCGCTCTCCTCCCGCCTCGAGGTTGAGATCGAGCGCGACGGCTACCAGTGGTCCCAGCCATACGTGAACCAGAAGCCGGCCGAACCGCTCAAGCGGGGCGAGAAGTCGAACAAGACCGGCACCACGGTCACCTTCTGGGCTGACGGCGACATCTTCGAGACCCTGACGTACTCCTTCGAGACGATCAGCCGCCGCCTGCAGGAGATGGCCTTCCTCAACAAGGGGCTGACCATCGTGCTGCGTGACGAGCGGACGAACAAGGTCACCCTCGAGGACGACGTGGCGGCCTCCGAGGCCGGCGCGGCCGAGAAGGCGGTCGAGGTCGTCTACTCCTACCCCGGTGGCATCGCTGACTTCGTCAAGCACCTCAACGGCAGCAAGACGCCGATCCACAAGACGGTGATCAGCTTCAGCGATGAGGACAAGGAGCAGCGCCTCTCGGTCGACATCGCCATGCAGTGGAACGAGTCCTACTCCGAGAGCGTGTACACCTTCGCCAACACCATCAACACCCACGAGGGCGGCACCCACGAAGAGGGCTTCCGGGCCGCGCTCACCACCGTCGTGAACAAGTGGGCCACCGAGAAGAAGATCTTCAAGCCGAACGAAGACAAACTCACCGGCGACGACATCCGTGAGGGTCTGGCCGCGATCGTCTCCATCAAGCTCGGTGACCCGCAGTTCGAGGGTCAGACCAAGACCAAGCTCGGCAACTCCAACGCCAAGTCCTTCGTACAGAAGGTCTGCAACGAGTGGATCGCCGACTGGTTCGAGCGCAACCCGTCCGAGGGTCGGCAGATCATTCTCAAGGCCTCGCAGGCCGCCCGCGCCCGCAAGGCCGCGCAGCAGGCACGGAAGCTGGCCCGCAAGAACGCCCTCGACACCATGGGCATGCCGGGCAAGCTCAGTGACTGCCGCTCCACCGACCCGCGCGAGAGCGAGCTCTACATCGTCGAGGGTGACTCGGCCGGCGGCTCGGCCAAGTCCTGCCGCGACTCGATGTTCCAGGCGATCCTGCCGATCCGCGGCAAGATCATCAATGTCGAGAAGGCCCGCATCGACCGGGTGCTGAAGAACACCGAAGTGCAGTCGCTGATCACCGCTCTCGGCACCGGCATCCACGACGACTTCGACGTCGCCAAGCTCCGCTATCACAAGCTGGTCCTGATGGCCGACGCCGACGTGGACGGGCAGCACATCACCACGCTGCTGCTGACCCTGCTCTTCCGCTTCATGCGTCCGCTCATCGAGGCCGGGCATGTGTACCTCGCGCAGCCGCCGCTCTACAAGATCAAGTGGAGCAAGGGTGCGCCCGGTTACGCCTACTCCGACCGCGAGCGCGACGGTCTGGTCAAGGTCGGCCAGGAGGCTGGCCGCCGCCTGCCCAAGGAGGACGCCATCGCCCGGTACAAGGGTCTCGGTGAGATGAACTCCAAGGAATTGTGGGAGACCACGATGGATCCGGCGCACCGCATCCTGCGCCTGGTCACCCTCGACGACGCCGCCACCGCGGACGAGCTCTTCAGTGTGCTGATGGGCGAGGACGTCGAGGCACGTCGCTCATTCATCGTGCGCAACGCCCGCGACGTCCGTTTCCTCGATATCTAAAGGACATTCTCGGCCGACTCGGCAGTGATCCGCCCCCCGTGCTCCAGCAGCGAGACAGCATTGACCAAGAAAGGCATGACCTCAGGTGACTGACACCATCGACGGCCCCCCGACAGGCGCTTCAGGCGACGGACCGGACGGGCCGGATCTGCCGGGTTCGGGCACCATCGCCGCCGACGACGGCGGACACGACCGCATCGAGCCGGTCGACATCCAGACCGAGATGCAGCGTAGCTACATCGACTACGCCATGTCGGTCATCGTCGGCCGCGCGCTGCCCGATGTTCGTGACGGGCTCAAGCCGGTGCACCGCAAGATCCTGTACGGCATGTACGACTCGGGTTTCCGGCCGGACCGTAACTACGTGAAGTGCGGCCGGGTCGTCGGCGACGTGATGGGTAACTACCACCCGCACGGTGACACCGCGCTCTACGACGCCCTGGTCCGGATGGCGCAGACCTGGTCACTGCGCTACACGATGATCGACCCGCAGGGGAACTTCGGATCGCCGGGTAACGACCCGGCCGCCGCGTACCGCTACACCGAGTGCCGGCTCAAGCCGCTGGCCATGGAGATGCTGCGCGACATCGACAAGGACACCGTCGACTTCATCCCGAACTACGCCGGCAACACCACCGAGCCGGTCATCCTGCCGGCCCGCATTCCCAACCTGCTGGTCAACGGCAGTGAGGGCATCGCCGTCGGTATGGCCACCCGTATCCCGCCGCACAACCTGCGCGAAGTAGCGGCCGGTGTGACCTGGGCGCTGGACAACCCCGAGGCCACCAGCGAGGAACTGCTGGATGCGCTCATCGCCCGTATCCAGGGTCCGGACTTCCCGACCAAGGGCCTCATCGTCGGGCGCTCCGGAATCGAGGACGCCTACCGCACCGGTCGCGGCTCGATCCGGATGCGCGCGGTGGTCGAGATCGAGGAGGACGTCAAGGGACGCACCATCCTCGTCGTCACCGAACTGCCGTACCAGGTGAACCCGGACAACCTCGTCGAGTCGATCGCAATGCTGGCAAAAGACGGGAAGATCGCCGGCATCGCCGACATCAACGACGAGTCCAGCGACCGCATCGGTATGCGCATCGTGGTCACAGTCAAGCGTGACGCGGTGGCCCGAGTTGTGCTGAACAACCTCTTCAAGCACACCCAGCTGCAGACCACCTTCGGCGCCAACATGCTGGCAATTGTTGATGGTGTGCCGCGCACGCTGCGGCTGGACCAGTTCGTCAGCCACTACGTCGAGCATCAGATCGAGGTCATCGTCCGGCGCACGCAGTACCTGCTGCGCAAGGCGGAGGAGCGCATCCACATCCTGCGCGGCTACCTCAAGGCACTTGACCAGCTGGACGCGGTGATCGCCTTGATCCGCGCCTCGGCCTCAGCCGAGGAGGCCCGCGGTGGCCTGATGGAGCTGCTGGAGATCGACGAGATCCAGGCCGTCGCCATCCTCGACATGCAGCTGCGTCGCCTAGCCGCCCTCGAGCGTCAGCGCATCATCGACGAGCACGACGAGATCGCGGCCGAGATCGATGACTACAACGACATCCTGGCCAAGCCGCTGCGGCAGCGGCAGATCATCCGCGACGAGATGAACGAGATCGTTGAGAAGTACGGCGACGAGCGGCGCACGGTGCTGGTGCCCTTCGAAGGCGACGTCTCGATGGAGGATCTCATCGCCGACGAGCAGGTGGTCATCACGATCACCCGCACCGGCTACGCCAAGCGCACCAAGACCGACCTCTACCGCGCGCAGAAGCGTGGCGGCAAGGGTGTGCAGGGAGCGGCGCTGAAGACCGACGATCTGGTCGCGCACTTCTTCGTCGCCTCCACCCACGACTGGATCCTCTTCTTCACCAACAAGGGTCGGGTCTACCGGGCGAAGGCCTACGAACTGCCGGAGGCGAACCGCAACGCCCGCGGCCAGCATGTGGCGAACCTGCTGGCCTTCCAGCCGGATGAGACGATCGCCGACGTCATCACGATCCGCAACTACGAGGTTGCGCCGTACCTGGTGCTGGCGACGAAGTCCGGTCTGGTGAAGAAGACGAAGCTCACCGACTTCAACTCCAACCGCACCGGCGGCATCGTCGCGGTAAACCTGCGTGAGGACGACGAACTGATCGACGCGGCGCTCATCTCGGCCGACGACGACCTGCTGCTGGTGAGCCGTAACGCGATGTCGATTCGGTTCAAGGCGGACGACGACACCCTGCGCCCGATGGGGCGCGCCACCTCCGGGGTCATCGGCATGCGGTTCTCCGGCGAGGATGTGCTGCTGGCCATGGAGGTTGTCAACAACGAGGACGTCGAAATCCTCGTGGCGACCGAAGGTGGCTTCGCCAAGCGGACCCCGGTTGCCGAGTACCCGGTCCAAGGTCGAGGCGGAAAGGGCGTTCTCACAGCGCGTATCGTCTCTACTAGAGGCGGCCTGGTTGGTGCGGCGGCGGTTAGCCCGGACGATGAGATCTACGCGATCACCTCGGACGGCGTCGTCATCCGCACCAAGGCAGCGGAGGTACGGCGCGCACAGCGTCAGACGATGGGAGTTCGCCTGATGAACCTCCCGGACGGCGTCAACCTCTTGGCTGTTGCCCGTAACGCTGATGAGCCGGACGAGCAGGAGTAACGGATGACGCAACCGCCAAGCGGAGCGGCAGGCTACCCGCCTGTCCCAGGCGCGACGGCTGACGATCTGCACGGGTTGAACATGTCGGACGAGGATTTCGGTGAGCCACGCCTGAGTGGCAAGCCGGCCCGTTCGGCGCCGGGGGCGGCGCCGACGCCACCCCCGCCGGCAGCTCGACCGGCTACTCCCGCCGCAGCACCGCAGCCGCGTCCAGCCGCCCCGGCAGCTCGGACCGCCGCGCCGGCCTCCCCGGCCTCCACGCCGATCGGTCCCTCCCGGCCGACGGCTGCGACTCCGGTTGGTGCTGGCGCTGCCGCTGCGGCCGCGACCACCGTTACCCCGCCGGCCCCGCGCCCAACCGGCGCTCCGGCTGGAGCAGCCGGGTCTTCCGTACCACCGGGGACGCCTACCGCGAGCGGAGCCCGTCCGGCCGCCGGCCGTGGGTCGGCGCGTAGCCGCGGGCCTCGTCGGGCTCGCCTGCAGTTGCGTCACATCGACCCGTGGACGGTGCTGAAGTTCTCCTGCGTCTGGGCGATCATGTCGTTCTTCGTCTGGCTGATCGCGGTCGCCGTGCTCTACGGCGTGCTGCAGGGCGCCGGCGTGGTGAGCAGCATCAATGACACGGTCACCAAGATCAACGGCACCGGTTCGTCGGCGCCGATCACCGCGTGGCGGGTGCTGGGTGGGGCGGCCATCCTCGGGGTGCTCAACGTCATCCTGTCGATCGCGCTGGCGACGATCGGATCCGTCGTCTACAACCTCTGCGCCGACCTGGTGGGTGGCGTCGAAGTGACCCTCTCCGAGCTTGAATCCTGAGGTCAGTTTTGAGATTCACGTCTCCTCCGGCACCGTCGGGCCGGTACCGGTTTGAAGTCTGAGGCACCTGCCCGGTAGGGTGACTCTTCGCGTCTACGGGCCTGTAGCTCAGTTGGTTAGAGCGCATCCCTGATAAGGATGAGGCCGGAGGTTCAAGTCCTCCCAGGCCCACCGTAGAGGTCCCGCCGCGTGCGGCGGGGCTGCTGTCAGTCCAGCATCTGTGGAACCTGAGACGACGTCTAGTTGCAGACGTCGGGCCGGTCGGCCCTGTGTAAGAGTTGAGCAGCACGCTGGCCGCAGAATCGCGAAGGAATGACTATGAGTGACGTCCCGCCCAAGGTTGTTGTCGTCGTTCCGACGTACAACGAGCGGGAGAACCTGCCGGTGCTGGTGGCCCAACTCGAGGCGCTGCGAGTCCCCAACCTGCACGTCCTCGTGGTCGATGACAACTCCCCGGACGGCACCGGCGATATCGCCGACAAGATGGTGGTCGAGTCCGACAACGTCCACAGCGTGCTGCACCGCACCGAGAAGAACGGTCTCGGCCGGGCCTACGTCGCCGGCATCACCCAGGCACTGGCCGAGGGAGCCGACATCGTCGTGCAGATGGATGCGGACCTATCGCACCCCGCCGACGTCATTCCGCTGATGCTCAAGACCCTGCAGGACCCACAGACGGCGGTCGTCATTGGGTCGCGCTATGTCGAGGGCGGCTCGGTGGCCAGCGAATGGTCGGGGCGGCGGAAGGCACTCTCGGCGTTCGCGAACAGTTATGTGGATGCCATCCTGCGCCTGAAGGTGAAGGACGTGACCGCCGGATTCAAGGCGTGGAAGGCGCAGACGCTGCGTGACATCGAGGTGTCGACCATCCAGAGTGATGGCTACGCATTCCAGGTCGAGATGAACTACCGCACGATCAAGCATGGTCTGAAGATCGTTGAGGTTCCGATCAACTTCGAGGAGCGAGCCAAGGGCTCGTCGAAGATGGACTTCTCGGTGCAGGTCGAGTCGGCGTTGATGCCGTGGAAGCTGCGCTTCGGCAAGCACTGAACTCGGTGCGCAGCGCTACCTTTCGGCCTTGCGCGTCTTTCACCCTTGCGGCCTTGCGGCCGAAACTTGCGATCTGAAGGCGAAAATCGCGAATTCCGGGTGAAAGGCGTGCGAATTGGCCGCCGCTAGAGGTCGGTGCCGCGGCAGAATTCGGCGAAGCGTCGCCAGGCCGCCGGCAACACCCAGATGGCTACATGCACTAGCCACGGGCCGCGGTTGAATATCCGCAGCTTCCGAGCCCCCGACGCCATCTCGGCTCCGAGAACCGTCACCACCTGGCGGCGGTACTCAGCGGTCGCCTGGTGCACCGCCTCCTCGTCGGCCGCGCCGGCGACCCGCGCCGCCGCCGCGCCGGCCCACGCCCCGCTGCGCAGCGCATACGAGATTCCCTCGCGGGTGAGTGGCTCCAGCAAGCCAGCGGCATCGCCGGCCACCAGCACCCGACCGCGGGACAGCGGCGAGTCATCGCCGCGACACCGGGTCAGATGCCCGGAATCGTGAGTCGGCTCGTAGCCCGTCAGCCCGTGCTGCCTGATCAGGTCGCGGTAGTAGCCGCGCAGGGCCTCACCCGAGCCGCGGGCGCCGATCACCCCGACGGTGAGCGTCTCGCCCTTGGGGAAGACCCAGCCGTAGGAGCCGGGCAGCGGTCCCCAATCGACGAGCACGGTGCCGCTCCACTTGGCCGCTACCTCCGCCGGAACCGGGATCTCTGCCTCGAGGCCCAGATCGACCTGGCTGAACTCGACACCGACGTAGCGTGCGATTCGGCTGGCGGACCCGTCGGCACCGACGACCGCGCGGGCCCGCAACCGGGTTCCGTCGGCCAGGGCGAGGGTGACGGCATCGAGTTGCCCGGTGATCGACTGGACGGCGGTGCCGGGCCGGAATTGGGCACCGGCCAGCGTCGCGACCTGGGCGAGTGCTTCGTCGAACTCGGAGCGGTTGACCAGGGCGAGGATCTCACCCTGGCCGTCACGCCGGGTGCGCCGCCAACGACCATTGAGGGTGAAGAGGATGGTGTGGACGCTCTGCCGGACTGGGATCTCGAAGCCGGCTGGAAGGGCACCCCGGGAATAGCCGATGAGGCCGCCACCACAGGTCTTGTAGCGGGGCATGTCGGCCCGGTCGAGGAGGATGACGCTCGCGCCTGTGGCTGCGGCGGCGCGGGCCGCGCTCGACCCGGCCGGACCGGCGCCGACGACCGCCACGTCCCAGACGTACTCGGAATTATCGGCGGTTGGGGCGAGGTCCATGACGCTGCCGACGATACCGTCACGTCACCCGGAGCCCGCTCCGGCGATGGGGAGACTGCCCCAACGGGCGTGGCCGGGTGCCGATAGTCTCGACAACTATCCCCCAGAACCGACGGAGTGGAAGAGGTATCGCGATGAAGAAGTCCCTCACCCTGGTAGTGGTGGCGGTCGCAGCTGGCGTCATCCTGCGCAAGCGTCAGTCGGGGGCCGCCGATGCGGCGATGTGGCGTGAGGCGACGTCCGGACCGGCTCCCTCCCGCTCGGCCGCCACACCGACCAAGCCGGCGACGAAGCCCGCCGCAGCACCGGCTGCCGCGGCGGAGCCGGCCGAGACGGCGACCCCGGCGCAGGCCGAGCAGGCGACCGTCGAGTCAGTGGCCGCAGCGGAGCCGACCCCGGCCGAGCCGACGACCGCAGAGGCGGAGTCGGAGCCGGAGAATGCGCCCCGGGTGGGCGCGCACGCCGCCGCCGATCCGGCGGAGGAGTCGCTCGCCGACACCACGGTCGTCGCCTCCGCACCACAGCCCGTTCCCGCGCCGTCCGAGGAGCCGGTGACGCTACCGGCGCCGGAGGCGCAGCTGAACGGATCAGCGCCCCAGCCACTGCCCGCTGAGAGCGCCGCACAGGAACCGGCACCCAAGCCCGGACCGCCGAAGGGTGCGTCGGGTAAGGGTGAGAAGAAGGCCTAGCGCCGATCGGGTCACGGCCGGCAGCGGTCGTGACCGGAGGCAATACCGGGTAGCCTGTTAGGGCACCGTGGCCATCACGGGCAGCGCCACCCGGGGACGTAGCTCAATTGGCAGAGCACTGCCTTTGCAAGGCAGGGGTTAGGGGTTCGATTCCCCTCGTCTCCACCCACCCGCGGGCTCCGAAAACGCTGGCCTTCACTGTTCGAATTATTTCGGCCTCCCAGCGATAAGTGCTTTCGTGCCACGTACGTGCCACATCAGACGGTCTCCGGGGCGTCATCGCCCTCTGTTTCGGCCGCTTTCGAGGCTTCGATCTGCTCGCTGATGTGGTCAGCGATGGCCTGCCCACGACGGCTGGACGAGTGCAGATAGATCAGTGCCGCGCGGGTGCTGGAGTGGCCCATCCGGTCCATCAGATCCCGCAGCGTCGCTCCACTCTCCGCCGCCAGCGAGTTGCCCGTGTGGCGCAGATCGTGGAAGTGGACTTGCGGAACCTCCGCCGTCGTCAGCGCCTGAATCCAGATGCGGCGAAAGTTCTGCCGGCGTAGGACGCCACCGGCCGGCCCGACGAAGACGACGCCATCCCGACCGGACTCAGAGAACTTCTCGAGGTGCGCCTTCAAGTCGGGCAGCATCGCAGCGGGAATCGGCACCACCCGACGACCGGCCGCCGACTTCGGCTCCTTGAGCTTCAGCCGTCCACTGCGCAACTCCGCCTGAGACCTCCGGACGGTCACGAGCCCGGCGGCCAGGTCCAGATCCGACCGGCGCAGCGCCGCCAGCTCCCCGAACCGCAGACTCGTGAACGTCGCGAACAAGACCAGCACCCGGAAGTGCGCAGGGACCGCATTGGCAGCGGCGAACACCTCGGGCAAGGTCAGCACCGGCCGCTCTGGTGACTGCTCAGCACCGCCGCCCTTGATACGACACGGATTGCGACGGATCATCCCGTCATCGACCGCCGTATTCATGATCGTTCGCAGCAGGCTGTAGGCCTTGGCCACCGACGCGTGACCGACGCCCTGGTCGAGAAGCTCCTTGCGCCAGCGACGCACCCGGGCCTCACGCAAATCACCAACGAAGATGTCACCCAGCAACGGAACGATCTGTCGCCGAAGGGCACTCTCGTAACGCTCCCACGTCGTCTCACTCAGGCCGGGCCGCTCGTTCAACCAGTCGGTTGCGTACTTGACGATCGGCACCTCACCAAGCTGGATGTCGATCCAGTCGTCACGGGCCATGTCCGACTGGGTTTGGACCAGGAACAGCTCGGCGTCCTTCTTCCGGCCGAAGGTCGTCGGCGCCGAGCGCATCAGTCCATCGTCACCGCGATACCGTGCCTGCCACCGACCAGACGGCAACTGGCGGATCGTCCCGAAGCCCCGCTTCTTGGTCATGCGGCCCGATGGCCACGCGACGAACGTCGGGCCACCGGCTGCACGGTCTGCGCCTGGACGTACTCGTCAATCGCCGACTCCGGTATCCGGATGTGCCGGCCAACGCGAACGAACCGAATCCGCCGCTCAGCGATCAGACGCCGAGGAAAACGCGACGTCGTCCCAAGCACCGACGCCGCCTCATCAACAGTAAGCAGTCGATCAATCACCTTTGTATCTCCTCCATTTAGGCCGCTGTTGCGGCGGGTTGGTTGGTTGCCGAATGACTGTCCACAGGCCCTGGTGGGCCGGTTGCAGCCAATGCTTTGGCCTGCTCGTATTGGGCTTTCCACGTCCTGTGCTGGATGAGGGCGTGGCCGATGACGGTTTGGTAGTCGGCTTGAGTGACGTCGATCGGTTCCCACCGAAACCGGGGCAGCCCGTCGTCGCTGAGCTGGTCAGCCGCACACCGGTCCCGGTCCTGCATCTCGATCCCGGCCTCAGCCAGCACGGCACGAACGATCTCGGCCCGGTCGGCCTTGTGCTGGTCGAGGGTTTTGCCGGTCCATTTGCGGGACACGAGAACCCGGCGGCCGCCGAGGCCGAGGTGCTCGGTGTCGTGGGCTTTGCTGATGCAGCGGCCGGGGGTGAGCCCGGGGCCGGGGTCGGCGGGTTGGATGCCGTAGCGCAGCCAGTTCGCGCATTTCGGTGAGCAGGGCAGCACCCGGATCTCCGCGTGCAGACGGTTGAGGTGGGCTTGGCGAGCCGGGTCGATGTCGTCGGGGTCGTCGTAGGTGTCGGTCATCGACTTCGCCAAATACTTCGTCAGATACCGCACTGCCCGGTCTGCATCCGGGGAAGGGGCGATGATGCCCTGGATGTCGACCTGCTTCCCGAGACGCACGACGTGCATCGGCCTTGCGTCCGGGTCAACATCAAGGTCGTCGAGGGCGTCACCCCAGGTGCGTAGCGCTTCGCCGGTGATCGGGTCGACGTAACCGCCAAGGTCGCGGTCCCAGACGGGCATCACGTCCCCGTCCTGGTAGACCGGTTCGTCGGTGGAGGGCCACCAGACCTGGTGGTAGGTGCCGGCGGTGACTTGTTTGACCAGGGCACGGGGGATCGCTCCCCGGACGGCGGCGTGCAGGTGCGGGGCGAGTCGTTTCTGGGGTTCGACGGCGGCGAAGTATTGGACTTGGTAGCCGGAGGCGCGGCGGAGGTTCTGCACCCAGCGGTCGATCACTTTCGGGAACAGCAGGGCGTCAAGTGCGGCGCGGTGGTAGTCATACGTGCGGGGGTTGACCGGCACCCCAGTGCCGGGGCTGATCTTGCCGTAGGAGGGCAGGGTGAGGGTGATGAACATCGACGGGCGGAACACCTTCCCTTCCCGCCCGATGAAGGAAGTCCCGACGGTCCGATCGTCGATCGGCAGCCGGGGGAGGTCTGGTGCGTCTTGCCGGCGACGGGTAGACCGCACTCGACGCTCACCCACTTCCTCGGAGTCGTCGGCGCCCTGGTCGTCGCTGGGGTTTCCCGTTTCTTTGTCGGGGAGTTCGTCGGTGAGGTGCCACCCTTCGGTGCATTGCTGCATCCGCAACCGGCGGGCCTTTTCGGCGCACGGCACACACCGAGATGCCTGGGTGGAGCCACAGGGGAGGATCACGACGTTGGCGTGGCCGGTGTCGCGGTCGATCAAACGACGTAGCAGCGGCCGGACGCAGACCCCTTCAGCTTCGGCCAGATCATGCGCAAGCCGATCCGTTACCCCGGTGCTCTTGGTCATCACGCCGCGCCAATGGGGGAACCGGCCGTCAAGGTCATGTTGACAACAGGCGGCGCGCCAGCGGCCGGTGCACCGTGGGGCAGGTCGAGACGGAATCGGATCAGCAGCGGCCCGGCCATCAGTCTGTACTTCCTCGCCGTTCTCCTGGCGCGAACCGAGACAAGTACCGGTCGGCCAAGACTTCGCAGCCACGCAGGAATCGAGCAGCGTCGATGTCCTGCCGGCTCGTCGATACGAGGGTGCGGGCTTCGTCTTGGATCTCCCACACGCCCCGACCGATCACCGCAGCGAGCAACGACTCCTCGGCCTCGGATTGAGTGAGCGCGCTCGGCGTGTCGCCAGGGTCAATGCTGATGTAGAAGGCGCTCACTAACTCCTCCCGTGACAACGCAACCGGGACCAGGACTTGGAGCACGGGGTTGCCGATGTGGTCGTTGGAGGGCAGTTCACGGAGTAACCGCTCTCGCAGCTCCGGAACCATCTGCGATTCCGCCAGCACCGGCCGCCGGCTATGGACTACAGAACTAACCATCTCGATCTCTCCCTCGTCGTCTGCGGGCGGGCATGTCAACCAGCCAACTGGTACACACCAGTAGCGTACAACTGGTACACACCAGTTGGGAAGATGACTTCACGTTTGGTGTGCAAGTTCTGCTCGCAAGTCCTAGTGAAGTACGGTGCAATCAGACAAGCGATGACCTAGCAGTGCATCGTCAGTGCACTCAGCTCACCGGACATGACGAAGGGAGGCGGATCGTGGTCGTTCACGTAGTTGATGTCTGGACTGGCCAGCGGGCGAATGCGCTAAAGACGGCTCTTCGCCACACCAACGAATCGTTCGCCGCCGAGCTGGGCACCGCCGTGCGCACGATCGCCAAGTGGAACGCAGAGGCGAAGATCGTTCCAAGTCCGGAGATGCAGAGCGCGTTGGACGTGCTTCTATCCCGCGCAAGTGATGAGGAACAGGCACGTTTCGAACGGCTGGCGGCAGCGACGCAGCCCCACCTCTCGGGGCAGACGGCAGACGATCTGGATTGCCTGAATGAGCCGGCGTTCACGCCTTTGCTCGACTGGTTGCACGAGAACACGTCCGCTCACGAACTGAGCGTGGAGGCCAGAGTCGCCAACGCAGTAAGCGCATTAGACCCCCATGATCTACGCGAAAACAAGCGGCTACGCAGCCGTGTCACGCGAGATCAGATTGCCACCGCAGTCGCCGGCCTCTACCACGACAGATCAGAAGATCGTCATACGTGGAACGCAAGAATCGACGGCGAACCGATGCGGACCAGCATCCTCACCAGGCCTACATGGTGCGACCTACGACAGCCCCTCGGTGAAGCCGAATGCTTCCGCATCGACACCAAACTTCCACCCGCGCCACACGAACTCGGGCTGGCGACGGAGAGTGCCGCGATACGCCGAGTCGCTGAAGTCATCGCAACCGATGCGCGCCTCTTCAACGCGGCGCTGTACACGCTCAAGTCCGTTGACATCAGTCCCGGACACCTGGCTGGAACGGTAGCCCTCACGGACTTCATCGACTACGCATTCACCTCCGACCTGATGGAGCAAGAACTCCTCGACGCACTCGCACAACACCCACAGGTCGAACTCGACCGATTGCCGCTACGACAGGCCTACCTGCAGGACACAGACTCGGCATTCGATATCGCCAGTCGCAACTGTGCCGGCGGAACACTCGCTCTGTTCGCGGCCGCCCGACCGGCCAACCGGCGCGGACGTGGAGCTGACTACGTCATGCTCATCCAGGAACGTTCAAGCGATGTCTTGAACTCCGCACGAAAACTGTCCGTGATTCCGAAGGCGTTCCACCAGCCCCTCGTTGACTTCAGCGATGATGCCCACCTGGCCGCGACCCTGGAGCGGGAAGTGGAGGAAGAACTGTTCGGCCGAGAGGAACTTCAACTCTTCGACCGCACCGCTCGGCCAGTCGGGAGCACCACCCTCGCCCGACAAGGCGACTACGCCACCTGGGGACCCGGCATCGACCACTCCTGGCAAGCCGAAGAAGACACCGTCGTCGTCACCGTTAGGTGGCCTTCGCTGGCTTCCTAGCCTTCGGCCGGGGGCAAACGAAATAACCCCGACCATGCTGCGGCTCGATAATCCCCTGCGCCGTCAGCTTCGTCAGAACCAAGCGCACAGTCGTCCGACTCGACGCGTGACGCTCCGCCAACACACGCTCAGACGGCAGCTTGCTGCCCGCGCCTAGCTCGCCGGTCTCGATCATGCCGAGCAGCGCCTGCTCTATCCGATCCGAGATCTCGCCCACCAGACCAGACTACAAGTGCCCTGCAGACTCGATCCCGGACACCACGGTCGCGCAGTCCGTCCGGTTCATCTAGCTACTCTCGCCGTGACAGTCTTGGGATCGCTCTTAAGCCGGGCGGAGGCCTTTGCTCTTCGATAGCGGCTGCGAATCGACCTCCGCGAATCGCATGCTCGTCGGTCTGCAGCGCAGTCGTAATAGCTTTACCGCGCTATAGGTGGTACGTCTCCTTTCGAATTCGCCCCGCTGTGTTCGCCGGGCTCCGAGGACCCGAGTTTTGCGTCGGCCTGCTCGAATGGGCCGTCCGGCCCGCAGATGAACTTCTTGATTGCCTCAACACGAAGACGCTCGTGCGCCCGCCAGTCCGGCCAGCACGAAAACCCGATATCGGACGCGTAGCTGTCCCCCCGCGCAAGGGCCGCGTCGGAGATCAGAGGGAAGGTTCCGGAGCCAGTGCCCCTTGCCGTACTGAGCGCTGCCTGCACGCCCTCGTTGTCGTGCCCAAGGGCGCAGCGAGCAACGGACAGAATCGCGGTTTCGTGAAGGACTAAGAGTGCCCACGTCTCTCGATACCGCTGCTCGATCCACTGTTGAACGACGACGGGCGACGATGATTGCGGCATCTTGTCGAGCGCCCTATCGTCGTGCTCGCAGTCGGCCATTACGCGTGCCTCATCGACTTCGAAGTCGAGTGAATGGCATCCGATCAGACTCGCGACACCGCCCGAGCGCGTCACGATCCAAGTTCGCGTCGGGATGTCGAGCTCAGCTGTGAGCCGCGTGAAGGTCGCGGGAGGGGCGCCGGGTAGATCGATTTCATAGTCGGCCGGTGCCAGCTCCGTGGACGACGGGTCGAAATTGAAGCTTGTTGTTCCGCGAATTTCGTAGTCCCAAGGGGTAAGGCTGATCGCGACGCTCGCAGCCCCAAGGAGCTTGGCTGCGAGGGCGTGACCGGCCTCGTGGAGTGCGTCGATTACCTCGTACTGCTCGTAGTCCGAGTACCAAGCCGAAGTCCCCACAACAACACAGTAGAGGCTGCCTTACGCCGAATACTAGTGTCACATCGGTCGATCACCCAGGAGCTTCGAGATCATAGGGAAGGTTCGTTGAAACGCGTAGGTGCGGCCTGCTTCCCGTAGACGCTGATACGGATCGATCTCGGGACCCCTTAGATCGATTTGAGGAGGGATGCTGTGATCCGTCGTCCCAGTCGAAAGGATAGGCAGGGCACGTTCTGCAAGGTAAGAATGCAATAGCCATATCTCGCGACCAGGTGGCTGCCACGAACCAGTTGTTGGCCTGCGAATAGCTGCGTATGGGTTGAGATCGAGCACTGCGGTAGTGCCCGCGCGCACGGAATATAGATCAGTCCCGGCAACGAGCTCGCCATCCTCCGGCGTGTGTTGTTCGATCTGGTCGAAGCTTACGGACGAGGTGGTGACAACGTTTCGTGCAGCGGACAGAACAAGGCGGCGATGCTTGTCGTTATTCGAGTAGGCCTGCAGAAGCAGCAAAGGGTGGTCGCCCGGTCCGGGATGCCGACTATCCGCATTGGTACGCGACATCACGAAGTGGGTCTCGTGTAGATCGTTGAAGGGCTGAAGCTGAAAGATTCTATGGCCTATCTCCGCGTCTGGCGCCATTTCCGCAAGCGGCGCGCGTTGGACCCACCTGTCAAATTTCTCTCGATCTTCGTAGATCGGGAAGTTGACCCTGTGCGCGACGCTCTCGGGGATGCTCTCCTGGCGGAAATCCTCGATCAATGCAAGTACTGCGTGATCCAGCGTTGACCGCAGCTGATTGATAGCGTCTCCAAGCACTAGCGAGAGAATCGGCGGAATCGGATCAATTCCGCGAAGATGTACGAACTCTCGGCCGTTGGCGATTCGCGACTCCAAATGCAGAGGACCTTTAGACGACCAGCCGATTGCGATCGTGAAGATCTCCCAAGCCAACTCGTCAGCGCGCGCCAGCTTGTACGCAACCGGGACTAGTGAATCGGGTAGCCAATCGGGTGGCGACTGAGACATTCCACGATGGTACGTCTTACCGGGGGACGAAATCATGGAGCGCGGTCTGACGTTGCAAGCCGCGAGCGCTGTAACTCGCAAGGGGCACTGGGGGCATGACGGACCACTCCCGAGGCTGCAGGCTGTACCTACCAGGAGCCGTTCACTCGCGGCCCTGCTCACCTGTGACAACATCTGAACAATTGGCTGCGCTGGTTGCCCACGCGTCGCCAACGAGACGCCGGAACTGCGATAAGTTCCACGCAAAGCGAAGGGCACCTCCGGGCGTGCCAATGGAACTCTTGACCGCTATCTCTTGACTCGTTCTGTGTCTTCTGTCATTGCCGAGTAGACCTCTTGTAGATCAAGGCGGCCTTCGGCCGCACGGGGCCTGCGTCGGCTCCCTGCGGGCGGCGCTGGCGCGCCGTCCTCGTCCGCCGCCACCGACCCCGCCCGTCAGAAGCCACCGACGACGAGATCAATCCACACAGCGTCAACACGATCAAGTCGACGATCACCACGTCGTCGAGCCGCACCGCCACGCCCGCCCGTATGCGTGAGCCGATTCCGGACCCGGAGATGGAACCGGCGCTCACGGCGATCACCGTCAAGTCTGAGCGGCATCAACCAAGGAGCGCCGGGGGCGCACTCACTCATCGCACGACATGGAGCTACTTCAGGTTCAGGCGCTCACGTAGTACCACGGCGGACCCTTCGGGCCGGATGTCAAGGGTGAAATGCACAGCCCCGAAAAGCATGGGGCCGCCCTTGACACCCGGGTACCTCCGCCGTGGTCCCTGAGGTGTCCGGGCAGGTATAGGAACCACCTGCCCACACACCCAACCAGGGGATCACGTGGGGGAGTCAGGGCTGATGGGTGCAACCACGAAGTCCGGGCGGCGTCCGGGGAGTCATCGGCTGGTGCGCATCACGGACGCACGTTGCAGCTCGTCCACGACCAGGGACGCCCACGGTGGCTCTCCATCCAGGCTCGATTGTCTCCGTAGTCGAGCGTTATCCACCTGCCGATGCACAGGATGCCAACTGGTCCAGCGCCGGCCATCTTGAGTGCGATACTCGCCGATTGCGCGTGCGCGCCAGTGGTCCAGGTGTCATCGATGATCAGGACGCTGGTGCCCTCCAAGTTACGCGCGGCGACGTATCGACCGGGGCTGAACTCCCGCTGACCGACCGGCACAGGGCCAGGCAGAAGCAGCATCTCGAATCGATCCGCGGAGCCGACGACAATATCTGCGACCAACACTTGCAGCGGATGGAGGCCGGGCCTGCCGCTCGTCGTCGGCACCACGGTGATCCGGTCGAACTGCGCGATTCCAACAGAATTAGCTAAGCATGCTTCATGCATGGAGAGCCATTGCCACAGGACGGCCGAGAGGCCCCGAAGACGCGGAAGCCGCAATCCGTCAGGCACAGTCGGGCGCTTGTAGGTATAGAGGTCCCTTGCCACCTGCTCGCGGGTAGGTGCCATCGACACAAAAGAAACGACGTCGGCTACGCCCCCGCCGAACTGATCTACCGCCTGCTTACATGGAAAGCATCGCGGGAACGCTGGATCGAGCGGGCCGTGGCACACCTCGCATACGTCAAAACCTAGCGGCGGTATAGGAACCAGGAAGTTGGCGTACGGAGCTGCAACGGCGGCAACCGTGAGCGGCCGAGGTGGTGGGCTACTCAATGCCAGACGAGTTCGTCAGCGACGGCCAAGCGGGGAGCGAGCTGATCAAGAACATCCGTCGCAGTCCGAACAACCACCGCGCCCCGAGTTACGTAGCCTTGCGCCCAATCGTGGCGAAGCAATGACTCGTGGAGGAACACCGGTCTGCCATGTTCGAGTGCGAGGCGCGCCTGCATACGCGCGCCGCTCTTCCACTCAGCCTCGATCACCACGGTAGCGGCTGCAAAGCCACTCATCACAGCATTCCGCATGGGGAATGAGAACTTAGTAGGAGGCGAGTCGGGCCAGAACTGTGAGAGGACAAGATGATCCCGACCGATGGTCTCTTGGAGTGCTCGATTTTCGGCTGGGTACGTCTTGTTCAGTCCCGTCCCGATCACGGCGACCGATCTTCCTCCCGCAGCCAATGCGGCAGTGTGGGCCGCGGTGTCAATGCCCGCCGCGAGTCCGCTCACGACGGTGACGCCACGCAGCGCGAGCCCGTCGGCGATCGATGCAGCACGGTCGAGGCCCGCGCTCGAGGCTTTGCGGGTGCCGACGATGGCTACGCCGCCGGCATCGGAGGTGGATAGCTGGCCGCGATAGGTCAGTAGCGGTGGGCGCTGATGGATGGTGAGCAGCTGCTGCGGATAATCCGGATCGAGGAGTGTTACGACGTGGATACCCTCCCCCTCCCAGCCAGATAGCGCCGCCTGCGCAGCCGTCATCTCATCGTCCTCGGGAGCCGAGCCGACGGAGGCAAGTAAGTCCGTCTGGATACCTACGCCGTCCTGACGTAGTACGTGGATCGCGCTACCAGCCCGTTCCACCTCGTCGGCGATAGTCGGCCAGCTGGCCTTCGGGCGCGAGAGGAGACATACCAGAGCGGCGGCTTCCTCTCTGCTGTCCATAGGTGCAGCGTAGTTGACGGGACTAGCGTCTAGCCGTCTCGGTGGCCAATTTTCGACTCTCAATTCGGTTACCCCCGTGAAACGATTCCCCATCTAATCGTACATGTGAGCGAGTCTAGCTTCAAGCATTTAACGCGGATCGGTCGCGGACTCGATTCGTGCCACGCACGTGCCACATCAGGCAGTTCTAGAGGGTGAAATGGGGCCTCGGGCGGTCCGGTCTCTCGCCCGGGGCACGAGTAAAACCCTGGATTTTGGGAGCCTCACGGTCACTCGACTAGGGTTTGCAAGGCAGGGGTTAGGGGTTCGATTCCCCTCGTCTCCACCCACCTACAGGCCCCGGAAACGCTGGCCTTCGCTGTTCGCTTCACTCTCGGCCGCGAGAGAGTTGCCCAAGTGCGCAGATCCTGGATGTAGACCCGCGGAACTTGCGCGGAGTCGAAGGCCGGTGGCGCGCCCGGCTCCGGCCAGTCCCACACGCTGACCGCGGCAGTTCAGGTCGACCGCGACTGCCTTGCGTGCACTTACCGGGTCTCGCGCACCAGGTTCAGGGCGGCACGAGGCGCCACGCCTGCTGCCCGGTAGGCAAGGTAGTCCAGCCCCTGCTCCACGGAGAGATCCTCTCTGTTCGGATCGACCACCTGGACACCGTCAGCCCAGTTGACCACAGCAAACACGACGGACGGGCTGCCTTTCACGGCCACGTCGACCAAGAACGCTCCCGGTGCGACCGACTCCGCACGGATAGGGCGGACCGAAGTGTCGCTCGGTACCCCCTCGCACTCGAGGCGCCGACGTACCAGGGCTGCGAACAAGTCGCCAGATTCACCGCCCCACACGTTCGGACCCGGGGGAATCTTCATCGCACCATCATGCCGTTTCAGAACATCCTCTATTCGGCAGGTCCGGCCAGCCTCACGCACCATCGACGGCCTGTGCGCGCGTCGCCGGACCGAGTCAGGCGATTCCACCGAGGTCGAATTCAGTGGTGCCCTGAACAAAGAACGGCTCCGAGATCTCCTTGCAGAGCGTGGCTTCAATCCCGACGCCTACAGCCTCCACGGTGGCCACCCCTCAGAGAAATACGTCCTTGACGATCGGCGTTCCGAATGGGTCGTCTACTACTCCGAGCGTGGACTCGAAACGGACCTCCGATCGCTTCCGAGCGAGGATCTTGCCTGCCGTCACTTGGCCGACCTTCTCTGGAAGGACGAGACGACATTGCTCAGGCGACCACACTACGTGCGGCATGAGCGTGCACTGTACTTGGTGAGCGAGCGAGCCCGGCGGCTGGAGATGAGGGAGGCGCGGTACTGGCGCCTTCGGTCTCTCCTGCGCGCAAAATCTGGCTGCTACTCATCGCGATATATCCCGAGCGTGACACTTCGCTCGCCGGCACAATGGGTTGATGTCAGCCAGCCGTCGGATCGTTTGGTACCGCCGCCCTTGGGTTTGGGGTTGCCTCTGTGCTGGTACGGCGTTCGCTTTGATGCTGGGGTCGTTCCCATTCATCGCCGGCGATCCGGGTCCGGGCGAAGTGAAGCAGGATCCATCCTGGTTTCCGGCGATGGCTGCAGTCGCGGCCGCGCTGCTGGTTCTTGGAGTTGCGCTGATCGCTGCGCCGGGAGTCCACAACCGTGCCAAACGCGGGCGCGAGAATCCAGAATCCCCGTGAACCCGCCGCGCGTCGCGGGGGAGCGACGGCCAGACGTAGGTCGGGTGAAGATCGATCAGTGCTTCCGGTAAACAGCGCCCCTGAGCCGCGCCGAACCCACGACTGGATCCTTACCGTCGAGGCATCGCGCGGCTCTGGGCTGGCGAGGAACTGGTCGGATATCTCGCGACCCGCGTCAAGGTCTGGTGGACCATCGCCGGCCCATTTTGGCGACGTCATGGGGTCGATCCGGTCGAAAAGGTTGAATGGCTCCTCGACTACGTCCGGAGCGATCCGCGAGATCACCCGGACGGTTGGGACGACAACATTGTCGATGACATCGATGCGGAGGTCGACGAGTGGGAATCCGGTCGTTTCACACTGAGCCATGGTGAGGTCGTTCGAATCGAGTGGCTAGAAGAGCCGGAGGCGAGCAAGATTTGCGCCGATTACGGTTAGGACGCGCCAGCGGGCCAGCCTGCCGCCTTGCAGAGAAAGAATGACGGTTCGTGATCGTTCGGCACATCGCTCGTCTGAGCGGCCCGCGCGAGGGCCTGGAACCGACTGGTCACCATGTTTAGATTGCAATTCTGGCTGCGTAACGCTGATCGGTGAGAGCACCTGGCAGTCGGAAGTCCGGACACCACGGTGGCTTACTCTGTCGAGTACATCGCTGTCCGCCGAATGGAGGACCTACCAATGGACGAGATTCGGCTAACGCTGTCCGACGAAGTCACCACGCCGGAGGGCGTTACGTACGTGGGTGAATACATTCCGCTTAACCCGACCCCACCGCAGTGGGCTCCTCCCGATCATTGCGCATTCTGCCAATCGGATGACTGGGACTGGGACCTGACGTTCGATAACATTCCGCCGGATGCGATTGGACGGTCTGCTACAACCTCGGCGCATGCGACGGCTGCTACCAGGCGTTCACGGTTGGAGACGAACAGACACTCCTCGATCGGGCCGCATACATTCCGAGCGCCTTCTACCTCCGAGAGATGTATCAGCAATTTGGGATAGCACTATCCGCCGCTAACCGCCCGGCCCGCTAAGTCCGTTGCAGAGGTCATGGCTAGAGAACAAGCGACCAGGATCGCGTGAGCCAGAATGGCGACTGAACGC
The DNA here is from genome assembly GCF_900230215.1 of Jatrophihabitans sp. GAS493. Classification (NCBI taxonomy): domain Bacteria; kingdom Bacillati; phylum Actinomycetota; class Actinomycetes; order Jatrophihabitantales; family Jatrophihabitantaceae; genus Jatrophihabitans; species Jatrophihabitans sp. GAS493. The sequence continues at coordinate 823,781 of NZ_LT907982.1, read as the reverse complement.
CAAGACGGCCTGTCCGAATGCGACACACGCAAACCCGAGCGCGCCTACCACGATGCCCAGGAGCATTGGCCCGGCGATCGCCACCATCACGCCAGTGAGGATCACTCCGACCCCGCACACCGTGAGCGCAAGGACTATCGAGCGGATCATTGGTACACGCTCCCACAGAACCGGACAGTCACGTGCGAATATCGGTCAGAGCCGTCGGAACCCGTCGTCCACCAACTCCACGCCGCCGGATGGTCCGCAACTCAAACCGTCACGAAATCCAGATCATCCCCGGAATCGAAGCCGGCGCGTCGCCCGGGGTCATCGAGCTAGGCCGAGCCACCCGCAGCGACGCCGCAGATTACTCGACCTCTTCCCGGATGTCTTCGTAGAACAAGGGCAGATCCTCAGCTCCGAGCGTCGGCAGCAGCTGCAGGTCCGGCTCCAAGCCGGGGTCGAGCGCCGACACGCCACGCTCCAGCAGGATCGCCGCCGCCGATAGCGCCGGCCAGTAGAGCAGCCGTCGACGCCGGTTCTCGCCGAGCAGCAGTGCGGCGGGGAGGGCGGCCACCAGGCTCGCACTGTAGAACGAATCCATCAACTGCCCGGCGAGCGAATTCCCAGCGCGCCGTCGCAGCCGGATCACCAGGTCACCCGGCCCGTCCTCGGCGTAGACCAGATGAGCGACTCGCCAGGTCGCCAGCGCGGCGCCGATGAAGCCAACCGAGCCACTCGTCGTTGTATTTCGCTTGGGCATCCGGATCTCCCTAACCGTTTGTGGGGCATGACAGGCTGTTCATGACCTCAGAGGACACCGCACGCATTGGTGATACGCGGGCGGCAACGAACGGCAACGAGCTACGAAAGGTGCAACCGAATGACGGCCCGACCCAGCGAATACACCGCCGCCCTTACCGCCGCCGCCGATCAGGCGCAGCGCTGGCTCGCCTCCGTCCCTGATCGTCCGGTGCCGCCACAGCGAAACGCCGACGAGTTACGCAGCGCCTTCGGCGAGTCCGTCCCCGACGGCGGATCCGACCCGGCCTCGGTGGTGAACCTGCTGGCCGAGGCGGCGGATCCCGGTCTGATGAGTATGGCCTCGGGCCGCTTCTACGGCTGGGTGATCGGCGGGACCCTACCTGCAGCCCTCGGAGCCGACTGGCTGGTCAGCGCCTGGGACCAGAACGCCGGCATGCGCGGCGCCTCGCCCGGCGTGGTCGCCGCCGAGGAGGCGGCCGGACGCTGGCTACTCGATCTCCTCGGCCTGCCGGCCACCGCCGACGTCGGATTCGTCACCGGGGCCACGATGGCCAACTTCAGCTGTCTGGCCGCCGCCCGACAGCGGGTGCTGGCCGACGCCGGTTGGGACCTGCCGCTGCACGGTCTCAGCGGATCACCCAAAGTACGAGTCATCGTCGGTGCCGAGCGGCACGCCTCGATCGACATCGCACTGAGCTACCTCGGCCTCGGCGCCCCGATCGCGGTACCGACTGACGAGCAGGGGCGAATCCAGCCGGATGCGCTGGCCCAGCTTCTCACCGGCCTCGAGCCCGGGCCGACCATCCTCTGCCTGCAGGCCGGGAACGTGCACTCCGGGAGCTTCGACGACTTCACCGAGACGATCGCCGTTGCTCACGAGCACGGGGCCTGGGTGCACGTCGACGGAGCCTTCGGCCTCTGGGCCGCCGCCTCCGGCGCGCATCGAAGCCTGGTCACCGGCTACGAAGCGGCCGACTCGTGGGCCACGGATGCCCATAAAACATTGAACGTTCCCTATGACTGTGGCGTCTGCATCGTGGCTGACCCGGCGAGCCTGCGGGCCGCCCTGGGCATCCAGGCCAGCTATCTCTTCCATGACTCGGCCGGAGACCCGCTCGACAAGGTGCCAGAGATGTCTCGGCGCGCCCGCGGTGTGCCGGTGTGGGCCGCACTCCAATCACTCGGACGCTCCGGGGTTGCCGATCTCATCGACCGCCTCGTCGCCAATGCCCGGGCGCTCGCGGCCGGGATCGGCGGGCTGGAGGGGGTCGAGGTGCTCAACGACGTGGTCTACACGCAGGTCTGCATCAGTATCGGCGACGACGAGCGAACCCGGGCGGTCGAGCAGAGTCTGCTGGCCGACGGGGCAACCTGGATGTCCGGGTCTCGCTGGAACGGCCGGCAGATCATCCGGATCTCGGTGAGCAACTGGACGACCGACGACGAGGACGTCACCGAGTCCATCGCCGCCGTCCGACGGGCGATCACCGCGACTGAGCCCAGCGCTTAACTCGCCACTGCCTCGCCGCCGGCGACGGTCTCGAAGGCCCGCCACATTGCTGCGTACTGACCCTCGGCCGCCAGCAGTTCATCGTGACTGCCGACCTCGCTGATGCCGCCCCGGGAGAGCACCACGATCCGGTCGGCGCTACGGGCGGTCTGCATGCGATGGGCGATGACGATGCTGGTCCGCCCCCGCGCCAACTGATTCATCGCCGCCGACACCCGCGCCTCGGTAACCAGGTCCAGGTTGGAGGTCGCTTCGTCCAGCAGCAGCACCACCGGGTCGACGAGCTCGGCCCGGGCCAGGGCGAGCAGTTGCCGCTGACCGGCCGACATCGACCGACCCCGCTCGGAGATCTCATGCAGGTAGCCGCCGCTGAGACCGGCGATGAAGTCGTGCGCGCCGACGGCTCGGGCCGCCGCCTCGACCTCAGCGTCAGAGGCCTCCGGCCGCCCATACGCGATGTTGTCGCGCACGGTGCCAGTGAAGAGGAACGCCTCCTGAGGCACGTATCCCAGTTGGCGCCGGAACGCAGCCAGATCAAGGGTGCGAAGATCGTGGCCGTCGATGAGCACGGCCCCGTCGTCAGGATCGTAGAAGCGGGCCAGCAGCTTCATCACCGTCGACTTGCCGGCCCCCGTCTCGCCGACCAGCGCCACCGTCTCGCCGGCCGCGATGGTGAGGTCGATGCGGTGCAGCGCCTCGGGTGGCTTCACCGCCGCCGCGTCAGCCACCTCCAGCAGCCGGGGATCAGCCGGGCCGCTCGGCGCTGAGCCGGCCGCGCGGGCCGGCGCCGACGGGTAGGAGAACCTAATGTTTTCCAGGGTGATCTGGCCGTGCAGCCGCCCGGGATCGATCGGGTCGGCCGGTTGCGGGGTGAGTGTCTCCAGCCGCATCAGCTCGGCGATGCGGTTCACCGAGACCCGAGTCTGCTGCCAGGAGTCGAAGACCTGAGACAGCTGCTGGATCGGGGAGAAGAACATGTCGACGTAGAGGATGAATGCGATCAGCGCTCCGGTCGACAGATGCCCTTGTGAAATAAGGCCGGCCCCGACACCGAGGACGATCGCGTCGGCCACGGCGGCCAGGAACTGGACAAACGGGAAGTAGGTCGCGACGAGCCGCTGGGCGGCGATCCGGGACGTCAGGTAGTCCAGACCGAGCTGGTGGAAGCGAGTCTTCGTCGCCGCCTCGTGCACGAATGCCTGTGATTCGCGGACACCGGAGAGGCTCTCCTGGAAATCCGCGTTGACGATCGCCACCCGCTCCCGGGAGATGTCGTACAGGTGAGAGGACTTGCGCCGGAAGATCGCGGTGGCAATGGCCAGCGGGACGATCACCGTCAGGGTGCAGACGGCGAGCTCGGGATTCACCAGCAGCAGTGCGACGCCAACCCCGACGAAGGTCACCACCGAGACCAGCGCGGAGAGCAGACCGTTCTGGATCAGCGACTCGAACTGGTCGACGTCGGTGGTCATCCGGGTCATGATCCGGCCGGCCATCTCACGTTCGTAGTAGTCCAGCCCAAGCCGCTGCAGCTGGGCCCAGATCCGGATTCGCAGCGAGAGCATCACCCGCTGCGCGGTGCGCCCGGTCACGAAGGTCTCGGCCACCTCGACCAGCAGGTCCGAGAGGGTGATCAGCAGGAAGGCGGCGGACGCCGCGAAGAGCACGCTCGTCGATCCGACCGCGACGCCGTTGTCGATTCCGGTCTTGACCAGTACCGGCCCGGCGAGGGCGGCCACCCCGTCGAGGACGACCAGCACCAGACCGATCAGCAGCGGACGGCGGAACTCACGCAGCACCCGGACCAGGCTGAAGCGACGCTGATGCCGCGACTCCTGGGCCAGGTCGACCACCGCCTCGTCGCGAATCGGGCGCAGGGCGGCGACCCGGGCCAGCAGCTCCGGAGTCGGCGCGAGGTTCATCCGCCAACTCCCGGAGGCCCCGCGCCCCCCTCCGCCCAGACCGGCTCCGATGCTGGGCGCGCCGATGCTCCGGCCGCCACGGTAGGACGATCCGGCTTCGGCACCGCGCCCGCCGGACCAGGCGGCGGCCGTGACGGCATCGGAGCTGCCCGCCCCGTCGAGACTGCGGGAGAGGTCGACCAGTGCCTCGACCCGGTCGCCGATCTGCGCGGCGACCTCCTCGTCGAGGCCAGTGAGGAGGTGGCGGTACCCGGGGCTGCTGGCGAAGAGCTCCTCGTGGGTTCCCTCCTCGACGACGCTGCCACCCTCCAGCACCACGATGCGATCGGCCAGGTGCAGCGTCGAACGGCGGTGGGCCACCAGCAGGGTGGTGCGATCGGCCATCACCTCACGCAGCGCGTGGTGAATCGACTCTTCGGTGCGCGAATCGACGGCGCTCGTCGCGTCGTCCAGGATCAGGATCCGCGGGTCGGCCAGGATGGCCCGGGCCAGCGCGATTCGCTGCCGCTGCCCTCCGGAGAGAGTCAGGCCCCGCTCGCCGACCACCGTGTCATAGCCGCGGGGCAGCTGCCGCACGAACTCGTCAGCCTCCGCCGCGCGGGCCGCGGCGATGACCTCCTCGTCGGTGGCATCTGGACGTCCATAGGCGATATTGGCCCGCACCGAGTCGGAGAAGAGGAAGCTCTCCTCGAAGACGACTCCGATCCGGCGGCGTAGCGACTGCAGGCTGACATCCCGCAGGTCGTGCCCGTCCACCCGCACCACGCCGGCGCTGGGGTCGTAGAAACGGGAGACAAGGGCGGTGACGGTCGACTTTCCGCTGCCGCTGGGGCCGACGATCGCGACGCGTTCCCCCGCCTTTATATGGAGATTCAGCGCGCTCAGCGCCGCTGGATGCCCGTCGTCCGGCCCGGATGAGCTGGCCCGGTAGTGGAAGTCAACGGCGGCGAACTCGATCTCGCCCTTGATATCGGGCAGTTCCAGCGCATCCGGGGCGTCGGCGATGGCCGGTTTCAGGTCGAGGAGTTGGAAGATGCGCTCCACCCCGGCCCGGGCCTGCTGCCCCACGGTGAGGATCCCGGCCAGCTGACGGGCCGGCGCCATCAGCTGCGCGATGTAGGTGGAGAAGGCGAGGAAGGTGCCGAGGGTGATGTGGCCGTGCAGGGTCAGCCAGCCACCGAGCGCCAGGATCGCCACCTGCCCGAGGGCCGGGATGGCCTGCAGCAGCGGCTGGTAGCGGGACTGCAGCCGCACCGCGCGCATCTGTGATCCGTAGAGATTTCCGGCCACATCGGCGACCCGCTGCAGCTCCCGCTGCTCCTGCCCGAAGGCCTTGACCACCCGAACTCCGTTGACGTCCTCGTCGACGATCTGGGCGACGTCGCCCTCGCGCTGCTGCCCATCCCAGGTCGCCGGGAAGATCCGCCAGCGCATGCGATAGGAGACGATCAGCAACGCCGGCGCGACCAGCAGGCTCACCACGGCCAGCAGCGGCGAGAGGTAGATCATGACGGCGATGGAGAGCACCATCAGCAGCACGTTGCCGCTCATGATCGGCAGGAACGCGAGCAGACCCTGAACCAGGGCCGAGTCGGAGTTGGCCCGCGAGACGAGTTGACCGGTCGGCATCCGATCCAGGTTGGCGAAGTCCATCGTCTGCAGGTGGTCGTGCATGTCGTTGCGGAGGTCGTTCTGCACCGACAGGGCAACCCGGCCACCGCGGTAGCGGCGAATGTAGGCGAAGCCGAAGCTGGCGACGGCGACCCCGATCAGCAGCAGCAGCCACGGCCAGAGGGCCGCGCCGGGCTGCAGGATCACGTTGTCGACGATCTGCCGCTCGATCAGCGGTACGGCGGTCTGGCAGAGGCCGCCGAGCACGGCGGTGAACATCGCCAGGTAGACGTCGCGGCGGTGGCGCATCAGGTAGCCCCAGAGGCGGCTCAGCCAGCCCGGTTCAGCGGTGGGTTCTGGCGTGCGGCTCACTCGGCCCAGGGTAGCAAGGTAGTTCGCCCGGCGAACTAAATATCGCTGGGAGCGGAGCTGCGCTGGCTCGGAGGTGCTGGTGGTGGATCAGAATGGCCGCCGATCCCAAGGCGGCGGAGCAGCCGCTGCCCGAGCGGCCGCCGCTGCAGTTTCGGGCGGAAGTAGAGCTCAGGGCCGGCGATGGTGCGGGCGATGAGTTCCGGTCCGAGGCCGACCGGAGCGTCCTCCGTGCCGGTGTCCTGCTCGTCCAGGCGCCGGGGGCCGCCGATCTGGCTGGCATACGCAGCCAGCGCCGCGCGCTTGTCGGTCGTCAACCCGTCCAGGGAGATTCGCTCCACCCGACCGCTGACCAGCAGCATCAGGCACTCCCAGAGCCCCCGGCCGTTGACCAGCCGACGCGAGATGGGCCAGTCACTCCAGAGCCAGATCGGGTACTCGAGCAGCCGCGGCGGGTGGCTCAAGGCAGCGACTGCGCCGCGGGTGGCTGCGGCCGCCGCCGCATGGTCGGGGTGCCACTCCTGGATGCAGGTGACGTAGACGTCGTCGGGGTTCACCGCCGCGATCAGGCGCTGCAGGTCGGCCTGGATCGGCGCGAGGTGGTCGATCAGGGCCGCGTCCGGGTACCCCAACTCGTGGACGTCGTCGGGCTGGACGCCGAGGCGCGTCGCTGCCTCTGCCAACTCGGCGCTGCGAGTCTGGACCAGGGCAACCCGGTCGGTGCCGTCGGCGGCCTCGGAGGCGCCGCCGTCGCTCAGGATGACGAGGGTGACCCGAGCCCCGGCACGCCGGGCGAGCAGCACTCGGCCACCGCAGCCGAGCGTCTCGTCGTCGGGGTGGGGAGCCACCACAAGCGCGCTGCGCGGTCCGATGCTCTGGGTCACGTCGACCGCGCGCCGCCCCAACAGCGAGCGAGCGACCCGTCGGGCCCGGGGCGCCAGCACCGATACGCGGGGAGGTTCAGCAACCAAGACTCGACCCCCTCGGTCTGGACAGACGCGCTCCTTTGTTGCATCGACGTTGGAGACAATGGTCCCGTGCCGCAAACACGTTCTCGGCGGTTTGTGCAGCCCGCACCGGACCGTTATCAATTCGTTATGAACGAAACGGCACTTCGAGTGGACGGATTGCAATCCCTGCGTTAACGGCCCAGCCGGCCGTCGTGGTCAATCCGGGCCGAGGACGGTGGCGCCGTGGTTGCGGCGATCCCCGGGAGTCAGCGCGGCCGAGAAGGACGTCCAGAAGGCCGGCCGTCCACGCAGCGCCCAGACCAGCCACAGCGCGATCGCCAAATCGGTCACCCCGAAGATGACGGCGGCCATCCACCCAGCCACCCCCGGCACATTCAAGGTGGTGCCCCACACCGAGAGCGCGATCAGCCAATCCCGTCGCCAGCGGCGAGCGTCGACGGCCAGGCAGACGATCCCCCAGGCCAGATACCAGGGGTAGAGAACGGGGTTGATCACCGAGAAGACGAGCAGGCACCAGCCGGTGGTCGAGGGGATCGGTCGGTGTTGGGCGGTGGCCAGGAACCAGATGATCGCCACCGCGCCGATGGAGAGCATGGTGATCCGGCCGCCGGCCATCAGGTCGTCGTAGGAGGCCACGTCGACCAGCGGTTTGAGCGCCGCTCCGAGCAGCGCGGCCGGAGCCCCGGGTGTGTTGCCCTGGCCCGGGGTGTTCCAGGAGCTGATCCACCCCCAACCGTGCGGGACGAGCAGGGTCAGCACGCCGCAGGAGGCCAGCGTGACCGCCGCGGCACGGAGCAGGGTGGGGCCCCGGTTCACCCGCACGTTGTGCCAGAGCGAGATCAGGATGACGCCGACGACCAGGAAACCAGGGACCTTGATCATGCCGGCCGAGCACCCCAGGGCCAGCGCGGTGCTGAAATGACCCCGGCGTTCAGCCAGCAGGGCCAGCACCACCATGGCCATCATGGCGCCGTCGATGTGCGCGCCGGAGACGAAGTGCAGCAGTACCAGCGGATTGCCGGCGGTGAGCAGCAGCACCACCGGGCCGCGGGCGGATGTGGTGAGCCGGGTGGCGCCCCAGCCGATGACCAGCACACTGACGACGGCGAGCGCGCGCAGGAACAGCACCCCGCCGAAGGGGGTGCCGCCGCCGGCGAAGACGGCCAGTCGCTCCAGGGCGGTGGCCAGCGGGCCGTAGGGGCTGTGCGCGCTGCGCCACGACGGGTCGACGGCGGCGGCCAGGATGGGGTCGAGCCGATTCGGGGTCGAGGTGTACGGATCGCTGCCGCTCTGGGCCAGATAACCCTGCGCGGCATAGCTGTAGACATCGCCGGAGAGCAGCGGCGGACCGAGGGCCAGCGGCATCATCCAGAAGCCGACGGTGAGCCAGAGTTGGTTGAGGCTCCACTGTGCGCGGGTCGCGATCCGCAGTGTGACCAGCCAGACTGCTACCAGCGTAGCGATGCCGCAGACCAGCAGCAGGCCGGGAAACGGTGCGGTCTTCGGGTTCACGTGATTGCGCGCGAGCACCCCGAGCCAGGAGGAGGGGAAGGTAGCCCCGGTCACCGGACCGACCCGGCCGCCGCCGATGACCACGACGGCGGCGGCGGCGAATCCGCCGATAGTGAGCCACAGTTGAGGTGATCGCAGGTGGCGCGTGGGGGAGCCACCTCGCACAGCCACCAGCAGAGTTCCTCTCAGAATGATCGAACCTGGATCTGCGCGGACACCCGCGAGATGCTCAACGGCAAGTATCGTCCACACGAGAAAGGACGGATGATGACGTCCCAAACCACCAGCCCGTCCACCCTCGACGCGGCGGACTCGACGACCGAGATCAGCACCTCCGAGCTGACCCCGCAGCACTCGCTGCGCTCCCTGCTGGCCGCCTACGGGCACATCCTCCTCGCGATCGTCGGCGCCAGCCTCTTCGTCTTCGCCCGCCCGCCGGTGGCCGACCTGCAGGCCGCCGACGCCCGGGCCGCCGCTGCGGCCCGCGGAGTGGGGCCGAGTTACTGGCTAAATTGGTTCGCCGGATCCGCCCCAGGCGGGTACTCCGTGCTCACACCGACGATCAGTGCCTGGCTCGGCGTCGCCTTCGCCGCGGCGCTCTCCGTGGTCGTCATCGCCGTGCTGGCCCGGCCGCTGCTGGAGGGGGCCCGCCGGCAGCGCACCGGCGCGTACCTGTTGGTGGTCTGCGCGCTCTGCAATCTCTGGTCCGGCCGGATCGCGTTCAGTCTCGGCGTGGCCGGGTCGATCGGGGCTCTGGTCGCCTTCCGCCGTGGACGTCCCTGGCTGGGCGGCGGTATCAATGCGGCGGCGGCCCTGCTCTCCCCGCTGGCCCCGGCCTTCGTGCTCATCGGACTGACCGGCCCGTTCCTGACCCGTCCGACCTGGCGGGGCGCGATCCTACGCTTCAGTGGCGTCTCATTGATCGGGCTCGCGCTGCCTACCGTGCTCTTCGGCGCCCCCGGTGACATGCCCTACGCCTTCACCACGCTCTGCTGGACGGTCGGCATCCTGCTCGCGGCGTCGCTGCTGCGGCTGCCCCGGGATATCCGCATCAGCCTGCTGGTCGGGGCGGCGGCGGCCATCCTGCTCTTCCTCATACCCAACGGGGTCGGCGCCAACATGGGGCGTTACGCGTTTCTGGTGATGCCACCGGTCGTCTGGGCGCTCACCGAGGCACCGAAGCGGATCATCGCCCTCGCCCTCGTCCCGGCCATGGTCTACAGCGGCTTCCAGGTGATCGGTGATCTGCATCGAGCCTCGGCTCCGGAGGCGAAGTCGGCCTTCTACACCGCGCTGCGCGGCGAGTTGGCCGGCCTGCCCGGGTTACAGGATCACCGGGTCGAGGTGATCGACACCTCCACCCACCGAGCTGACGTCGAGCTGGTCCCCACCGTCTACCTGGCCCGCGGCTGGGAGAACCAGAGCGACGCCGAGGCGAATCCGATCTTCTACACCGGGGCCCCACTGACCGCGCAGCTGTACCGGCGCTGGATCGACAGCGCCGCCGTGGCCTGGATCGCGGTGCCGAGCCGTCCGCTGGCTCGCAACGACGAAGAGGCCAAACTGGTGACCGGCGGGCTGGGCTACGTCAAGGAGATCTGGCACGACTCGAACTGGCGCCTCTATGCCGTCGATGATCCGCAGCCGATCGTCTCGGCTCCGAGTCGGGTAGTGAACGCGACCGAGACGACGATGCGCATCGAGGTTCCGAAGGCCGGCCAACTCACGATGCGTATTCGCCAATCCAAGTACCTCACGCTCACCCGGGTCGACGACCCGAGCGACTCGGTCTGCCTGCTCCCGGCCGGCGACACCGCGGTCACCGCGACCATCACTACACCAGGGCTATACCTGCTCCAGGCGAAGTTCGACGTGGCCAAGCTGCTCGACGGCCAGGACTGTCCGACGCATTCGTAATCGGCCCGACGCATACGTAAACGGCCGCGAGTTTTCCCAACCCGTGTAAAAGTTACGTTTAGTTGGGACGACCTTACAGAAAGCGGCATTTGGGCCTAGCGGAAGCGTTCACATCGGCCCTATGGTCAGCGATAGGACCCAAATTCTTAGGGCCTTCCTACCAATCGTGCGCGGAGGTAACGAATGCAGAGAAAGTCTGTTTTACGAGGTGTAGTCACTTTGACTACAGTCTCGGCAGTCGCCGCATTGTCAGTAATCGGGGCCAATCCGGCCAATGCCGCAGTCAGTAGGAAGGTCGTGCCCAACAGCGCGCCGACGTGGCTGGGCCACGCTCAGAAGACCGGCACCGCCAGCGCCAAGGCTGGCGTCTCGGCTCGCATTTACCTCGCCCCCAACGGTGGTCTCGACGCGCTCAAGGCGGCTGCGGTGGCCACCTCCACCCCCGGCAGTTCGAGTTACCGCAAGTTCCTCACCACGGCCCAGTACAACGCGAAGTACGCGCCGACCACGGCGACCGTCAACGCAGTCCGGTCCTGGCTGCAGTCGGCTGGCCTCAAGGTGACCGGAGTCGGCGTAGCCAACAGCTACCTGGCGGTCACCGGCAACGTGGCCGCAGTGAAGAATGCCTTCGCCACCACGGTGAACACCTACAAGCACGACGGCCAGAGTGTGCAGGCGCCGGCCGGCGCCCTCTCGGTGCCGAACAGCGTCAGCTCGGCGGTGCTGGCGGTCAGCGGTCTGGACACCACGATCCGGACGATGACCCACCACGACACCACCCCGCCGCCCCCGGCCTCCTTCGCCAACGGTCGTCCCTGCTCGCAGTTCTACGGCCAGGTCGATGCGAAGTACCGGGCGGACTACAAGACGCTGCTGCCGAAGTTCAATGGCAAGGTCCTGCCGTATGCGGTCTGCGGCTACACCGGTGTGCAGTTCCGTACCGCCTATGAAGGCACCACGGATCTCAGCGGAACCGGCGTGACGGTGGGCATCGTGGACGCTTACGCGTCGCCGACGATCGCCTCCGACGCGGCGACGTACACCAACAACCACGGCGACGGCTCCTACGCCAAGGGTCAGCTCACCCAGGTCCTGCCCTCCACGGTGACGAACACCGAGGAGTGCGACGCCTCCGGGTGGTACGGCGAGGAGACGCTGGACGTGGAGGCCGTGCACGCCATGGCTCCCACGGCCAACATCCGTTACTACGGGGCCAAGAGCTGCTACGACGACGACCTGCTCGACACGATCCACAACGTGGTCGTGCAGAACAAGGTTCAGCTGGTGACCAACTCCTACGGCGACGCCGGTGAAGAGGGTCAGACGGCGGACGTCATCGCAGCGTGGGAGAGCGTCTTCCTACAGGGCGCGATGCAGGGCATCAGCTTCATGTACTCCTCGGGCGACAACGGCGACGAACTTCAGGACATCGGCCTGAAGTCGGCCGACTACCCGGCGTCCGACCCGTACGTCACCGCGGTCGGCGGCACCAGCACGGCGATCGACGGCTTCGGCCAGCTGGCCTGGCAGTCGGGCTGGGGCACCGAGAAGTACAGCCTCTCCACTGACGGCAAGTCCTGGACCCCGGTCGGTTACCTCTACGGTGCCGGCGGTGGCTACTCGACGCTCTTCAACCGTCCGTCGTATCAGGATGGCGTGGTCCCGGCCAATGCTCCGTCCGGACGTGCAGTCCCGGATGTGGCGATGGACGCCGACCCGACGACCGGCATGCTGATCGGGGAGACGCAGACCTACCCGAACGGCGGTGTGGCGTACGGCGAATACCGCATCGGCGGTACGAGCCTCGCGTCTCCGCTCTTCGCCGGAATGACCGCCCTCACGTTGCAGGCGGCCGGCGGCAAGACTGGCCTGGGGCTGCTCAACCCGCTGCTCTACAGCCAGGCGAAGTCGGGCAACTTCACTGACGTGAAGGGCGCCCCGGTGGATGCCGGCAACGTCCGCGTCGATTACAAGGATGGGAACACCCGCGCCAGCGGGCTGCTCTACTCGATCCGCACCTTCGGTCAGGACTCGAGCCTGACCACGGCCAAGGGTTGGGACGACGTAACCGGAATCGGTACGCCGAACGCCGGTTGGTTGGGTGCGGTCGCCGCAACGGCCGGCGGCAAGGCGGGTGGCGGCAAGACCGGCCACCCGGTGGCAGGCCACCCGGTTAGTTAGTCAGTCTGAGGCCCACTCCCTCCTTGGGGGTGGGCCTCAGACCGTCTTCGGTGAAATCGTGCCGAATCTCCTGAGCCGGCGGGATTCGGTAGCCTCAGTGCCATCATGACGGTGCTGGCAGTGTGGTTCGGGAAGCTGACGCTGCTCGCCCTGCGTCTCATGAGCCGCCGCGGCAATGCGCTGCCCGGCCTGGTGGTCGAGCGGCTCTTCCCCGGCTACCTTCCACGGGCCCTCGCCGCCCTCCCGCAGGGCGTGGTGATCGTCAGCGGCACGAATGGGAAGACCACCACGACGAAGATGGTCTCCACCCTGCTCAGCGAGCAGTATCGGGTGCTCACCAACGACACCGGCAGTAATTTCGTCCGGGGCACCATCACCGCCTGTATCGAGCATGCGAGCTGGGGCGGCCGCCTGGACTACGACGTCGCGGTCTTCGAACTGGACGAGGCGTGGGCGGTGAAGTTCGTCGAGGTCGTGGAACCCGATCGGGCACTGCTGCTGAATGTGATGCGCGACCAACTCGACCGCTTCGGCGAGATCGACACCACCGCGCGGCTCCTCGGACAGGTAGCCGCCGCCACGACCGCGCACCTGATCCTCAACCGCGACGACCCGCGGATCGCCGCGCTGGCCCAGCCGACCAAGGCCGAGGTGAGTTTCTACGGAGTCGCGCCGGAACTACGGAGTGCCTTCCCGAATGACGAGGAGCTCTACGGCGGCCCGCTCTACGTGTCGGTGGAGCCCGCCCGGGCTGAGCTGCTCACCCTCCCCACCCTGGACGAGGCAACCTGCACGATCCGCCTGGACGACCGCAGCGAGGCCGTACAGCTGCGGGCGCAGGGAGCCCACAACGCCCAGAACGCAGCCGGCGCGGCGGCGGTGGCGCTGAGCTTCGGACTGAGCCCGGAGCAGATCTTCGCCGGGCTGGGCAAGGTGGAGCCAGCCTTCGGACGGGGCCAGACCTTCCTGGTCGATCAGCGACGGGTGGTGCTGCACCTGGTGAAGAACCCGGCCGGTTTCCGGCAGAGCCTGCGCATCCTCGACGGGGCGACGCCCGAAGCGGTGGTGATCGCGATCAACGACGACTACGCCGACGGGCGTGACATGTCCTGGCTCTGGGACGTCGACTTCGTGTCCGCCTTCACCTGCCGTCGGACCCGGCTGTCGACCTCGGGCACCCGGGCCGCCGACATGGCCGTCCGACTGCACTACGACGACGTCGAGGTGACCGAGGTGCAGCCGTCCCTGCCCGAGGCGCTGCGCTGCGCCGTCGCCGCCGTCGGGGTGGGCGACGAGGTGGTCGTGTTCAGCACCTACACCGCGATGTGGGCGCTGCACGCGGTACTGACCAAGACAGGCGTCGCCGAATGAAGGCACTGAAGCTGGTTCACCTCTACCCGCGCGAGATGAACATCTACGGCGACACCGGCAACGTCATGGTGCTGAGGCGGCGCCTGCAGTGGCGCGGACGGCCGGTGGAGATCGTGCCGGTGAGTGTTGGTGATTCGCTGCCCACCGACGCCGACATCATCCTGGGCGGTGGCGGGCAGGACGCGGCTCAGGGCGACATCGGCGCCGACTTCGTCGGCCGCGGCGCGACGCTGCGGGCGATGGCCGATGACGGCGTGGTGATGCTGGCGATCTGCGGCACCTACCAGTTGCTGGGGCATGAGTTCGTCACCCAGGAGGGTCTGCGAATTCCCGGTATCGGCGTACTCGATGTCCGAACGACCGGCTCGACTGAGCGTCTCATCGGGAACAACTCCGTGCAGACCGCCTTCGCGGGGCGACTCGTCGGCTATGAGAACCACAGTGGGCTCACCACGCTCGGACCCGGTGTCCAGCCGCTGGGTCAGACCGCGGCCGGCCGGGGCAACAACGGCGGCGACCGTACCGAGGGGGCGGTGCGGGACAACGTCTTCGGTACGTATCTCCACGGACCCGTGCTGGCCAAGAGCCCGCAATTTGCTGATGATCTGCTCGGACGCGCCTATGCCCGGCTGGGTGAGTCGAGCGAGCTGGAGGAACTGGACGACTCGCTGGCCCGGCGCGCGGCCGAGGTGGCGATCGGACGGCCGCGATGAGCCGATTGAGAAAGACCCTACTTTTACTGTCTCTGATCGCAGTACTTACGGCCGCCGGCTGTTCTCGGACCCCGACCGCGGCGCCCGGGACAACGGTGTACCGCACGATCACCGTGACCCCCGAGCCGGGGCCGTCACCCACCGCGACACCGGTTGACTTCGTGGCCAAGCCCCAGGTGCCCCTCGGTGACATACCGCCGGGTGGCACCGTCCCGAGTGGCTGGATCAAGGGCGACTGCCCGTACATCAGCACCGAAGACGCGGCCCAGGCCGAAGGCAATCACATCTATCTGACGACGGTGAGTAAGAGCAAGCCCACCGCCTGCCGTTTCTACTTCTACTCCGACCCGTACAACGCCGTCCTGGAGATCCTGCCGACGACCTTCGCCACGGCGACCGAGGCGCACAACGCGATGGTGCTCACGGCGAAGGCCTCGCCGGTGCCGAGCAGCATCTCCAGCTACCCCAACTTCATGCCCGGTGTCGACCTGATCAGCTTCCAGACCCAGATGTACGCACCGGATAAGGGGAAGGACTGGGCCGCCGTCTTCGCCAAGGGGAAGACGATGGTGCTGGTCCGCACGCAGCAGAACAACGTCTCCGAGGACGCCCGCCACGTCGCACGACTGGTCGTAGGAAAGTTCTGAGGGGTTGCTGCCCCGTGGCAACAACCCCTCAGAGGTCGGATCAGTCGGCGTGGTTAGCTGGCGGCCGCCTCGATTGACATGCCGAGCATCATCGGACGCCCCATGCCCTCCCGCTTGGACAGGTACATCGCACCGTCGGCGTCGTGCAGAAGCGCATCGGCCGTCTGGCTGCCGTCGCTCCAGGCGACGCCGATGCTGGCCACCGACCGGCTCGGCGGCTCCGGGGTGACAGTGGCCGCCAGGGCGCGGGCCAGCCGCTCGCCCATCGCCAGCGCTTCGTCGGCCGAGGCGACCGTGCAGCCGACGACGACGAACTCGTCGCCCCCGAAGCGCCCGACCAGATCCTGCGGGCGAAGCGCACGGCTCAGACACTGGGACACCTTCTGCAGCAGTGCGTCCCCGGCGGCGTGACCGCGGCGGTCGTTCACGGCCTTGAAACTGTCCAGGTCGATGAAGATCACCGCGACACCGGACTGGGTCGACTTTGTCTCGTCAAGGGCACGGTCCAGCGCGGCGAGCGTCGCGGCCCGGTTGTAGCAGCGGGTGAGCGCGTCGAAGGTGGCCCGTTCACGCAGTTGCTCGCGCAGCCGCGCTGCCTCGGTGACATCGTCGATGCAGATGAGAACACCGGTCGGGGTGCCGTCGTCGCCGATAAGGGCCCGCAGGCTGACCTTGCAGCGGCGTACGTCGTCGTTGGCCAGGACGCTCAATTCCAGGTCGGCGTCTTCGGCGGTGGTCGTCGCGGCGTGGATCGCCTTGTCGAGGGCGCCCCGATCGCGTGGGTCGACCTTGGCGAAGGCCTCGGTGATGTTCTCGGCCGAGATGCAGTGCAGAATCTGCGTCACGCCGGGGTTGCGATGGATGACACCGCCCTCGGTGTCGATCTGCAGCACGCCGACCGGGAGGCTTTCGGTGAGGCGGCGCAGCAGTTGCTCACTGGCCCGCAGGTACTCCTGGGCCGCCATCTCCTCGGAGATGTCGATCATCTCGGCCAATACACACGGGTCGTCGGGGTCGTCGAGATGGTTGTGGTTGGTGATTTCGAACCACAACCAGTGGCCGTCGCGGTGCAGTTGGCGCAGCCGCACCTGGCGGCTGCCGCCCGGAGACCCGAGCATGTCGACGTAGTTGGCGATGGCCCGCGGGTGATCGTCCGGGTGCACGAAATCGAGATTGCGTCGCCCGGTGAGCTCGTCCCGGGCGTAGCCGAGGATCTGCTCGAAGGCCGCGTCGACCTCGACGATCTCGGAGAGGTTGTTCTTCTTGATCGTGGTGACGCGGGCCCGGAGCAGGTTCTGCGCGCCGCGGGAGGTGGTCACCGAGCCTTCCGGGTGGACGATGACGCCCAGAATCACGCCGTACTCGTGGCGCACGTCGACGAAGAAGATTCCCATCGTGAGGTCGCCCCCGTCCAGCGGGTGTACGTCGACCATTGCCGCGCCCTGTACGAGCAGCCGCTTCCAGGCGTCGATCACCGGCTCGATATCCGACGGCATCACCAGCTCCAGCGCGGTGGAGTGGCCGCTGATGACGGTCTGCGAGGTGAGCGGCACCTCGGACGGCATGGGGGTGAAGCGCCCGTCGGGGACGATCGCGACGACACTGGCATAGGGATGGGTACTCAGCAAGCGGTTCAGGATGTGGCTGCATTCGGCTTCGCCCAGACGCTCCGTCCGGGGCTCAGCCCGCGGGTCGAAGATGTCCAATTCGGGAGCATTTCCCGCCGTGTTTCGTGGCTCCGTGCCGTCGCCCTCAGAAGCTGAGGTGTCCTGATACGCGTTCATGGGGCTCTTATCGGCAGTAAACGTCGAAATGTGAGCGGCAATGACCCGCGGAAAGCGGCCACACCGTATAGAACTCGTTGCGCCGTCGGCACTCGGGTACGCTGACGTCAAATTCACTCCGACCATGATTGACGTGCTCTAGGGTCGGTGAGCATGTCTGCCTAATGAGCGCGGTGCGTTACCGCCGGTCGGGTCGTCGTACCGCAGCGGTCTCAGCGCGAGAGAGCCAACCAATCTTGTCCTCGACAGCAGTTAGCCAAGGCCGGGTGCCGGGTCGATTCGGCTCGGTAAAGGGTCGCCTCCGAATGGTGCCAAGATCCGTCTGGGGCATAACGATCGCCTGGGCGGCACTATTGCTCGGTGCCAGCATTATCTGGCCAATGTTCTACGGCTTTGATGAGCCACAGCACCTCGACATGGGGTACGTCTACTCCCAACACCCGTTCACCTTCTTCGGTCCCGGCGAGTTGCCGCTGACGAGCGGCAGCGTGGGCGCCCAGCGTCTCGTGGATGGCTTCCCGCCGGTCAAGCGGTTCGCTGACGTGCCGGTCGCTCCCAGGTCTCTGCGGCCAAGCTTCGACGATCTCGGTGGGACAGCGTTTGTGGTCGGCTCACAGCCGAATCAGATGGTTCAGCACCCGCCGCTGTACTACTGGGGGGCCGCGGTAGTGCTGCGCCTGCCGGGCGTGAATAACCTGGCCTGGGACATTCAGGTCTGGCTCGTCCGGTGCCTGAGTATGCTGTTTATGCTCCCGGTTCCGCTGCTCTGTTGGGCCAGTACCCGACGATTGTTGCCATTGGGCACACGGAGTGACTCGACGGCCTTGCTGGCCGCGTTGGTTCCCTTGACCGTTCCGAACCTCGTTCGGGATGGCTCCGCAGTTACCAACGACTCATTGCTGATCGCCGCCACCTCGGTATTGCTATACCTGCTATGTCGGGTCCTCACCGGTGACCTGAGCCGTCGTACGGCAGTAGGGGTCGCGGTAGCCCTCTGCGCGACGCTTTGGACCAAGGGCTTCGCACTGGGGTTTCCGCCGATCGTGGTCGCCGCTTATGTTTTCGCCGCGACCCGCAGGGTCATGGTGGTGGATCCCTCGAGCGGGGCGGAAGGTGTTGAAGAACCCGGGTCCGTCGACGTCGACCCGGCGGGCGGCGCTAGCCGAGGGTCGCGCCTAGGGCTGCGGGCCGTTCTCGTTCCGCTGCTGATCAGCCTCTGCGGCGCAGTTGTTGGCGGTTTGTGGTGGCTGCGCAACCTTCTGGAGTTCGGCACGGTCCAGATCAACGGGCTCGGGCCGACCTTTACCCGCCTCATCCGCGGGGAACCCAAGAACACCGGCACCTTGGGCGGATTCTGGCAACCCTTCGTGCGTGGCTTCGTCCTCCGGCTCTGGGGTGGGCTCGGTCTGCTGGACAAGCCGGCCCTCGCCGGGTGGCTCGTCTACGGTTGGTTCTTTCTGGTGCTTCTCGGCGTGGTCGTCAGTCTGCTGCGGCGACGCGACGTCGGCGACCGGCTGCGGTCGATGATTCTGCTTGCCGTGCCGCTGCTGAGTTTCCTGATCGTCTTCGCAGGCTCGTTTAGTGAATATCACCAATACCTGGTTCTCGCCGGCGTGCAGGGTCGCTATGTCTACCACGGCATCGTCGCGGTGGCCGCACTGGCGGCGATCGGCTGGGCTTCGCTCGTGCCAGAGCGTCTCATCCGTTGGCTCGCACGGGCGTTGGCGATTGCCGCCTTGCTGACAAACCTGCTTGCTTGGCGGGTGGTGCTTCGCACTTGGTATGCACACATCGCGCGGGGCGCCTCGCCGAGCGTGCTCAACGGATATCACAGCCTGCTCCGATGGTCACCGTTGCCATCCGTGATCACTATCCTGCTCACTTTCGTCTTCCCGGTGCTTGCTGGCGCTTGGATGCTCGTGAGCCTTTGGCGACCGACCAGCGGCGGGCGGGGCGATGAGTCATCGCGACGTGGCAGGATGGTGGAGGACGTAACTTTCCGTTAACCGGCCTTACCAAGGAGTTCATCACCGTGTCTCAGACCGCAACGCTGCACACCAGCGCCGGAGATATCGTCATCAACCTCTTCGCCGATCAGGCTCCGAAGACCGTCAAGAACTTCGTCGAGCTCGCCAAGGGAGAGCGTGAATGGACGCACCCCGAGACGGGCAAGAAGAGCAGCGACCCGCTCTATGACGGCACGGTCTTCCACCGCGTCATCGGCAACTTCATGATCCAGGGCGGCGACCCGCTCGGTCAGGGCTACGGCGGCCCGGGTTACAAGTTCGGCGACGAGTTCCACCCGGAACTGCAGTTCGACCGGCCGTACCTGCTGGCGATGGCGAACTCCGGCCCCGGCACCAACGGCTCGCAGTTCTTCATCACGGTGGCCCGCACCCCGCATCTCAACCGCAAGCACACCATCTTCGGTGAGGTGGCCGACGCCGACAGCCGCAAGGTAGTCGACGCCATCGCCACGACCGCCACCGATGGTCGGGATCGTCCCAAGACCGAGATCGTCATCAACTCGATCGACGTCACCGACGCCTGAGTCGCGGGGCATGTCAGGGCCGATGAGCGGCGAGGTCGGAGCACCAGCTGATCCGATCGCCCGTTGCTACCGCCACCCCACTCGCGAGACCGGGGTTCGCTGCGTGCGCTGCGACCGCCCGATCTGCCCTGACTGCATGCGTCCGGCGTCGGTCGGCTTCCAGTGCCCGGACGACGTCCGGTTGGGCCAGGTCGACCGGGCCCGGCCCCGCACGGCGGTCGGGGCCCGGATCGGCTCCGGCGCACCGATCGTCACTTGGTCGATCGTCGGGATCAACGTCCTGGTGTATCTGGCCTCGGCGATCGGCTCCCCGGGTGGCTTGAACAACCCCACCCAGTCCCGGCTGTTCACCGACTGGCAGCTCTTTCCCTACGCGGTACATCAGAATCACCAGTACTGGCGGCTACTCACCTCCGCCTTCCTGCACGTGTCGCTGCTGCACATCGCGGTGAACATGCTGGCCCTGTGGATCATCGGTCCCTACCTCGAGCGGCTGCTCGGGCCGGCCCGCTATCTGGGGTTGTACCTGCTCAGCGCCCTCGGCGGTTCGGTGGCCGTCTACCTCTTCGGTGCCCAGTTGCAGGGGGTGGCCGGGGCGTCGGGGGCCATCTTCGGACTCTTCGCGGCGGCGTTGATCTTCGTCCGTGAGCTCGGCCTGGATCCGCGGTCGCTGATCATGACCTTGGTGCTCAACTTCATCTTCACCTTCGCGGTGGCCGACATCTCCCGCCTCGGGCACATCGGCGGTTTCCTCACCGGCGCCGCGGCCGCCTTTGCGATCGGCGGACTGCCGAAGCACCGCGGGAAGCTGGCCAACAACACGCAAGCGGCGTTGCTTCTGCTGCTGCTGGCGGTGCTGATTCTGGCCGTCGCCTGGCGGACGGCCACCTTCCCGACCCTGATCGACTAGCTCTTCCCCGGCGCGGCGCCGAAGCTGCGCAGCACCCCGCAGACCTCCTGGGGATCGGTGCCGAGGGCATGGCGGCCGAGTACGACCAGTCGCTCGTCGAAGTCCAGTTCCAGGGCTCGGTTGGCGATGCCGAGATGGGTCGCGTTATCCACCCGCACTGAGCTGATCTCCTCCCAGCGCAGCGTGGTTGTCACCGAGAGGGTGTGGATCCGGAGGCCCTCGCTGGTCGCCACCAGGCAGGGCGAGTACTTGAGACCGACGAACGCGTAGGCCCCCAGAACCACGGCCAGCAGGCCCGCGACCAGCCGCCCGGCCGGGTCGGTCATGGTCAACGCGGCGACCACGGCGAGCACCGCGAAAACGGCGGCACCCCAGGCCAGCCGCCGGTCCGGGCCGTAGCGACAGGTTGGCCTGCGGTCTATATCCACAGTGTTCTACACACCTGGGGACAAAATTACAGCCGTGTAATCACAGGCGTGGAAATCTCTGTGGATACCGATGAACACTGGGGTGCGCTCGATACTCGCCGCTGGATCAGCGCCAGCGAACGGTGAGCGTCAGCCCCAGCACGAGGAACGCGAAGCCGATCGCCAGGTTCCAGTTGCCCAGGTCGTTCATGAAGCCGATCTTGTCGCCGGCCAGGTAGTACAGCACGATGTACGCCAGCCCGAAGACCAATACGATGCCGATGACGATGGGGTACCAACGCGGGCTCGGCGCGAGGACCGGTGCCTGGTGAGAGGCTGAGACGGCCCGGTCGTGCACTACCTTCTTGCGTACCTTTGACTTGGGCACTGTCTCTCCTACAACGTGAAATGGTTATGGCTAACTCGCTGACCATGATGCACTACTGAGCCTGCGAACACCCAAATTCACTACCACCCGAGAGCGAAGCGGAGGACCGATGAGCAGCGCTGACGCGCAGTCGGTGCCCGCCTCCGATGCGTCGCACCGGTCCGGTGAGCGGGTCATCCCGCCTCCGCCACGGCGATCCTGGCGGTGGCAGGTCGGCGTTCCGGTCGTCTTCGTAGTCGCGGGCGTCATGTTCGCGACCAGCCACAGCGTCTCTCGGGGCACCGACCTGCGCAGCTCATCCGACGTGAACCTGGCCAGCCTGGTGCGCACCGCGCAGGCCAATCTTGACGCCCAGGCGGCCACGCTGGCCAAGCTGCAGGCCCAGGTGAAGTCCGAGACTGACGCGGCGGCGGTCGGCAACCAGGCGGTGGCCCGGGCCCAGGCGGCGGCGGCTCCGTTGCGGGCCCCGGCCGGCCTCACCGCGGTCTCGGGACCTGGATTGACGGTCACGCTCGACGACGCCAAGAGTGTGCCGTCGGATCCCAACGTCGACCTGAACGAGCTCGTCGTGCACCAATCGGACCTGCAGGCAGTCGTCAATGCGATGTGGGAGGGCGGCGCCGAGGCGATGACCATCGCCGGTCAACGGGTCATCGCCACCAGTGCGGTGCGCTGCGTGGGTAACACGCTGCTGCTCAACGGCCGCGTCTACTCCCCACCCTTCCGGGTGGCGGCGATCGGCCCATCAAGGACAATGCAGAAAGCACTCGACGCGTCGGCGGGGGTGCGGCTCTTCCGGCAGGCGGCGACCTACTACGGGTTGGACTACTCCACCGCCACCTCGGATGAGCTGACTCTGCCGGCCTACGGACAGGCGATCAGCCTCACCTATGCGAAAGCAGGATCTAAGTAGACGTGGCGAACACCCCTGACGACGGCGCGACCGACGTCCTAGAGCCTCCGGAGCCGCCGGCGCCGCTGCCGGTCAAACCGCAGCGCGACCGCCTTGGCCTGCTGCTGAGCGGGCTTGGCCAGACCCTCATCACCGCCGGCGTCATCGTGCTGCTCTTCGTGGTCTACGAAGTCTGGGTCACCAACATCTTCAGCGCGGCCAAGCAGGAGAAGGTGCATACCGAGCTGATCAAGGAGTGGGAGTCGCCGACCGGCGACGACCCGGTGGTGAAGGCCGAGCTCGGTCTCCCCAGCGGCGGCCAGTACACCATCCCGAGCGGAACCGGCATCGCCGTCCTCTACATCCCACGTTTCGGCAAGGACTACGCCAAGACGATCGTCGAGGGAACGGACGCCTCCGACCTGGAGAAGGGGCCGGGCCACTACGTGGGCACCCAGCTTCCCGGGCAGAAGGGCAACTTCGCCATCGCCGGCCACCGGGTCGGCAAGGGCGAGCCCTTCCTGAACCTGGACGAGCTGCAGCCCGGTGACGCCATCGTGGTGCAGACCAAGGCCACCTGGTACGTCTACACGGTTCTCGGTGACCAGGCGACGAAGAACCTCTCCACACCGAACGCGCTCGGCGTACCCGGCCGCGAGATCGTGCACCCGTCGAACACGACGGTGATCGACCCGGTGCCCGGCCACGCCGGCGTCCCGGCGTCGAAGGCCACCGAATCGCTGATCACGCTCACCACCTGCCACCCGAAGTTCAGCGCCACCCAGCGCATGATCATTCACGGCACGCTCACCCGCACGGTCCAGGCATCCGGGTCGGCGCTACCGAAGGAACTACCGGGAGGGACGATCTAGTCATGTATGTCTGGATCTGGCGACATCTGCCTGGCCCATTGGCCGTGCGCATCGCCCAGGTGGTGCTGCTGCTGGTCGTGGTCAGCCTGCTGCTGCTCTTCGTCATCTTCCCGTTCGCCGAGCCGCGGCTGCCCTTCGACAACGTCACGGTGAACCAGCAATGACCGGCGCCAGTGGGCAGTCGGCGTCGAAGCCGATTCTCGTCGTCGACAACTACGACAGCTTCGTCTACAACCTGGTGCAGTACCTGGGGCAGCTCGGTGCCGAGGTCGACGTACGCCGCAACGATGTGGTGGCGGCTGCCGATCTGCGCCACGGAGACTTCGCCGGGGTGCTCATCTCGCCCGGTCCGGGTATCCCGCAGGAGGCCGGAAACAGCATGGAGATCGTGCAGGCCTGCGCCGACCTCGGCCTGCCGCTCTTCGGCGTCTGCCTCGGTCACCAGGCCATCGGTGCCGTCTTCGGCGCCGACGTCGTGCGGGCACCTGAGTTGCTGCACGGCAAGACCTCTGACGTGCTGCACGACGGCACCGGGGTGCTCGCCGGCATCCGGTCACCGTTCATCGCCACTCGATATCACTCCCTCACCGTCGTGGAGTCGCAACTGCCCGATTCGGTGATCGTCACCGGACGAACGGCGTCCGGGGTGGTGATGGCCCTGCGCCATCGGGACCTGCCCATCGACGGCGTGCAGTTCCACCCGGAGTCGGTGCTCACTCAGGGCGGGCACCGGATGGTGGCCAACTGGCTGCTGCGCTGTGGTTTCGCCATCGACTGGGACCGGGTGCAGGAACTGGAGTCCGGAATGGAAGCCCTCCGCGAGACCGCCTTCGTATCGTCATGACCGGGGAGCAGTATTCCCCACCTCCACCGTCGCTGCCGGTGCCCCCGAATCACCCCAATGAGCACGGCTACCTGCCCGCACCCCCGCTGGCCGGGCAGTCCTACTTCGCCGTCCAGCCCGAGCCGGCCGCAGCCCCGTCGTGGGACCGGGCGAGTCCGCGCCGCATCGCCGCCATCACACTCTGGGTCGTGCTCGCGCTGCTCAGCGCCGGGATCCCGTACCTGCGATTCAACGGTTGGAGCACCACCGGTGCCGGCCGCAGTGGCAATCAGGTCACCGCCGACGGCTGGGGGCGCTACGACTCGTTGGCCGCCCGGATCGCCGGGCACGACACCGTGTATGGCTACGCCTTCGCCGTGGCGGCGGTGGTACTCGTCTCGGCGGCGGTGCTGCTGCTCTGGCGTCCGGCCGCAGCGTGGGGTGGCATCCTGGCGCTGATGGGGAGCACGTTCCTCTTCGCCATCGTCTGCCTGCTCGGCCTCGACGTCGCCTCCCGCCGCTCCTACAACTACGTGCGCGCCGACGGCACCTACACCGCCACCGTCGGGCCCGGGGTGTGGCTGGCGCTGGTCACCGGACTCGGTGCCGCGGCCGGCATCCTGCTCGCGATCGATGTGCTCCTCTACTCACGGGGCGACCGGATCGCTCCCGCCGGTCACCCGTCCGCATACCCCGGCCGGTTACCCGCCGGATACCCCTCTGAACACCCGGCGAGTACGCCCGCTGGCTCTGCGCCGACCGGTGAGCCGGCTTTTCGTCAGGATTGGACGGGGTAGCCGCCCATACCGCAGAATTCCCCCAGATCGCTTGTGATCGACCATCGGCGTCAGTAGCTTTTACGGACGCAGCTACATTCCGTGCATCTCGGGGGAGGCGCCGTGCCTGCAGTGGCTAGCGACGGATACCGTCGCCGCTCCACCGTGCCGCCTGCCGTGCGGCGGCTCTCGGTGCGGCTGCTCACCGTCTCCCTGCTCACCGTCTCTCTACTCACTTTCGGCCTGCTCACGGCAGCGGCGAAACCGGCGGCCGGTGCGCCGATCATGGCGCCGATCGTGGCCCCGATTCACATCGTCTACGCGGTGGGCGGCTCGCTTGAGCTGCCGGCGATAGAGGGTTACGGGACGCTGAAGCCGGGAACCCTGGCCGCCGACGTCAACCTGCGCACCGGCGAGTTGACCGGCAAGGCGACACTGCCCGACATCAAGATCACCGGAGCCATCTTCGGCTTCGTCCCCTCCGTGGTGACCGCGGCCCTGCGTCAGTCCGGGCCGCTGACCGGGAGTCTCAATCCGGCCGGCGAGGTGACGGCGGAGATCACCGTGGTACTCGCTCTCAAGGCGATCAACGCCTTCGGGTCGATGCCGCTGTCGCGGCCGGGCTGCCGGGTGCAGGCCCCGATCGACATCATCCTCAGCACTGACGGGAACGCGCGCTTCCGCGCGGCCGGCGCGGCCAAGATGGTCGGCACCTTCGCCACCGGGCCACTGGTCGGCTGCGGGTCGCTGAACACCTCCCTCAGCCGCCTCTTCCAGAGTGTCTCCAACACGCTGGCGCTGAGCCTGACGCTCAGCGAGTAGCCGGCGTTCGTCGCATCAATCGCTCCAGCTCATCCCGCTCGACACCGGAGGTGCTGCGCACCTCGGCCTCATCGACCGCGCCGGCGTCCAGGCCGCGCACCAGATAGCCGGCCAGCGCGGCCGCCGTCGCCGGTTCGTCGAGGACACCGCTCGCCGCCCGGCCGAGGTAGTTGCGCAGCCGTTCCCCGGCGGCCTGCACTCCCTGACGGTAGAAGGTGTAGGTCGCCGCGAAGCGGGTCGGCAACTGCGCCGGGTGCAGGTCCCAGCCTTGGTAGAACGCGCGCTCCAACGAGCGGGTCACCAGTCGTGAGTGCAGTTCCCAGGCCGACTGCACCTGGGCCCGGTCGCCGATCGGCAGGATGTTCGTCGAACCGTCACTGACCGCGACTCCGGTACCGGCGGCGGCCACCTGCATCACCGACTTCGCGTAGTCGGCCGCCGAATGCTCCATGCTCTGGAAGGCGGCAGCCACGCCGACCGACGCGCTGTAGTCGTAGGTGCCGTAGTGCAGTCCGACGCAGCGACCAGCGGTGGCGTGGATCATCGGGGCGATGAGCGCTGTGCCGTCGGCCCCCAGGATGGCCTGAGGTGTCTCCACCTGCAGCTCCAACCGCAGCGGTTCGATCCCGTAGGCCGCCTCCAACGCCGAGCAGAGAACGGCCATCGCCTCGACTTGGGGCACCGACGTCACCTTGGGCAGCGTCACCCGGAACCCCGGCGGAATCCAGCCGCCGCTGTCCAGCAGCGCGCCGATGAAGGCGTCCAGCGTGCGCACGCCTCGGCGCCGCAGCTCCGGCCCCTCGAAGGACTTCATCCGCAGGCCGCTGAACGGCGGGGCGGAGCCGGTGCTGAGCAGCTGGGCGAGCGCGTCGGCGGCGGTGAGGACATCGCGATCCTCCTCGGCGTCCGAACGCAGGCCGTAGCCGTCTTCGAAGTCGATACGGACATCCTCGATCGGCTCGGCCACCAGCTTCGCCCGTACCCGATCCTCGATCTCGCTGCTCGTGCCCGGGAGGGGCCCGAATTCGTCCATCGCGGTGAGCGCCGCCGTACCCCAGACGAGCGGCGTCTGCGGGCTGAACAGATCGGCCGGGACGTAGGCGGTGTGCACCGGCTGCCGCCCGGCCGGTGGGCCGGGGTAGCGCTGGGTTCGGGCCGCGTCGTCGTCGGCCAGGGCCTGGTCGAGCCCGGCCAGTACGTCATCGGTCAATTTCATGGGTGAATCGCTTCCATTCGCGACGGCCGGTCAGTCGATGAGGTCGTAGGCCGGGACCGTGAGGAACGGGGCGAAGTCATCGGCTAGCGCGACCTGCTCGAAGAGCTCGCGGGCCTGCTCGTAGTGCGGATCATCGAAGGCCTCCTCGGCCAGAATCTTCGCCACCAGCTCGGACGTCACCGTCTCGCCGGTGTCGGCCAGCACCACCGAACCGTGGACCCACTGCCAGATCTGGGAGCGGGAGATCTCGGCGGTCGCCGCGTCCTCCATGAGGTTGTGGATCGCGACCGCACCCAGTCCGCCGAGCCAGGCCGCCAGGTAGCGGACGCCGACATCGATGTTGGCCCGCAGGCCCGCGCTGGTGACCGATCCGGGGACGCCGGAGAGGTCGATGAGCCCGACCGTCTCCGGGGTCGTCTCGTCGTTTACCCGTAGTTGATTGGGTGCGGAGCCGAGCACCTCGTCGAAGACCTCCTGGGCCACCGGGACCAGGTCGGGGTGGGCCACCCAGGAGCCGTCGAAGCCCCCGTTCGCCTCACGGAGCTTGTCCTCGCGCACCTTGGCGAAGGCGATGGCGTTCACCTCGGCGTCGCGGCGGGACGGGATGAAGGCGGCCATGCCGCCCATCGCGAACGCCCCGTGGGCGTGACAGGTACGTACCAACTGTTCGGTGTAGGCGCGCATGAACGGGGCCGTCATGGTGATGTCACCGCGGTCGGGGAGGACGAACTCGGAGCCGGCATCCCGGAAATACTTGATGATGCTGAAGAGGTAGTCCCAGCGGCCGGCGTTCAGGCCGGAGGCGTGCTCCCGCAGCTCGTAGAGGATCTCCGACATCTCGAAGGCGGCCGGAATTGTCTCGATGAGCACGGTTGCGCGGATCGTGCCGTGATCGATGCCGAGCGTCGACTGGGCGAGGCGGAACACCTGATTCCAGAGTCTCGCCTCCTGGTGGCTCTCCATCTTGGGGAGGTAGTAATACGGCCCGGATCCCTTGTTTATCAGCGCATTCGCGTTGTGATAGAAGTGCAGGCCGAAGTCGACCAGGGCGCCGATGGCCGGGAATCCGTCGATCGTGATGTGCCGCTCGTCCAGATGCCAGCCCCGGGGGCGCACCACGATGGTGGCCAGCGGCGCGTCGGTGCGTAGTGCGTAGACGCGCCCGTCCGGGTTGGTGAAGGAAGCGGTTCCGGCGGTGGCGTCACGGAGATTCACCTGACCGGATATGACGTTCTGCCAATGCGGCGTGTTGGCGTCCTCCAGGTCGGCCAGCCATACCTTGGCTCCCGAGTTGAGCGCGTTGATCATCATCTTTCGCTCGGTCGGCCCGGTGATCTCGACCCGCCGATCCAGCAGGTCGGCCGGCGCCGGGGCAACGCGCCAGAATCCCGAGCGAATATCGGCTGTCTCCGGGAGGTAGTCGAGCCGGCCGGTGCGGGCCACCTCGGCCCGACGCTCCTCGCGCAACTCGAGAAGCTTGTTGCGGCGATCGGCGAAGGCATGGTGCAGCATCGCGACGAAGGAGAGCGCACCCTCGGTGAGGATCTCCTCGGAGCGCTCGACCGGTGGCCCGGATACCGCGACGTGGTCGACCATGGGACTACCTATCTACTCGAAGAATTCGGCGGTGTCGCACAACTTTGCCTGATCCGGCGGCAGCATCGAAAGCCAGCGGGCGCCGTACTCCTCGCCGGCCGCCGCCGAGACCTGCCCGTTGATACGCAACCGGGAGATGCCGCCATCCGGGTAGATGTCCAGGCGAACCCGTGAGACCACCGACTCCGAGGCGATTCGGAATCGATGCTCGGAGTCGGGCAGCAGCGCGGTGTACTCCAGCAACTCCTCACCGGTATCGGCATCGGTGAGACGAGCCCAGCCAGGCGCATTGCCAACAAAACGAAGGGTGTCGATCACCACGTTGTGCAGCACCCCGGCGGCACCGAGATCGACGATCAGCCAGTCATTGCCGTCGTCACGGCGCCGCGCGGTCTCCCAGCCGTCGGACATGATCGCGGCGCGTCCCGGGGCCAGAACGTTGGCCGGCGAGCTGTAGAACATGTTGGAACAGCCGGTGATCCGTCCACCGTTGATGGTCGCACCCAGATCGATTCGGCCGCCGAGGAAGCGCGGATCGGGCAGCGCCTCCCCGTAGACCCGGAAGCGGGCCACACCCCCGTCGGGGTAGATCGTCAGGCGAACGTGGGTCACCAGCTGATTCCCCGGCTCGGCGGCGATCACATTGGCCGAGTCGCCCTCCAGGCCGGTCTTCTCGACAACGGTGAACCACTGCGCGTTCTCGAGGTCCTCGAGCGTCGGATGGCCGAGCATCGTGGCGGCCTCGACCGAGGCGAACGGCGGGAAGTTGCCGCGAAAGAAGGAAGTATCGACATTCACCCCGCGCACCACCGCTGGGGTCGCCAGCCGCACGATGGCCCAGTCGGCCAGTCCGTGGGAGTCACCGTCGCGGGCCGGGTCGCGACGCCGTCGGGTCTCCCAGCCGTCATAGATCTTCCCCTTGGTGTTGAAGTCCGCTGGATCGTGCGTCGGCTTGCCGGGGCTCACCAGGTTGAAGGCGTCGGCGTAGAACTCGTCGTTGCACCAGACCACGGCTCCGCCGAGGGCGCCACTGGCCAGATCGGGAAGGGCTCGGAAGTCTTCGGTCATGAGGTGCTCCGTTGCATGTCGTTCTGCGGGCCAGTCTGCTGCGCGTTCTCACGCTCGATGAGGCGCCCAGGCACACTCTTGCCGTCGATCAGCTCGCCGCGCAGGTAGGTCTGCTTCACCACGCCGCGAAGCGTAGTCGCCGCATACGGGCTGATCGGATTGCGATACCGGAGCGCGGCCACATCGACGGTGAAGGTCTCGTCGGGGGCGAAGATGCTGAAGTCGGCACTGGCACCGGGTTGCAGCGTGCCGCGCAGGCCGAGGCCGGCCAGCGCGGCCGGTCGCACCGCCATCCAGCGCACCAGGTCACTCAGCTGAAGGCCGCGCTCGGAGGCGGCCGTCCACATCACCGGCAGGCCGAGCTGCACTGAGGCGATCCCGCCCCAGGCCGCCCCGAAGTCGCCGACGTCGAGGAGTTTGAGGTCCGGTGTGCACGGCGAGTGGTCGCTGACCACGCAGTCGATCAGCCCATCCTGCAGGGCCTGCCAGAGCAGCTCCCGGTTCGCCTCCTCGCGGATCGGCGGGCAGCATTTGAACTGGGTCGCTCCGTCCGGGATCGTCTCGGCGGTGAGTACCAGGTAGTGCGGGCAGGTCTCGACGGTAAGCGGCAGCCCCTCGGCCTTGGCCGCGGCGATGAGCGGCAATGCGCTGGCCGCCGAGAGGTGCACGATGTGGGTGCGGCAGCCGGTGGCCCGCACCGCGTTGAGCAGCAGCGCGATGGCGGTGGACTCCGCCGCCGGCGGACGTGAGTTCATGAAGTCGTGGTAGCTACGGCCGTTGGGGGCAGGTGCGGCGTCGAGCACCGACTGCTCCTCCGCGTGGGCGATGAGCAGCCCGCCGAACGAGCTGATCCGGGCCATCGCCTCGTGCAACTCGGTGGGACTCAGCGGTGGAAACTCCTCGACCCCGGATGGCAGGAGGAAGCACTTGAAGCCAACCACTCCGGAATTCCAGAGCGGTTCTAGATCCTCCACGTTGCCCGGCACCGCGCCGCCCCAGAATGCGACGTCGATCTGGGTCTGCCCGGTGGCCGCGGTCCGCTTGGCCTGCAGGCCGGCTTTGGTGGTCGTCGGGGGGATGCTGTTGAGCGGCATGTCGACCAGCGTCGTTACACCGCCGGCGGCGGCGGCCGCGGTCGCGGTGGCGAAGCCCTCCCACTCAGTGCGTCCGGGCTCGTTCACGTGGACGTGGGTGTCGACCAGGCCGGGCAGCAGCACGCAGCTGTCGTCGACGGTGAGAATCTCCGCCTCCGATAACCCGACCAACCCGGCCATCTCGTCGAAGGGGTGGATCGATTCGACGACTCCATCGCGCAACCGCAGCAGGCCCGGTACTTCACCGTCGGCGCTGACGATTCGGCGCGCTCGAACAGCGCGGACCGCGGACCCCACAGTGCACCCCCTACGTTCTTCTCCGGCGCCGTCGCCCGAGGTGGCTGCTGGCTTGCATGAAGTGCGAGTTGCCTTCGCAGGTGCCCATTCCGGACCACCCGCAGCAGCTTCGCCGGGGCCCACGGTACGTCGGAAATGTTTCGGATAGCGTTCGGTACAGGTATATCCGACTGGTAGCGACCAGCCCGAGCAACCGTTGATGAGATACCAGCGGAGGAAGAACAGGTGATGGCATGAGCGAGGCCAACGGTGCGACTGCGCCGCCGACCCTGACCGTGGGCGAATTCGACGGCGCCACCGCGATCGATGCGGCGGCCGAGCTGCTGCCCTGCTGCGCCAGCCGGCGCTGGATCACCGAGGTGGTCAACGCCCGCCCCTTCGCAACCCTGGAGGTTCTCACCGCCGCCTCCGATCAGGTGCTAGCCGGTCTGGGCTGGGAGGACGTGCTGGAGGCGCTCGACGCCCACCCGCGCATCGGCGAGCGGGTCGGCGGTGCTGACCGGGAGTCCGGTTGGTCGCGGGCCGAGCAGGCCGGCGCCGCCGGGGTCGATGAGGCCACCCGCAGCGAGTTGCTGGACGGTAACCGGCTCTACGAGGAGAAGTTCGGTTTCGTCTTCCTGATCTGTGCCACCGGTCTGAGCACCGACGAGATGCTGATGAACCTCAACGCGCGCCTGGTCAATGATGAGGAGAGCGAACGGGACGTGGTCGCCACCGAGCTGCGGAAGATCGTCCGTCTGCGCTTGGCTAAGTCGTTTAGCCCCGACGACGATACGATTGCGCTGTAGCCGATGAGCCTCTCCACGCACGTCCTCAACTCGGTCACCGGACGCCCGGTGGCCGGGATGCCGGTGCTGCTGGAGCAGCGCGGCGACGACGGTTGGCGCCCGATCGAGCAGCGGACGACCAGCGAAGACGGCCGGATCGCCGATCTCGCTCCCGACCTGGGCGCCGGGATCTACCGGCTCACCTTCGACGTCGAGCAGGTCTTCGCCGAGAACACCTTCTATCCGGAGGTGGCCATCGCCTTCCGGGTGCGGGACGCTTCTCAGCACTACCACGTACCGGTCTTGCTAAGCCCTTACGCCTACTCCACCTACCGAGGAAGTTAACCGGCGATGAGCCTCTCCCGATCCGAACTGGCGAAGTACCTGGACGTCACCCTATTGGCGCCGACCGCGACTGCGGCCGACGTCGAGTCGCTCTGCGCGACGGCGGTCGAGGTCGGGGGCTTCGCCGTCTGTGTCTCGCCGTCGCTGGTGAGTGTCGCCGCCGCGGTCCTGCCGTCGACGGTTGCGCTGGCCACCGTCTGCGGGTTCCCGTCAGGTGCCCACGAGGCGACGGTGAAGGCCGTCGAGGCGGCGGCCGCGGTCGAGGCCGGAGCGGCGGAGATCGACATGGTGGTGAACCTCGCACTGGTGAAGGCCCAGCAGTGGGAGGCCGTCACCGCAGAGATCGCGGCGGTTAGGCCCGCCTCCCCGGTGCTGCTGAAGGTCATCATCGAATCGGCGGCGCTCACCGACGATGAGATCGTGGCCTGCTGCCGAGCTGCCGAGGCGGCCGGAGCTGACTACGTCAAGACCTCCACCGGCTTCCACCCCAGCGGCGGAGCATCCACGGCGGCGGTCCAGTTGATGCGGACGACCGTCGGGGACCGGCTCGGGGTTAAGGCGTCGGGTGGAATCGCCACCACCGCGCAGGCGCTGGCGATGATCGATGCCGGTGCCTCGCGCCTGGGGGTCTCCCGGCCGGCGGCCGTCTTGGCGGATGCGCCAGCCTGAACGGGTGTCCAAAAATACCAATAAAACGTTGACGTACCACCCGGTATTGGAAGAATTTCCAATTACCAGCAGTTCGGCATGTAAAACCATTGTGTTCTGGGTTACTGCTCCGTAGCTTCAACCCTGCGACGAGTGCGCATCCGCAGGTGGGGGCAACGCGGGGTTGCCCCTCGGTGCTCGTCGCGGTTCGAGGGAGCGAACTCATGCCGAGTGCATTCCGGTCCGAGCGCACAATGAGAAGAGTCACCGGGGTCGCCATCGTTGGCCTCGTCGCCGGCCTCACCTCCGTCCTGGTCGCCGGCGCCGGCCCGGCTTCAGCCGACACCATCGATGTCACGATTCCGACTACCTGCACGATTCCGGTCGCCGGCAGCGAGGAGTACGACGCTCGAGTCACCGCGACGATCCCGAGTGACGCCGTCGTCGGACAGAGCGTCACCCTGCAGGACTTCAACATCAGCATCCGACTCAACGTCGCCACCACTGACGCCCTGCAGATCCTTGGGGCGACGACCCTGGAGGGGTCGATCACGGCCGGCGCGAGCCTCACCCACGCGACGCCGTCAGACCTCTCCATCACCGCCACGGTCCCGACAACCGCTGTACCGCAGGAGCAGGACGAGAACGGAGACGGCCCGGCCTTCACCATCAGCGCCTCCGGCCCGTCGCCGACGGCGACTCTCACGTCAGCCGGTACGGCGGTGCTCACCGCGACCACGGTCAGCGCCTTCTTCGACCCGAAGAGCGCCAGCGGTGCGAGCGTGCTGCCGGCCGCCAAGCGGAATATCCCGTGTTCCTTCGACGCCGGCAGCCAAGTGCTGGCGAGCATCTCGGTGACCAACGGACCCATACCGTCCTCCGGGCCGGTCACTCCGGCCCCCACGCCGCCCCTTCCGACGCCGCACATCACGCCCGGACCGACCGACTCACCGACTCCCGGGCCGACCCCGACCCCGGCTCCGGCCGGAACGATCGACACGACGGTGCCCGTCACCTGCGTCCTGCCGGTCGTCGGATCCCAGCAGTACGACGCGAAGGTTCAGGCGACCTATCCGCCCACCGCCGCCGTCGGAGACACGGTCGCCCTGCAGAACGTGAAGCTGACTGTGCCGTTCACCGCGCAGACCACGACCGCGCTGCAGATTCTGGGCAGCACCACCCTCGACGGATCGATCAGCTTCTCGGCCTCGATAGGTGACGCCAGTCCCGGCAGGCTGACCGCCGTCGCGCCCATCTCCGCCTCCGTTCCGCAGGATGTGGACGTCAACGGGGACGGACCTCCGTTCGACGTGAGCGGTGTCGCGACCTCTACTACGGCGATCATGCTGGCACCCGGATCGACGGTGCTCTCGCCCACTGGTTTCTCGCTGGTCATCGATCCGAAGAATGAGGCGGGGCAGAGCACGCTGCCGTTGAGTAAGCGGGCAATTCCCTGTTCCCTCGGCTCCAATCAGACGTACGACCTGGGCCACATCACGATCACCGGTAGCGGCACGATCACGGCGACGACCCTCACCCTCGACGGCCCGAGCAGCGTCGACGGGCTGGCGACCTACACCGCGGTAGCGAGTGCCCCGGGGGCGACGATCTCCTTCAGCGAGGTGGATGGATCAGCGTCGACGGTCCTCTGCCCGCCGCTGCAGTTGGCCTCCACGGATACCGTCGCCTCCTGCCAGGCGACGTTCACCGATGCCGGAGGGGTGCACAACATCGTGGCGTCCGCGACCTGGGGCAGCGGGCCGGTAGCCAGTGGCTATGCCCCGGCCATCTCGGACATCTTCACCACCACGGTGAGTGGCTCGCCCACCCCGACGCCGGGCGGGCCACCCCCGACCCCGACGCCGGGCGCGCCACCCCCCACCCCGACGCCGAGTGGCCCGCCACCGACGCCGAGCGGTCCGCCACCCACGCCCGGGCCGCCACCGCCCTCGACCAACTTCAACTCCGACATCGGCGTCACCTGCGCCGTCCCGGTCGCCGGCAGCGAGGACTACCAGTTGCACATCGGCGCCAACGTGCCGACCGCGGTCAGGGCGGGTGACACGGTCACGCTGAAGGACTTCTATGTGCGCATCCCGGGTAACGCCGCCACCACCGACGTCTTCCAGATCTTGGGGGCGACCACCGTCGAAGGCAGCCTCGATCTCGGGCTCTCGGCCACTAATGCCAACCCGTCCGCCCTCGCCTTCAACGGCACGTTCCCCTCGACAGCGGTACCGCAGGAGATGAACGAAAATGGCGACGGTCCACCGTTCGACCTGGTCGCCAGCGGCGGAACGTTGACCCTGCAGGCCACCGCCAACGGGTTCATCAGCCTCTTCCCCACCACCTTCGCGCTGACCCTGGACCCGAAGAACGCAGCCGGGGTGAGCGTCCTGCCGCCGGCGAAGCGGATCATTCCGTGTGTTTTCAATGCGGGAGACAACGCGGCCATTGGCACGGTTCCGCCCGGGGGAGTACCAGAGCCGACACCGACGCCGAACCCGACGCCCATTGGTGGCACGCCGGTCCCGCTACCGACGCCAACGCCGGTCCCGTCGCCGACGGGTACTCCTATCCCCACTGCGCATCCGACGCCGGTTGCGACGCCTCTTCCGACGCCTCTTCCGACGCCTCTTCCGACGCCTGTTGTGCCGCCGGCACACATTAAGGCCAGCTACACGGCGACCGGATCGGCGACCGTCCCCAGCGTCAACGGGACGGCGAAGATCTCCGGGGCACTGATCTCGGTGGACGTGGACCTAACCGCCGGTCATTTCACCGGCCAGACCACCGTTCCGAACTTCACCATCAACTCGACGGTATTCGGGTTCGTCCCGGTGACGCTGGTCGCCTCCTACCTACAGGTCGGCGGGCTCTCCGGCAGCGTCGCTCCAAACGCCAGGGACATCTCGGTCGACCTGACCGCACGGTTGGGGATCGTCTCGCTCAAGACGCTCGGCATATCGCTCGCCTCAAGCACCTGCGCGACGGCCACCCCGGCGAAGATCCATCTCGCCAGCGACGGCACCGGCAAGTTCAGCCTGCTCCAGGGCGGCACCGTCACCTCCAAGTTCACCATCGGGAAGTTGGCCAACTGCGGTCCGTTGACTGATCTGCTCAACCTGGTCGTTCCGGGTGCGAACAACACCCTCACCCTCAAACTGTCAGCAGCCAAGACCAGCTAGTCCGCCTTCGCATCGCCGCCGCTCCACACCATGCTGCTTTGTCTGCCGAACGACCGGTCTCCAGCCCGATACCGGTTGTTCGGCAGACAGAGCGGGGGCGACCCACGCGGCAGGATGCTGACAAATGCGGCCGAATCGTAAAATTCGAATAAGTCACGCAAACCGTTGTAATTGCGCAGAGTAGTCCGTAGGTTACTTCCTGCGGCGACCGGACAGTTACTTACCGTAGCGAGCACCCGGCTTGCGAGTGGTCGCCGCTAACCAAGGGAGAGTTCCAATGGATTCATTTGAGAAGCGAAAGCTGATCAAATCCGTATCCGGTGTGACGGTGGTCGGCCTGGTCGCCGGCCTCGCCACCGCCGCGGTCGCCGTTGTCAGTGGTGCCGCCGTCGCGTCCGCCGTCACCACCACGACCATCAGCAAGACGCTGAACACCACCTGCACGATCCCGGTGGCCGGTGCGCAGCAATACACAGCCGTCGTGAAGGCCACCATCCCGACGAGTGCGAAGGTAGGTGACAAGGTGGCATTGCAGAACTTCTCCATCTCGGTGAAGCTCAACGTCGCCACCACTGACGCACTCCAGATCCTGGGCGCGACCACGCTGCAGGGTTCCATAAAGTCGGCCGCCACGCTGAGCCATGCCACGCCATCGCCGCTCTCGATCACCGCGACGGTGCCCACCACCGCGGTTCCGCAGACCGTGGATGCCAACGGTGACGGCCCGGCGTTCAGCATCACCGCAACCGGCACCTCGCCGACGGCCACGTTCACGTCGGCTGGCACCGCGACTCTGACCGCGACAACCGTGAGTGCGGTCTTCAACCCGAAGAACGCGGCCGGCACGAGCGTTCTACCGGTGGCCAAGCAGGCGATCGCCTGCTCCTTCAACACGGGGCAGAGTCTGGTGCTGGCAACCATCCCGGTGGCGGCAACGACCACCGCGGTGAGCAAGACGCTCAACACCACCTGCACGATCCCGGTCGCCGGCGCGCAGAAGTACGCGGCGAAGATCACCGGCACCTTGCCGATAACCGCCAAGGTCGGAGCCTCGGTCACGCTGTCGAGCTTGAAGATCAGCATCCTGCTGAACGTGGCAACCACTGACGCACTGCAGATCCTCGGCGCCACCACGATTGCCGGGTCGATCACCGCCGGGACATCGCTGACCCACGCCACTCCGGCCACACTCTCCACCACCGCGACCGTCCCGACCACGGCTGTTCCGCAGACGGTCGACGTGAACGGCGACGGGCCGCCCTTCACGATCACCGCGACCGGCACAGCTCCGACGGCCAAGCTCACCTCGACCGGCACCGCCGTGCTGTCGGCGACAACCGTCAGCGCGGTCTTCAACCCGAAGAACGCGGCCGGAACCAGTGTCCTTCCGGTAGCCAAGCAGAAGATCGCCTGCACCTTCGACGCCGGTCAGAGCTTGGTGCTCGGATCGATCACCGTCACCCCGGCCACCACGGTCGCGGTGAGCAAGACGCTCAACGCGACCTGCACCATTCCGGTTGCCGGAGTTCAGCACTACGTCGCCAAGGTCACCGGAATTCTGCCGATCAGCGGTAAGGTCGGCGCGGCCGTGACGCTCTCCAGCCTCAAGATCAGCATCCTGTTGAGCGTCCCCACCACCGACGCCCTCCAGTTGCTGGGGGCGACCACCATCGCCGGCTCGGTGACGGCCGGGGTCACCCTGACCCACGCCACTCCGACAGCGTTGAAGGCGACGGCCACCGTGCCCACGACCGCCGTGCCACAGACGGTCGACGCCAATGGTGACGGCCCGGCATTCAGCGTCGTGGCGACCGGTACCGCGCCTTATGCGACGCTGGCCTCGGCCGGCTCGGCCGTGCTCTCGGTGACCACTGTCAGCGCCGTCTTCAATCCGAAGAACGCCGCCGGCACGAGCGTGCTCTCCGCGACGCAGCAGAAGATTCCCTGCTCGTTCGACTCCGGCCAGAGCCTGGTGCTGGGAACGATTACCGTCACGTAATTATGAATGCCACGCGAATTTGCGTTAGAGATATCAATTCGCTGGGTATATTCCGCAATTGCTGAACCCGCTAAGTTAGCTGGGCATTAAAGGCCGGGTTGCGTCCGTCAGGCGGGCGTAACCCGGCCTTTACGTTTATGGGAATCCGCCTACTAGGCGTACAAGCGACCACAGAACACGGAACAAATACGTGGACAAACGCAGCATCCCTCCGATAGCTGGATAGTTCGTAAGGCCGACAAAATCTGAATTGCTTAAGGAGTTGAATTTCTTGCTACTGGTCCGTAGGTTCAAATTACGGCGATATAGACAGCTACCAAGAAATGGGCACGGGGCTCGTTCGCGTCTCGCCGTATATCAAAGGGAGATCTATGATGCCAGCACCTCTTGTGCGGCGTAGAACCATGAAATCCATTGCGGGTGTGACGGTCGTCGGTCTCACCGCCGGCGTCACTGCCGCGCTGATGGGCGGCGGATCTGCGGCCTCGGCCGCGACGATCGACGCGACCGTCCCCACCACCTGCACGATTCCGGTGGCTGGCGCGGAGCAGTACGACGCGAAGATCACCGCCACCGTGCCGGACACTGCGAAGGTCGGTGACTCGGTCAAGCTGGATAACTTCAAGATCAGCATCCTGCTGAATGTCGCGACCACTGACGCGCTACAGATTCTCGGGGCGACGACCCTGCAGGGCTCGATCACCGCCGGCGCCACGCTGACCAACGCCGACCCGTCCGATCTGTCCATCGTGGCCACCGTGCCATCCACGCCGGTGCCGCAGACGCAGGATGCGAACGGCGACGGCCCGGCGTTCACGATCACCGCAACCGGCCCTTCGCCAGCGGCGACGCTGACCTCGGCCGGCACCGCGACGCTGACGGCGACCACCGTGAATGCCGTCTTCGACCCGAAGAACGCGTCCGGTACGAGTGTGCTTCCGGTCGCCAAGCAGAAGATCCCGTGCAGCTTCAACGCCGGTGACAATCTCGTACTGGCCAAGATTCCGGTGACCGCCGGCAGCACGCCGACTCCGGTTGCGACGCCGAAGGTGACGCCGACTCCGGTTGCGACGCCGAAGGTGACGCCGACTCCGGTTGCGACGCCGAAGGTGACGCCGACTCCGGTTGCGACGCCGAAGGTGACGCCGACTCCGGTTGCGACGCCGAAGGTGACGCCGACTCCGGTTGCGACGCCGAAGGTGACGCCGACTCCGGTTGCGACGCCGAAGGTGACGCCGACCCCGGGTGGTACGCCGTCGCCGACTCCGGCGCCGAACATCACTCACATCAACTTCGACGCGACGGGGACCATCGGACTTCCGACGGTCAACGGCAGCGGAAAGGTTGGTCCAGGCACCATCTCGACCGACGTGAACCTCAAGGGTGGTTCATTCACCGGGAAGTCCACCTTCCCGGACATCACGGTGAAGGCCTCGCTCTTCGGCTTCATCCCGACCACGATCGTCTCCTCCTTCACGCAGCTCGGTGACCTCACCGGTCAGCTGGCACCGGGGGCGAAGGACGTGACAGCCGACCTCAAGGCGAACCTCGGAGTCAAGTCGGTCAAGGCATTCGGTGTGCTGCCGTTGACCTCCGGTAGCTGCACGACCGCATCGCCGGTCAGCATTCACCTGGCCTCCAACGGAAAGGGCGAGTTCAGCCCGTTCACCGGTGGCACCGTCAGCAGCAAGTTCGCTATCGGGAATCTGGCCAACTGCGGGCTGCTGACGCCGCTGTTGAACGTCATCTTCCCGGGTCCGAACAACACCCTGACGCTTGACCTGGTTGCGCAGGACAGCTGACCAGATCGCTCGTCGATAAGTAAGTCCACCAGTAGGTAAGAAGTAAGGCCAATGGCCGGGTATCGCCGCCAAGTACGGTGATGCCCGGCCATTGTGCTGCGAACGCACTGGCATCGCCGTCGAGATTCCCTCGAACTTCGTTGACGATTCACGTTGATTGGGAAATAGAGAACTTGACTACTCGGCAGTCGAGGCAGTACCGGTAATAACGGTATATTGCCTTGGCGCAAACTGTTGTATTTGGGTGCAACAGGACGTAACTTCAAGGCGCGGTGGCGACACAGTCATCTCTTAAGTTGACCGATGGCACGGGGCCCGTCGCGGCCGCCAATCGAGGGAGTTATGTCCATGGGTGGTAAAGCCACGCCCTCATCGCTGAAGCGGTGGAGCAGATCTAGATCAATTGCCGGGCTGGGAGTTGTGGGACTCGCCGCCGGCGCGTTCGCGATGTTGAACGCCGGTGGATCGCCGGCCGCTGCAGCGACGATCGACGCGACGGTTCCCACTACCTGCACCATTCCGGTCGCCGGCGCCGAGTCGTATGACGCCAAGATCAGTGCCACGATTCCCGACAGGGCGGTGGTTGGTGACACCGTCCAGCTGCTGAACTTCAGCATCAGCATCGTGCTGAACGTCGCCACCACCGACGCACTGCAGATCCTGGGGGCGACGACCCTCGAGGGCTCGATCACGGCCGGCGCGACGCTCACCAATGCATCGCCGTCGGATCTCTCGATCGTCGCCACGGTACCGGTCACCCCGGTGCCGCAGACGCAGGACGAGAACGGAGACGGTCCGGAGTTCACCATCACGGCCACCGGCCCCTCGCCGACCGCGACCCTCACCTCGGCCGGCACCGCCGTGCTGACCGCGACGACGGTGAACGCGGTCTTCAACCCGAAGAACGCGGCCGGCACCAGCGTGCTCCCGGCGGCCAAGCAGATCATCCCCTGCAAGTTCAACGCCGGCGACAACCTCGTCCTGGCCTCGATTCCGGTCAGTTCGAACACCGTTCATGACCCGACGCCGACAACTGCGCCGCCGACGCCGGTGCTCGACTTCCCGACGCCGACGCCCGTACCGCCGACACCGCGAGGCACGCCGATTCCGGTGAACCAGCATGTGGTGCTCTCCGGTCCGACCAGCGCGGCGGCTGAGGCCACACCGTTCACCTACACAGCGACGGCGCAACTTCCGGTCGGGCACATCTCGTTCTACGACGGCACCACGCTCCTGGGAACGAGCACCGCGCCCAACGGGATCTCGACCACTTTCACGGGGACGTTCTACCTCAACTCCGGCACGCACAACCTGATCGCTACGACGGAGAGCTGGAACGGGCTGGACTACGGCGGACGGGACAATGTGTCGAACACCCTCACCGTCGTCATCGCATCGGTGCTTCCGACGCCCCAGCCGACGCCGGTACCACCGACGCCCACACCGGTCGGTGATCTCGCCCCATACTCCGTGTCCGTCCAACTGATCGGTCCGAGCACGGTCGAACTTGGTTCGCCGGCCACCTACACCGCGACCGCCCTCTACACGAGCGGGCCGCGGAGTGGGCAGCCATTGGGCACGTCAATCACATACGTGGACGACGCGACCGGTGCGACCCTCTGCTACACGTCCGGGTCTTGCGCTGTCACGTTTCCGACCGTCGGCGTTACCCATCACGTCCACGCTGACGTCGCAAACACCTTTACGTGCTGCGTCAGTTCCGGCGACCCGGGCCACGGCCCGGCGACCTCGAACATCGTCGACACCAGGGTCGTACCGGTTGCCACGCCCTCGCCGACTCCGGCTCCGAACCTGACGCACATCGATTTCAGTGCCACGGGGACGATTGGTCTGCCGACGGTGAATGGGACGGGCAAGGTTGGTCCGGGGACGATCTCGACGGATGTCAACCTCAAGGGTGGTTCGTTCACCGGTACGTCCTCGATTCCGGATATCACGGTGAATGCGTCGCTGTTCGGGTTCATCCCGACCACGATCGTGTCGTCGTTCACGCAGGTGGGTCTGCTCACGGGGCAGTTGGCTGCGGGTGCGACGGATGTGACGGCGGATCTGAAGGCCAACCTCGGCGTCAAGTCGGTCAAGGCTCTTGGTGTGCTGCCGCTGACCTCAGGTAACTGCACGACCGCGTCGCCGGTCAGCATTCACCTGGCCTCCAACGGAAAGGGCGAGTTCAGCCCGTTCACCGGTGGCACCCTCAGCAGCAAGTTCGCCATCGGCAAGCTCGCCAACTGTGGCGCGCTGACCGATCTGCTCAATGCGATCTTCCCGGGCAACGCCAACACCCTCACGCTGAAACTGGCCACGAAGGGGTAGCTAGCTCAAGCAGGTTAGCCGGGCCACTCCGGGAGCAAGCCGCCAGCGGCTGCGACCGGGGTGGCCCGGCCTGATCCTGCCCGTTTTTGTCAGGTTATGCCGTGTTCATCCGGCCAATTTTAAGAAATCCCAACTTCGAAATTACAAATGTGTGATTATCGTTTAGTGTCGTAAGTAGGAGTTCGGGCCGGGCGTCGGGGGACGTCGAAAGAGCTCCTAGGCCGAAAGGCAGGAGAAGCCACTCGCCGGGGGGCGAGGCCGTGCTTCTCCTGCCTGGCCCCCAACTGGTCAGCCCCCAACTGGTCAGCCCCCAACTGGTCAGCCCCCAACTGGTCAGCCCCCAACTGGTCAGGCCCCAACTGGTCAGGCCCCAAGTGGTAAGCCCCCAAACAGGCACGGACGCCTCGCTTCACCGAACGATCCGGCTATGTGCGCGCTGGGGTGCACGTAGCACGGGATCTTTGCCGATCTTGGGGAGTCAAATTCCCGGAATCCGGGAACTTAACTCCCCAGGTCGGGGGTCGCGCTGGGTTAGGCGGCGTCGTCGGCGCGCCAGAGGATACGGCTGGCCGGCCGTCGCCCGATGGCGCCCACGCTCGGCAGCCCTCCCGCGCGCTTCGCGTCAAGATGCAGCCCGGGGAACGACGTGTCAACCGCCGTCTCGTGCCCGTCGGCGTCCAGCTTGACCCGATCGATCGAGACGCCGGCAACCGGTAGGTGCTTCACGTACCGCCAGCCGAACGGAATGCAGGGGGCTGCCACGACTCCGTTGCGCTGCAGCGTCTCGTCGGCGACGTTGAGCGGCTTGCCGATGATCGAGC
The DNA here is from genome assembly GCF_900230215.1 of Jatrophihabitans sp. GAS493. Classification (NCBI taxonomy): domain Bacteria; kingdom Bacillati; phylum Actinomycetota; class Actinomycetes; order Jatrophihabitantales; family Jatrophihabitantaceae; genus Jatrophihabitans; species Jatrophihabitans sp. GAS493. The sequence continues at coordinate 780,910 of NZ_LT907982.1, read as the reverse complement.
AGGCCAGGTTCAGCGCCACGGCCGCCTCAACCCAGACGCCAGCGGTCTGCAGAATGGGCATGCGAACGCCGCCACTCTCGCACCCCACCGTCAGCCGGTAGCGCAGGCTCTCGCCGGACACACTGCTCCTATCGTCAGTTCTCCCCTGACCTATCGGCAGCAGCTCGCCCTGGCATTAGCCCCGCCGATCCAGAAACACAGAAGCGGTAGCGACCCGCATCGGGTAGCTACCGCGTCTGGCTGGCTGCTCCTACTCGCTGGACCCCCGCGAGCCGGGAGGCGAAGCAGCGTACGAGGTGATCGCTAGGCTGCGGCGACCGCGCTGAGTTCGGGACGCTGGATCTCACTACTGCGGGCGCTGCGCGACTTCTTACGTGGCGGGAGGGCCAGCTTGCAGATCTTGACCGCAACCTGCGCCAGTTGCCGCGGCAGCGGGCCGGTGGTGTACGCGAGGCCGTAGCGCTCGCAGATCTCGCGGATCTGCGGGGCCACCTCGGCGTAGCGACGAGCCGGGATGTCCGGGTAAAGGTGATGCTCGATCTGGTACGAGAGATTCCCTGAGAGCATGTGCAGGATCGGACCGCCGGAGATATTGGCGGAGCCGGTCATCTGCCGGATGTACCACTCGCCGCGGGTCTCGTTCTCCGTCTCCGCCCGGCTGAAGACCTGCACGCCGGTCGGGAAGTGCCCGCAGAAGATGACGCCGAAGGCCCAGATGTTGCGGACGACATTGGCCACCGCGTTGCCGGCCAGCGTGTGCATGAACTGCGGGCCGGTGAGCGCCGGGAAGAGGACGTAGTCCTTCATCACCTGCTTGACGCCCTTCTCCCAGATCTGCTTGCGCTGAGCTCGGGTCTCCGGTCCATTCCAGGGCTTGCGTCCGTCGAAGATCTTGTTGAGCTCGAGGTCGTGGGCCATGACGCCCCATTCGAAGGCCATCATCAGCAGGAAGGCGTAGATCGGGTTGCCCAGGTAGTACGGCTGCCACTTCTGGCCTTCGTCCATGCGCAACTGGCCGTAACCGATGTCGCGGTCCTTGCCGAGAATGTTGGTGTAAGTGTGGTGCATGTAGTTGTGCGAGTGGCGCCACTGCTCGGACGGGCAGACGTTGTCCCACTCGAACATCTTCGAGTTCACCGCCGGGTCACGCATCCAGTCGTACTGCCCGTGCATGACGTTGTGACCGATCTCGAGGTTGTCGAGAATCTTCGACATCGACAGCGCGGCCACCCCGGCGAACCAGAACGGAGGCAGGAAGCCGAGGAACATGGCTCCCCGGCCGACGACCTCAAGCGCCCGCTGAGCCTTGATGACGTTGTAGATGTAGTCGCGGTCTTCCTGGCCGAGCTTCGCGACCAGCTCGGCCCGAATCGCGTCGAGCTCCCGCCCCAGCTCTTCGGTCTGTTCGAAGGTGAGATGTGCGGTAGTCATGATCAGCTCCTCATGATCGGCTCGCAAGCTTCTGGGCCGGACCGAAGTTTCGGTGAACGAACGTTCACTGACAGGCTCGCATCTTATCCGGAAGATTGTCAATGCTCATGTCGAAATTGTGGCGAGTTGCCTGCAACGAGGCCTGCAGTACCGGAAACAATTGACAAAAGGGACGGTGTCCATCCCGTTACGAGAGCATGACGTCAGTGAACAGACGTACTCCCATCCGGTTCGTCGAGGAACCGTTCAAGCAGCGGAACCAGAACCTCGATCCGGTCCATGACCTGCATGTGCGTAGTCGCCGGCAGCACCGCAAGTTGGCCTCGGCGCAGGTGCGCCGGAAATCCACCGAGTGCTCCAGCCTGACGAAATCGTGGTCCCCGACCACGAGCAGGGTCGGCCCGGGCAGGCCCGCGATCGCCTCGTCGCTCCAGCCGTCGAAGGAGCCGACCGCGGCCGAGGCCTTCGCCAGGAATTCGGCGAAGTGGTCCGGGTCGGGCGCCAGTTCGGCGTAAGACTGCTGCATCGCCGCAAAGTCAGCCTCGCTCGGCATCCGGGTCGACGTAGCGTGCAACCCCGGATCGTTGATCTCGGCGTGATAGCCGTCGCCGCGGAAATGCGTGGAGGCCAGGATCAGCCGGCGTACCCGCCCGGGATGCTCGACGGCGAACTCGGTTGCGACCAGGCCGCCCAGGCTGAAGCCGAGGATGTCGACCTGCTCCAGCCCCAGCTCATCCAGCAGGGCCGTCACGTCGCTGGCCAGAGTTGAGACCGTGAACGGCCGGTCGCCGTCGCTGCTGCGGCCGTGTCCCTGCAGTTCGAGGGCGATCACCCCGCGACCGGAAACCAGTGCCGCAAGCAACCCCGCGAAACTCAGGTCAATGTTGAGCAACCCGCCGTGCAGGAGCAGCAGCGGGGGCCCCCCGGCGGTGAACTCGTCGCTGCGCTCGTAGTACAGCCGAAGCCCGGCTACCTCCAGATAGTCGCCGCGCAGGCCCGTCGGTGTGGCAGTCATAACCGTTCCTCGTCTCCACAGCCAGCGCATGGAAAGCGTTGACCTGAGCTTGATCTGAAGCTGAGACCTCGTTGGGACTCGCTCCGCCAGTATCAATCACTGACTTGGAAATCCCTGATCGGCAGCCGCCGAACATCCGGCTGCCGACCCTGACATGACACGAGGTACTCGATGCGGCGACGCACTCTCATTGTGAACGGCGTACTACTGGTGGCCCTGATCGCGATTTCGGTGACCGGCTGGGCGATGCTACGCACGACCTCGGCCAAGGCGGCAACGATCGCCACCACCACGGTGACGACCGGTGACGTATCGGCGACCGTCTCGGCCAGCGGCACGGCAGAGAGTGCCACAAATCTGGGCATCTCCTTCACCGACTGCACCGGAACCCTCACCTCGGTGCTGGTAAAGCCCGGAGACACGATCAAGGTCGGGCAGGCACTGGCCACCGTCGACACGACCACCGCCGACGAGGCGGTAGCCACCGCCCAGACCGCACTCACAGCAGCGCAGAGCGAACTCGATACGTCGATCTCGCAGGCCAGCACCGCGGTGAGCGACGCCAAAAGCAGTGCCGCGCTGGACATAGCGCAGGCGAAGAACACCTACACCGCGGGCGTCGCCAAGGCCCAGCAGCAGGACGCCAAGGACGCGACGACGCTGGCCGCTGACATCGCCAACGCCAAGCTGCAGTACCAGGCCTCCGTCCTGAAGGACAAGCAGCAGATCTCCAGTGCGGAGAGCCAGCTCGCCTCGGCTGAGGCCAGCTCGACGCAGCAGGCCCAGGCCGTCACCACCGCGCAGACGAATCTCACTGCGGCCAAGGCGACGCTCGGCGACTGCACCCTCACCTCCCCGGTGGCCGCCACCGTGGTGACCGTCAACGGCTCGGTCGGCCTCGCCCCGGGCTCCGGCTCGGTGGCCTCCAGTTCCAGCACCTCCACGTCGACGACGTCCGCGACCTCCTCCACCGGCAGCAGTACCGGTTCGACCGGCAGCACAAGTTCGACCGGCAGCACAAGTTCGACCACCAGCACCAGCACCAGTACTGCGGCGAAGACCAGCACCAGCAGTGGTTTCATCACTGTCGCCAACATGAAGGCGATCACCGTGCCGGCCAGTGTCTCGGAGTCCGACATCGGATCGGTGAAGGTCGGCGACGCAGCCAGCATCACCTTCGCCGCGCTCACCTCGAGCAGTAGTGGCACCGCCGCCGCCGCAGTTCCGGGAGTGACCACCACCGCGTCGGGCACCACCGTCGCCGGAACCGTCACCGCGGTCGACCTCACCAGCACGGTCTCCAGCAACGTCGTCAGCTACGGGGTGACCGTCACCCTCACCACGGTTCCAACCGGCCTGCGTCTCGGCCAGAGCGCGACCATCACCATTACGACAGCCAACAAGACCGGAGTGCTGCGACTGTCGACGACCGCCGTCACCACCGCGGGTGTGTCGAAGACCGTGGAGGTTCAGGACGGCTCGAGCACCAAGCGGGTGACCGTGACGACCGGCCTGGTCGGCGACGGCTTCACCGAGATCACCTCAGGAGTCACCGCCGGTGAGGTGATCGTCATCCCGACGACCACCTCCTCGACCTCAAGCCTGCTCGGTGGCAACAGCGGTGCCGGCAGCCTGCTCGGCGGCGGTGGCGGGCGATGACCCGGCGCCCCGTCATCGCCCTGCACCGAGCCAGCAAGATCTACGGATCCGCAGACACCGCAGTACATGCGGTGAGCGATGTCGATCTGATCGTCGAGCGCGGTGAATACCTGGCGATCATGGGAGCCTCCGGCTCCGGCAAGTCAACGCTGATGAACATCATCGGGTGCCTAGACGACACCACCCGCGGGCAGTACCTACTCGATGGCGTGGACGTCCGGGAGCTGGACGAGCATCAGCAGGCGATCATCCGAAACCGCAAGATCGGCTTCATCTTCCAGAGTTTCAACCTCATTCCGCGCACCCGAGCCGTCGACAACGTCGCCCTGCCCCTCTCCTACGCCGGAGTGCGTGGGGCGCAGCGGCGACAGCGGGCGCTTGCGGCGCTGGAGGCGGTCGGACTGGGAGATCGCACCGGACACCTGCCGACCCAGCTATCCGGTGGCCAGCAGCAGCGGGTGGCGATCGCCCGCGCGATCGTCACCGAGCCGGTGTTGCTGCTAGCCGACGAGCCGACCGGCGCACTGGATTCGCACTCGACCGAGGAGGTACTTGCCCTCTTCGACCGGCTGAACCAGCAGGGGCGCACGGTCGTCGTCATCACTCACGAGGAGGACGTCGCCGCGCACGCAAAGCGAGTTATCCGAATGAAAGACGGGCAGATCATCTCCGATGTGCGCCAGTTCCCGATGTCGGTGGCCGCACGCCACGCCCTCGGTTCGGAGTCGGGCGAGGCGCTCGAAAGTGAAGCGGTCGCCTCATGAATCTCCTCGGATCCCTGCGCTTTGCGGCCAGGGGAATCGGCTCGAACAAGCTTCGATCGCTGCTTACGACGCTGGGCATTCTCATCGGCGTGGCGGCGGTCATCATCCTGCTCTCGGTCGGCACCGGGTCGAGTGCCGCGGTAACCAAGAGGATCTCGGCTCTGGGTACAAAGACGCTCACCATCAACCGCTCAGCGAGTGGGAACGGACGCGCCGGGCAGTCGGCCGTCGGTCCTGGAGGTTCTGGAGGGGCTGGCGGGGCCGCTGGATTCGGCGGGGGCGCACCGGGGGGTGCGCCCGGAGCAGGCGGGTTCGGTGGAGGAGCCGGGGGTGGCTCCAGCAGTGGGAGCTCCACCTCGAGCACCCGGTCCTCCTCCACCGACCTGACCCTGGCCGACGCGGCGGCGGTGGCCGCCAAGGGAACGTCCGCCGGCATCGCCGACATCGCGCCGGTGGTGACCGCATCGTCCGTGGTCTCCGGCTACACCGGGGTCACCCACACCGTCTCGAGCTTCATCGGCTCGACACCGAGCTACCTCACCATCAACAACGACACCGTGCAGTACGGAACCGCCTTCAGCGACAACGACTACAGCACACGCAGCGACGTCGCGGTGATCGGATCGACCGTCGCGAAGGATCTCTTCGGTACCGCCTCGGACGCGGTCGGAAAGACGGTTCAGTTCAACGGGAAGAACTTCGTCGTGCGCGGTGTCCTCACCGCGAAGGGGTCAACCGGGTTCACCGATCAGGACGACCTCGTGGTGGCCCCGCTGACCGCGGTCGCGGACGAGTTCACCGGAGTCGGCCAGAGCCTCTCCAGCATCGTCGTCGAGGCGACCACCACGAGCAACGTGACCAAGGCCGAGAACGCGATCTACAGCGAGCTCGACACCCGTCACGACGTCACCTCCTCGACCCGTGACTACACGGTGAGCAACGCCTCCTCGGTGGTGGCGACCGCTACCAGTACGACCCACACCCTGACGATTCTGCTCGGTGCGGTGGCGGCGATCAGTCTCTTCGTCGGTGGCATCGGCGTCATGAACATCATGCTGGTCACCGTCACTGAGCGGACCCGCGAGATCGGCATCCGCAAGGCGATCGGCGCCGGTAAGGCCGACATTGTCGTGCAATTCATTGCTGAAGCGGTGATGCTCACGATCTTCGGCGCCGCGGTCGGAGTGGTGGTCGGGCTCATCGGCAGCCGCTTCCAGATAGTCGGAATTCAACCGGTGGTCGCGCCCTGGTCGGTGGGCCTCGCCTTCGGCGTCGCCGTGGTGATCGGGCTCTTCTTCGGCATCTACCCCGCGAACCGAGCGGCATCGCTCAAACCGATCGATGCCCTCCGATATGAATAAGGACGCACGATGAGATCAGATACCCCAGCTGACACCGCCGACCTCGGCTCGCTCCCGATGAGCAGTGCGGACGACGACGCTCGTACCGAACCGGTGCTCGGCGCCGGGCAGTGGATCACCGGCGACGCGGAGACGTCGGTAGCCGGCCTGCCGGCAGGCTCCGATGGTTCGGATGATTTCGTCGACACCGTTGACGATGAGTTCGCTCCGCGCCCCAGGCAACGCCTTGGAAGGTTGAGCCTGCTGCTCATCGCGGCCGTCATCGCCGGAGTCGGGTTGCTCGGTGGCATCCAGTTGCAGAAGAGCCACGCGACCACCACCACCAGTGCCTTTGCCGGTCCAGGGGGAGCCCGGGCCGCCGGTGGAGAGGGCTTTGGCGCCGGCGCCTTCGGACCGCAGGGCAGCGGCACCGGAGCTGGCACCGGCACCGGCACCGGCACCGGCACCGGCACCGGCACGGCGTCCTCGACCGACAGCAGCGCCGTCCCAGCCGTTATCGGAACCGTCGTCAGCCTCAAGGGAACCTCGATGGTGGTGAAGAACCTGGCCGACAAGCAGGTCAAGGTCACCCTCACCAAGACGACCACGGTCACCAAGACCGTATCGGCGCCAGCCCTGGCCGCGGGCGACTCGGTGACCGTGGTTGGAAGCACCGCCGCCGACGCAACGGTGACCGCCACCTCGATAACCGTCCGCTAACCCTGATCGAAAGTACCGAAAGGCAATTAAATGAAGGCAATTCACCGAGCCACTCTGGCTGGCGCGGGTATCCTGCTCGCCTCCGGCGCCCTGGTCGCCTGCGGCGGTTCGACGACCTCCGGGACATCCAGTTCGGCCGCAGCCAGCACGGGGGCCGCCGCAGCCAATGGCTCGGCCGCAAGCGGGGGCGGCCTCTTCAACAACGCGAAGGTCCAGCAGTGCCTCACGGCCGCGGGGATCTCCCAGCCAACCGGCGGTGGTCAGGGCGGTCCGGGCGGTCAGGGCGGAACGCCGCCGTCGGGGGCCATGCCTTCGGGTGGCACCCGTCCGTCCGGAGCCATGCCGTCGGGAGCCATGCCGTCAGGCGGGACGCGCCCCTCGGGTGCGCCGGGTGGGATGGACTCCGCTCAGCAGGCCAAGATCCAGGCGGCGCTGAAGGCCTGTGGGATCACCCTGCCGGCCGGCGGTGGAGCACCGGCGTCAGCCAACAACTAGGCCGAAGTTCCGGGGCCCGCTTACGCAGCTGGTTTCAATTGCTGCTCACGCAGCGGAAATAGATTCGTTGGCTTCGATCGCCCAGCTGAACCCCTGCGCCAGCGCCGTCGCGATCTGCGACGCGGTGGCGTCGGAGGTGATGGCCGGTCCGGCGCTGAACGGTGTCCCGGTCGGCAGATCCTCGTACGCGATGACGTCGCGGATAACCCGCGCCAGCGGCGTCTTGGTGCCGAAGGCCGCCTCCTGCAGTTCCGGGGCCAGTGGCAGGGTGCGGATCACCTCGGATGAGGGCATCTGCAGCAGGGCGTCGAAGCCCGACAGCATCCCGGCCGCGAAGGCGCTCTTGGCATCCGGCGTCTTCAGGGTGGCGGCCAGCAGCTCGCAGGCTCGCGCCCGGGTCAGCGTGGCGACCATGGCATCGCCCGAGGACTGACCGGTTGACCGGGCCAGCAGCAGGGACAGCCAGTTCTGGATCCGATAGCTGCCGGCCATGATCAGCGCCTCGCGAATCGAGTGGATCTTGCGCCCGGTCTCGCCGACCCGCCCGATCGAGGCCAGTTGCAGAATCTGATAGGTGAGGCCGGGCTCGCGGCGCAGCACGTCCTCAAGCTCCTCGAAGTCCAGGGTGCGGCTGAGAACGGTGGCGGCCATCTTCAATCGGGCCAGGTTGCTCGGCTCCAGCTTGCGTCCGGCGACGGCCACCGGCCGGTGCAGGTACTGCCCTTGAAAGAGTTCGAAGCCAAGGCTGTGGGCGGTCTCCCACTCCTGTTCGGTGTGAATGTTCTTGGCCACCAGGCGCATCTGGTACGGGTCGTAACGCTCCAGGGCCTGTACGAGCCGGTTCACCGGCACATCGTGAACGTCGACCTTCACCACCGAAAGCATCGGAAGCAGCTCGGGCGAGAGCGTCGTCCACTCGAAGTCGTCCATCGCGAGCTGGAAGCCGGCGTCGATCAGGCGGCGGCAACCGGCGATCGCCTCCGGGTCCGAGGCCACGGACTTATCGAGTTGCAGCACGGTGATTCGCGGCGGCAGCGTGAGCGGAATGTCGCCGATCAGTACCGCGCGGGGCACGCTGCAGAAGAGCATCTTCCCGTCGATCAGACGCTTGAGGCCGATGCTGATCGCACCGAAGAGCACGGTGTCGGTCATCTCCTCGCCGGAGAAGCCAGTCTGCTCGCTCGCCTCGTCGACGGAGAGGAACTGCAGTTCGTAGGCGACGATCTTGCTGTCTCGCCCGTGAATACTCTGCCGTCCGACGACGACATCGGAGGTCGCACTGCTCATCGAGGGAAGGGACACGGTGGTACTCGTTTCTTATGGCCGAAGCCCCCCGAACCCGTCCAACAGGCGCATCCACATGCTAGCGAGGCTGGCGCCCCGTGTCGTACTGAACAGCTTCAAAGATGCAGGTGTGACTGAACTCTTAGCTCGTTCCTACCGAGCCGGTTCGGCCAGCTACGCCGTGTGTTGTGAACGGCTGCCTCGACGCACGATGCCTCTCGGGACACCAGGCGGGAAATAGCCGACCCGGCGGGCCTCCAGACGCTGAATCTCCCAGTCGTAGGGGACCCGCGCGCCCTTCTTCATGTTGTGCCAGGCACAGAGGGCGGCGGCGTTGGCCAGCGACGTCTGCCCGCCCTTGCTGTGCGGATGGACGTGATCGGCATGCAGGCCAGTGGTCGCCTCGCAGCGGCGCCCCAGGAAGTCGTGGTGTTCGCAGCGCCCGCCGGCCCGGGAGACCACCTCGATCAGTTCGTCGTGGCTGAAGCGCCGAATCGGGTCACGGTCGCGGGATGGCTTGAGCGCGACCCCCCGCGCCACCATCACGACCAGACAGATCAGGGCCGTAGTCGCGATCAGCGCGGTCAGAACTGCATCCGAGCCGAACATGCGAACCACCACCTTCGAGCATCGAAATAGTTGTCGAGGAAAATAATGTGGCTGAATTCGAATTCGCGCAATCGGAGACTGCTGGCGGTTACTTCTACGCGGGGCCAAAACACTGCTTCAATCGGAGGTGGCAACACCCGCGAAATAAGGGCCCGGCAGGCTGGTGCCGCTAATTGCTGGAGACACAAGTGGAGAGAACCCTGTGGATGCGATGACCCCCGACGCGATGACCCCGACGCGATGACCCCCGACGCGGTAACCGTGATCGAGGGCGCGCACGTCGTCACCGGCGATGCGGGCGGTCGCGAATACGGCAGCGGCCACCTTGTGGTGCAGCAGACCCATATCGTGGCCGTCGGCTCCGGGCCGGCGCCGCAGTCATACCAGGACGCGATCGCCCGGGGCGAGGCGATACGGGTCGACGGCTCGGGGCGGCTGGTTACGGCGGGGTTCGTCAACTCCCACCACCACCTCAACCAGTGGATCACCCGTGGGTACGCCACCGACACCACGCTCTTCGGATGGCTCACCACGCTCTACCCGATCTGGGCCAGGCTGAATGCTGAGTCCCTCTACGCCTCGTCGGCGGCCAATCTGGGCTGGCTGGCTCTCACCGGCTGCACGACGAGCATGGATCACCAGTACGTCTACCCCAGTGGTGTCGGCGACCTGCTGGAGGCCGAGATCACCGCCGCCCGCGACATCGGAGTGCGCTTCCATCCGACCCGTGGCTCGATGAACCTGGGCCAATCCGACGGCGGCCTGCCTCCGGACTCCGTCGTCGAGACGATGGATGCCATCCTGGCCGCCAGCGAGTCGGCGATCGACCGCTGGCACGATCCCGCCTTCGATGCGATGACCAGGATCGCCCTCGCGCCCTGCTCGCCGTTCTCGGTCACCGGAGAGCTGATGCGCGAGTCGGCCGCTCTGGCTCGCGCACGAGGGGTACGGCTGCACACCCACATCTCCGAGACCCTGGACGAGGAGGCCTTCTGTCTGGAGAAGTTCGGCCTGACCCCGCCCCAGTACCTCGAGTCATTGGGGTGGCTCGGACCGGACGTCTGGTTGGCCCACTGTGTCCATCTCAGTGACGAGGCGGTCAGCCGCTTCGCCGCCACCGGCACCGGCGTCGCCCACTGTCCGACCTCCAACGGGCGGTTGGGCTCCGGTGCCGCACCTATCCGGGCCCTGCTGGACGCTGGGGCCATCGTCGGCCTGGGAGTCGACGGTGCGGCCTCGAACGAGTCAGGGCGGATGCTCGACGAGCTCCATCAGGCGCTGCTGGTGGCCCGGGTGCGTGACGGTGAGCTCGCGATGAACGCCCGCGAGGCCCTGGCCCTGGCCACCATGGGCGGGGCGCGTTGCCTCGGTCGGCAGGAGGAACTCGGCTCGCTGGAGGTCGGGAAGCTGGCTGATATCGCGGTCTGGCGGATTGACGACCTGGCTGGGGCCAGCATCGAAGACCCAGTGGTGACCCTGGTCATCGGCGCGACGACGCTGGATCGGCTGTACGTCAACGGGCGGGCGGTGGTCGCCGGCGGCGAACTGCTGACCGCCGATGTCGAGACGCTGGCCCGGAACGCGGCGGCCGCCGCCGCCTCGGTGCGGCCGGCCGGGGGGAGCGTTCCTTGGACCTGACCGGGGTAACCGCCTTAGCCGACGCAACCGATCGCCGCCCGCAAGCCGAGTGGCGCCCGGGTGACCGGTGGTTGGCCGGTGGCACCTGGCTCTTCTCCGAGCCGCAGCCCGGCGTGCAGCGGCTCTTCGACCTGGCGGCCTTCGGCTGGAGCCCGCTGCAGCTCGGCGAGAACGGGTTGGAGATCGCGGCCACCTGCACCATCGCCGACCTCGCTCGCCTCCAGTTGGCACCTCAGTACCGGGCCGCGCCGCTGCTGCTGCAGTGCTGCCAGGCGCTGCTCGGCTCCTTCAAGATCTGGAACGTCGCCACCGTCGGTGGAAACATCTGCATGAGCCTCCCGGCTGGGCCGATGACCTCCCTGGCCGCGGCCCTCGACGGGGTCTGCCTCATCTGGAGCGCCGACGGCGGCAGCCGCGAGGTCCCGGTGGCCGACTTCGTCACCGGGCCCAACCAGAACGTGCTGTCGGCTGGCGACCTGCTGCGTTCGGTGACACTGCCGGCCGAGGCGCTGCGGGGGCGGACCGCCTTCCGTCAGATCTCACTGAACAATCTCGGTCGCTCAGCCGCGCTGGTGATCGGGCGGCGGGACGGCGACGGGTCGCTGCAGATCACCGTGACCGCTGCGACCACCCGCCCGGTGCGGCTGCGCTTCGCCACCATCCCCACCGACGCCCAGCTGGGCCAGACGCTGAAAGCTTGCGGCGCGGTCTACTACGACGACGTCCACGGTGCCCCCGAGTGGCGGCGGGCGATGACGGCGACGTTCTGTCGCGAAGTACGGGACGAGCTGCGCGATGACTGATCTACCGGTGGTCAATGGTGTTCCGGCCGAGACGCCCCCGCTGCCCGGCCAGTGTCTGCGCACCTACCTGCGGGGCGAGGGATGGTTCGGGGTCAAGAAGGGGTGCGACGCCGGAGACTGCGGTGCCTGCACCGTGCACGTCGAGGGGGTGCCGGTGCACAGCTGCCTCTACCCGGCCACCCGGGCCCTGGGTCGCGAAGTGACGACGATCGAGGGGCTGGGCGGCGCTGAGCTGCATCCGGTTCAGCAGAACTTCCTGGACGCCCAGGGGCTGCAGTGCGGCTTCTGCACGGCCGGCATGATCATGACGACGGCCGCCCTCGACGAGGCCCAGCTGGCCGACTTGCCCAGGTCGCTCAAGGGGAATCTCTGTCGCTGCACCGGCTACCGGGCCATCGGCGACGCGATCTGTGGGGTGAAGCAGGCCGACCTCGTACCGGAGGGTGCCGCCGTCGGACGGAATCTGCCGGCTCCGGCCGGGCCGCAGGTGGTGACCGGCCGGGCTCGATACACGATGGATACGGCGCCGGCTGGCCTACTACAGATGCGGCTGCTCCGCTCTCCGCACGCCTCGGCCTGGATCCGCTCCATCGACACCTCGGCCGCCACCGCCATCCCTGGGGTGCACCTCGTCCTCACCTACGCCGATGCCCCCGAGCGGCACTTCTCCTCCGCCCGCCACGAGAACCCGGACGAGGACCCGCAGGACACCCTGCTGCTGGATCGGCACGTCCGTTTCAAGGGGCAGCGAGTGGCCGCGGTGGTGGCGGAGTCGCTGGCGATCGCCGACCAGGCCTGCGCCGCGATCAGCGTCGACTACGAACTCCGGGAGGCGGTCTTCGACCCTGAGTCGGCGACGGCGCCGGGCGCGCCGCTGCTGCACCCGGGAAAGGGGCCTGAGAAGTTCGTCGCCGATTCGACGCGCAACCTCGCCGCCGACATCCATAGCCACCTCGGTGACGTCGAGGCCGGCTTCGCCGCGGCGACCGCGATCTATGAGAACACCTTTGCGATCCACCGGGTGCAGCATGTGCACCTGGAGACCCACGGGGCCATCGCCTGGACCGAGGGTGACCGCCTCGTGGTGCGCACCAGCAGTCAGACCCCATTCCTCACCCGTGACGCGCTGGCCAAGCTCCTCGGGCTTTCACGCGAGAAAGTAAGGGTATTCGTCGAACGGGTGGGGGGAGGCTTCGGCGGCAAACAGGAGATGTTCGTCGAGGAACTCGTCGGGCTGGCCGCGCTTCGTCTCGACCGCCCGGTGCAGCTGGAGTTCACCCGCGAGGAGCAGTTCATCGCCACCTCCACCCGTCACCCGATGCGGATCAGCGTCCGGCTCGGAGCCGATGCCGATGGCCTGCTCACCGCAATGCAGGTGAGCACCGTCTCCAATGCCGGGGCCTACGGAAATCACTCGACGGGGGTGCTCTTTCACTCCTGCGGGGAGGCGATCTCGCTTTACAACTGCACCAACAAGAAGGTGGACGCGGTTGCCGTCTATACGAACACCCTTCCGGCCGGGGCATTCCGCGGCTACGGGGTGAGCCAGATGGCCTTCGCCGTCGACTCGGCTATCGACGAGCTGGCCCGTGGCATGGGCATCGATCCGATCGAGTTCCGGCTGCGCAACGTCGTACGCGCCGGTGATGAGCTGCACGCCATCGAGGGTGAACTGGAGGACGTCTCGATCGGCAGTTACGGGTTGCCGGACTGCATCGACCTCGTCCAGACGGCACTGGCCAGCGGGCGCGGCGAGGTGGCCCCGGCGGGTTGGCTGGTCGGTGAAGGCGTCGGCTTCACCATGCTCGACACCACGCCGCCCGGTGGGCATATCGCGCACGCGCAGATCAGCGAGGCGGCGGATGGCACCTTCGAGCTGAAGGTGGGGACCTCGGAGTTCGGCAACGGCACCACCACGGTTCATGTGCAGCTCGCCTCGACCGCGCTGGGCGTCCGCCCCGATCAGATCCGGGTGGTGCAGTCGGACACGGATCATGTACCGCACGACACCGGGGCCTACGGCTCCACCGGCACCATGGTGGCCGGGAAGGCGACGCTCATCGCCGCCACCGAGCTGCGCCGCTTGATCGACGCTGCTCCGGCCGATCATGAGCCCCTCACCGCCGATGGACGCACCGACGGCACGCCGCGCTCGGTGACCTTCAACGTGCAGGGTTTCCGGGTCGCCGTCAACCCGGCGACCGGCGAGCTGCGCATTCTCTTCAGCGTGCAGGCGGCCGACGCCGGGACGGTTATCAACCCGATGCAGTGCCGCGGTCAGGTCGAGGGCGGGGTGGCTCAGGCGCTGGGTGCGGCCATGTTCGAGCACGTCGACATCGACGACACCGGTACGGTCACCACCCCGACGCTGCGCAGCTACCACATCCCTACCTTCGCGGACGTTCCGTCGACTGAGGTCTACTTCGCGCCGAGCTACGAGGACCTCGGGCCGATGGGAGCGAAGCCGATGAGTGAGAGCCCGTTCAACCCGGTCGCACCGGCGCTGGCCAACGCGCTCCGCGACGCCACCGGGGTCCGTTTCGAGTCGCTGCCACTGACCCGCGACCGGATCTGGGCCCGACTGCAGGCTGTGCAAAGTTGACGGAAATGGAAACGGCACGTGAACAGAACCGGAATGAAACACGCAGCCGAAATGGTGACTTAAGTCGAGAGAGGCGCACGGCATGAGCGTTCTGGGATTCAACCGCTACGGCAAGGCCGAGGTGCGGGTGGTGCACGTGTCGCGCGGCACCGGCCCGGACGGCGGCGATCAGATCAAGGATTGGAACGTCTCCAGCTCGCTCTCCGGGGACTTGGCCGCCACCCATCTCACCGGCGACAACGCTAACGTGCTGGCCACTGACACCCAGAAGAACACGGCCTATGCCTTCGCCAAGAAGCTCGGTGGCGTCGAGCCCGAGGCATTCGCGATCGCCCTGGCCGAGCACTTCGTCGGCACCCAGGAGCCGATCACCCGAGCTCGTCTGAGCATCGAGGAGTACCCCTGGACGTCGCTCCCCGGCGGGCCGCACTCCTTCTCCCGCACCGGCGGCGTCGTCCGCACGACCACCGTGCTGCACGACGAGCAGCTCGGTACAAGTGTCATCGGTGGTCTGAAGGAGCTCGTCGTGCTCAACACGACGAACTCTGAATTCTTCGGTTTTCCGAAGGATCCGTACACCACCCTCAGTGAGACGAAGGACCGCATGCTGGCGACCCAGGTCAGTGCCACCTGGCGCTTCCGCGGAACCGAGGTGGAGTGGGCCGACGCGTATGCCACCGCCACCGCCTCCCTCCTCGATGCCTTCGCCACGACCTACAGCTACTCGCTGCAGCAGACGCTCTATGCGATGGGCGAGCGGATCCTGGCCGACGTGCCGGAGATCTGCGAGGTCCGCCTGGCCCTGCCGAACAAGCATCACTTCCTGGTCGATCTCGAGCCGTTCGACCTGACCAACGACAACGAGGTGTACTACGCGGCTGATCGCCCGTACGGGCTGATCGAGGGTTACGTACTGGCCGACGACGCCCCGGATGCCGGAATCGCCTGGACGTAGCGCCACCGAGCACCATCTCCCGGCCTCAACGGCGAGCATCGGGAACTCCCACCCCCCTGAATTTTGAGGAGATCCGATGACAACGATGAAAGATCGACCCCAGGGCGACTCCCACAAGGCCGCGGTGCACCCGGTCGACGAGTTCCTAGCCCCACAGAAGCTGGTGGTGCTGGGTCTGCAGCACCTCTTCATCATGTACGCCGGTGCCGTCGCGGTTCCGCTCATCGTCGGCGGGGCGCTCGGCCTGAAGGCTGAGGACATCGCCATTCTGGTGAGCGCGGACCTGCTCGTCTCCGGGATCGCGACGCTGATTCAGTCCATCGGTATCCGCAGCATCCTCGGTGTCCGCCTGCCGGTGGTGGCCGGCGCCACCTTCACCGTCCTGAACCCGATGATCATCATCGCCGGGCAGTACGGTCTGCCCGCGGTCTACGGCGCGATGCTCTGCGCCGGCGTCTTCGGCCTCATCATCGCCAAGCCGTTCTCGGCCATGATCAGGTTCTTCCCGCCGCTGGTTACCGGAACCGTGATCACGATCATCGGTCTCTCCCTGGTCGGCGCCGACGCGGGCCTCATCACCGGCAAGGGTCAGGGCGACAACCCGACCAGCAACCTCCCGTTCGTGCCGTTCCAGCCGGGGGTCACGGTCACCGACGGTGACTTCAAGCAGACCACCACCTACGGCGGCAGTGCCAGCATCACCCCGCACGACTACGGGCTCGTCTCGCACATCGCGTTGGCCGGTCTGGTCATCCTGGTGATGATCTTGATCGCCCGCTTCTTCAAGGGTTTCATCGGGCAGATCTCGGTTCTGATCGGCATCATCGTCGGCACTCTGGTGGCCTGGCCGATGGGCCTGCTCGACTTCAGCGCCGTGCACGGCTCCAAGTGGGTCGGCATCGCCGAGCCGTTCCACTTCGGCCACCCGAAGTTCGTGGCGGCCGCCATCATCTCGATGTGCATCGTGATTCTGGTGACCTACACCGAATCGACCGCCGACATGCTGGCCGTCGCCGAGATGGTCGACCGTCCGCTGACCTCCAACGACCTGGCTCGCGGACTGGCCACCGACGGCCTCTCCGCACTGCTGGCCGGCTTCATGAACTCCTTCCCGGACACCGCCTACGCGGAGAACGTCGGGCTCATCGAGATAACCAAGATCAAGAGTCGCTGGGTGGTCGCGACCTGCGGGCTTTTCCTGACGATTCTCGGACTGATTCCGAAGATGGGGGCGGTCGTGGCCGGTCTCCCCGGGCCGGTCATCGGGGGCGCCGGCACGGTCATGTTCGCGATGGTCACCGCGATCGGCATCCGCACCCTGAACAAGGTCGAGTACGAGGACAATCACAACCTCCTGATCATCGCGGTATCGCTGTCGGTCGGCATGCTGCCGGTCATCGCCCCCGACTTCTACCGGCATTTCCCCAACAATTTCCAGACGATCTTCGGTTCCGCGATCACGTCCACCGTGGTGGTGGTCTTCATGCTGAACCTGGTCTTCAACCACTGGGTACGCAAGCCCAAGCAGGACAGCCTGATGGACACCGCGCTGGACGCCGGGGCCGTCACCAACCAGCCCGCCTCCGGGGTGCCGAACACGGTGATCGACGGCTAGTGCCAGCTCGGGCCGGTTAGCGTCGTCTCGGGCCGTCTAGGGGCGGTTAGGATCGGGGGATGAGCGCTTCGACCACTCGCCAGTCCCTGCATGGCATAGCCGAGTACGTGCTGGCCGGGCCGCAGTACGCGCTCTCCGGGACTATCCGGCTGCGGGCTACCGAGGGTGGCTTCGGCACGGTCGCCGATCCGGTGCTGCGGGTCGAGGCGGACGTGTTGGTGGTCGGGGCGATCCTGCGGATTCCACTGAAGGGGCACACCTATCGCAGTCTGGCCGGCGAGGCCGGCTTCCTGGCCGCCGACCTGCGTAGCCTCTACAGCGACGGACCGGTCGTCGACATCGACGATGAGATCCAGGTCGACCCGGCCGAGGCGAAGCAGCTGGCCGCCGCCTTCGCGGCCGGGGTAACCGCCATCGCCACGCTCGACGGTGAGGCGGTACCGGTGCTCTGGCCGGAGCACTTCGACATCAGCGTGACCATCGACGAGGTGAACTACGGCGTCAGCGCCGCTGACTCCTACATCGACCGGCCGTACGCCTATGTCGGGCCGCAGAAGCTGCGTCAGGGTGACTTCTGGAACGCGCCCTTCGGGGCGGCGGTAGCGCTGGACGAGGTCCCGGACGCGGCCGCAGTGAGCGCGTTCTTCAGCCGCGGACAGGCCGCGGCGGCCACCGACCCGATCGCCTGACACAAACGGCAATAGTGTCCTAGCCGGTTGCGGGGAGCCGAGCGGAGCGGAGTAGAACGTTCTCATGAGCGAAACCGTCTTCACCTACGGTGCCCCGGCCCTGAAGTTCGGTGCCGGTGCCTCCGCCGAGATCGGCTACGACCTGGCCCAGCTCGGCTCTAAGCGAGCCCTGGTGGTCACCGACCCGGGGATGGCGGCGACCGGCCTGCCGCAGCGCGTCGCCGAGCAGATGTCGCAGTTCGCCATCGAGGCCGTCCTCTACGACCAGGTGAGTATCGAGCCGACCGACGAGAGCATGCGCAGCGCCGCCGAATGGGCGCGCTCAGCCGGCCCGTTCGACGCGGTGGTCGCGGTGGGCGGCGGCTCGTCGATCGACACGGCCAAGGCGGTGAATCTGCTGCTGACGAATCCGGGGGACCTGCTCGACTACGTGAATGCCCCGATCGGCGGCGGGAAGGCGCCGTCGCTGCCGCTGCTCCCCCTGGTCGCCGTTCCGACCACGACCGGAACCGGGGCCGAGAGCACCACGGTCTGCGTGATGGACGTGCTGTCGCTGAAGGTGAAGACCGGGATCAGCCATGCCCGGCTGCGCCCGGTGCTCGCGGTGGTCGATCCGGAGTTGACGATCACCCAACCGCCGATGGTCACCGCCTCCGCCGGGATGGACATCCTCTGCCACGCCCTGGAGAGTTACACCGCGCGCCCGTATTCCTCCTACGAGCGGCGCACCGCAGCCCAGCGCGTCCCCTACTGCGGGTCGAACCCGATCTCCGACGTCTGGTCTGAGAAGGCGATGTCGCTGCTCTCGACCGCCTTCCGTACTGCGGTCCGCGACGGCTCGGACGTGCTGGCTCGCGGCGAGATGACCATGGCTGCCACCTTCGCCGGGCTGGGCTTCGGCAACGCCGGGGTGCACATCCCACACGCCAACGCCTACCCGATTGCCGGCCGGGTCACCGGCTTCCACCCGGCCGACTACCCCGGAGACGACCCGATGGTGCCGCATGGGATGTCCGTCTCGCTCACCGCACCGGAGGCGTTTCGCTTTACTTTCTCGGCCTCTCCGCAGCGGCATCTGCGGGCGGCCCGGCTGCTCGATCCGAGCGTTACCGGCGACGACGAATCGGTACTACCGGCAGTGCTGACCGCGCTGATGCGCGACATCGGCATCCCGAACGGGATCGATGCGGTCGGCTTCGCCGAGGCCGACATCGACCTGCTGGTGGAGGGGTCGTTGAAGCAGCAGCGCCTGCTGGCCATTGCCCCGAAACCGGTCGAGGCCGAGGATCTGGCCGGCATCTTCACCCGCTCGCTCGCCCTCTGGTAACCCGTACTAACCCCGTACCGGGCAGGGCTGCGGATCTCCGCAGTCGACCAAATACGACCTAGACACGGCAGGCAATCTTGTCAAGATTGGCGCCAGATTCACCTGGTTTGCCGGGTTTTTGCGGGTTGCCAAACTCACAGCTTGATGCGAACGTTGCCCTGAATTACCCACGGGTAACCGAAACCGCTTCCGCCGCTGAGTACCGCGCAACCAAATCTGGGGAGACAAATGCGCCAACGCAAGGTTCGTAAGAGATGGGTCGCGGCAACTGGGGCAGTGGCTCTGGTGGGCGCAGTCGCTGCGGTGTCCATCGCCGCCGAGTCGGGAGCCGGCGCCGTCGGGCTGGCCATCCCGAAGCAGAGCAACGTCGGCATCAAGTCCTTCGACGGTACGAATATCGTCACCAACTTCTACCCGGCCCAGGGGCTAACGGCCGGGCAGACCGCCCCCACCGTGCTGGAGCCCTCGGCCTGGGGGCTGCCCGCCTACGGCCCGGACACGGTGAACATCACCAACGCCGGTATTGGCTCCTTCCACATCGACGGTGAGCTGGTCGGGCCGGCGACGCTCACCGCCCACGGCTACAACGTCGTCACCTGGAACAACCGGGGCTGGTTCGGCTCCGGCGGCGCGACCAGCCTGGACAGCCCGAGCGTCGAGGGTCGCGATGTCAGCGCCATCATCAACTGGGTCGCCACCCAGCCCGGGGTGCAGCTCGACGGGCCGAACGACCCGCTGGTCGGCATGACCGGCCTCAGTTACGGCGGCGGAGTGCAACTCTCGGCGGCCGCCTTCGACCACCGCATCGACGCCATCGAGCCGAACATGTCCTGGTTCGACCTGGTGCACAGCGTCTACGCGAATCAGATCATCAAGGCGGGTTGGGGGAATCTCCTCTGCCTGACCGGCAACCTCGTCGGCGCCAAGTACGACACCGAGGTGACCAACCTCTGCAAGTCGGTCGGCAACGGCAACGTCACCGCGGCCGAGATCGCCTACGGCAACGCGGCCAGCCCCGGCCCGGTGATGGGGCAGATCACCGCCCCGACGCTGCTACTGGCCGGCACCGGTGACACGCTCTTCCCGCTCGACGGTGACATCCTCACCTACAGCGCGCTCAAGTCGGCCGGCACGCCCGTGCAGATGGTCTGGTACTGCGGCGGGCACGGGATCTGCAACAACAACCCAGGACCCTCCACCTACACGACGACGCTGGAGTTGGCCTTCCTGGACAAGTACCTGAAGAAGCAGGACATCTCGACCGGTGCCCCATTCCAGTGGATCGACCAGTCGGGCAGCTGGCACTCCGAGGCCGACTATCCACCGGGGGCGAGCACGTCGGTGACGGCATCCGGCAGCGGGACTCTCGGCGTCGGCCCGTTCAGCAGCAGCGGCGGGCTCATCGCGGCCGGCAAGGCCTCCAATGCCATCAACATCGCGGTGAAGGCACCGACTTCGCCGGTGGAGTCGGTGACCGCCGGAACGCTCACGCTGAACTACCGGGGACTGGCGACCAAGAAGTCGACCGCCGTCGTCGCGCAACTGCTGGACACGACCACCGGCAACATCCTGGACGACCAGGGGACCGCCTTCCCGCTCATCCTCGACGGCGGTAGCCACAGCACCACCGTTGCGCTGAACATCAACCCGTGGCGATTCGACCCGTCGAGCAAGGTTGTGCTGCAATTGACCGACTCATCGGGGCTCTTCTATGCCCAGCAGTCGCTAGGCGCGGTCTCCATCTCGGCATCACTCAACCTGCCGACCGCCCCGGTGGGGGCCGCCAGCTAGGAGTCAACCGAGTGTGGTGCGGAGGGTCGCCCGATCGGCGACCCTCTGCGTCACGTCGGTGGCCGAGTGGACGAACGTCTCGGCCACCACGTCCGGGCCGACCCGCAGTTCGGTCAGCACGGTTCGTTGACCGGCCAGCATCCCGGGCCAGACGAGTAGCCGAGGGTCGGAGAGATCGAGGAACTGACGTAGCAGCGGCTCGCCGCCCCGGGTCACGTTCCAGCGCAGGGTGGCCGATCCCGCCGGTTCTCCTGAGCGTCCAAGTACCAGCAATTCACGCCAGATCAGCGTCGACGTCGGCTCCAGGTCGATCTCCAGAGTCACGTCGACCTGACTTCCGGCACAGACGATCAACGCCCCTGGGTCGGCGTCGAGCGCAGCCGCCTCTCCAAGGGTGACCAGGGTTCGCACCGACGCCGGGCGGGGTGACGAGGCGGCCCGACCCTGCGCGATGGTGGCGCCGGCGGCGATCAGCGACGCCCGCGCCCCGTCACCAATCTCCAGTGACAGCAGGAGATTGTCACCGGGCAGCGGCCCGGCCGCTGATCCGACCAGGCAGAGTGCGCAGACGTCGGGCTCCTCCGAGAAGACCCGACGCAGCGTGAGCGGCGGAGCCGACACCACGTCGATGAGTCGCCCACCGGCGGCTACTGTCGCGGAGGCAGCGGCCTGCAGCGTCCGGTCCGCAGTGGCCAGCGCGGCGCTCATCCAGCCGCGACCTTGCGTACCCAGTCGGCGACCTCACCGGCCCCCGGGTCAGCCGCGATCGAGGTGAAGAGCACCGGCCGTCCGGCGCGGACCGCGGTGGCGTCGCGGTCCATCACGCTCAGATCGGCGCCAACCAGCGGAGCAAGGTCCGTCTTGTTGATGACCAGCAGGTCGGAGCGGGTGACACCAGGGCCACCCTTGCGGGGAACCTTGTCGCCGCCGGCCACGTCGATCACGAAGATCTGCTTGTGGATCAGCCCGTAGGAGAAGGTCGCCGTCAAGTTGTCCCCGCCGCTCTCAACCAGGATCAGGTCGAGGTCGGGGTACTCCTGCTCCAGCTGCTCGACCGCGTCCAGGTTGGCCGAGATGTCGTCGCGGATCGCGGTATGCGGGCAGGCGCCGGTCTGCACGGCCCGAATCCGCTCGGCCGGCAGCACGCCGGACCGCCTGAGAAACTCGGCATCTTCCTCGGTGTAGATGTCGTTGGTGACGACGGCAATCTTCAACTCGGTGCTGAGCGCCCGACAGAGCGCAGCGACCAGAGCGGTCTTGCCACTGCCGACCGGGCCACCGATACCGATACGGGGGATCGCAGCGACCAGGCTGCCTCCCCCCGGCGGATCGCTGAACTGATGACCGTGGGTGGTGCCGTCGTTATGCCGCGGTGCTGTCGGCGGGGCAAACGCTCGCGAGTTACGAGGCAAAGAGACGCATCTCCTCAATGGAATGGACCTCGGCCAGCAGGTCGATGGCGGGGGCGGAGTCGGCGGGTAGATCGGCCGGTGCGGAGTATTCGAGCGCACCGAGTGCGGTCAGCTCGATCTCCTCGGAGAGGCCGGCGGTGATGCTGTGGATCGCGTACGGGTCGAAGCCGAGGAGTCTGATCGCCGCCGACGCCGGTGCGGTGCAGGTGCCCAGCGCCGCCGCCCGTGCGGCCATCAGCGGCGTACCGCCGGCCAGCGCGCACCCGGCGCCGAGGACCAGCGGCTGGTGCGGCGTCCCGACCAGTTGCCAGGGGGTGCGCAGATCGGCTTCGGGAACAGTGGCCTGGACCAGCCGCCGCAGCCCGCTGCCCAGCGAACGGGAGGCCTTTCGCAGCGCCTCGGACGGGGTGCGCGCACTGAACTCACGGTCCAGTTCGAGCCACTCCTCGGGCGTAGCGCCGTCCAGCCAGGCTTGGCAGGCCGCGGCGGCGAAGGCCGCGGCGACCCGCCCCGCGGTGCGCAGTCGAGCGGCCGCGAACTCCTGCACCGATGCCAGATCGGTGACGAAGCCGGCACCGATGGCCGCCTCCATGCCGCCCGAGTGCGAGTGCGACCCGGCCGGTGAGCGGGAGTCCAGCAGGAGGAGCAGGCGAGCCGACACCTCCACCGGGCCGGGTTCGGAACGTAGCGCCATCAGAAGAGGAAATAGCGTTGGGCCATCGGCAGTTCGGTCGCCGGTTGGGGTTCGATGAGCTCTCCGTCGACGCGCACCTCGAAGGTGTCAGCATCGACATCGATCCTCGGAAGTGCCGTGTTCTGCGGCATGTCCGCCTTCGTGCGAGCGGCGATGTCGAGGGTCGGGACGAGTGGGCGATCGCTGTTCCAGCGTTCGGGCAGGCCGCTCTCCAGCGAGAGGGGCGAGACGAACTGCAGCCCGAGGCGCGCGGCCAGCCCGCCGAAGGCACCGAACATCGGCCGGGGCAGCTGCGGCTGCGGAGTGGGGATGGAGGCGTTGGCGTCACCCATGTTGGCCCACGCGATCACCCCCGACTTCAGCACGAGATGCGGCGAAACCCCGAAGAATGCGGGCTCCCAGAGCACCAGGTCGGCCAGCTTCCCGACCTCGACGGAGCCGATCTCGCCGTCCAGGCCGTGGGCCACGGCCGGCGCGATCGTGTACTTGGCGACGTAGCGCTGAGCCCGCTGGTTGTCGGCGACCGTGTCGCCCGGCAACGATCCGCGGCGCTGCTTCATGACATGCGCGGTCTGCCAGGTGCGGATGATCGTCTCACCGATGCGCCCCATCGCCTGTGAGTCGGAGCCGATCATCGAGATCGCGCCGAGGTCGTGCAGCACATCCTCGGCGGCCATCGTCGACGGACGGATCCGCGACTCGGCGAAGGCGAGGTCTTCGGGGATGGAGGATTTCAGGTGGTGGCAGACCATCAGCATGTCGAGGTGCTCATGCAGCGTGTTCTGCGTGTACGGCCGGGTCGGATTGGTCGAGGAAGGCAGCACATTCGCGTGTGCGGCAACCCGGATGATGTCCGGTGCGTGCCCGCCGCCGGCCCCCTCGGTGTGGTATGTGTGGATTGGGCGGCCGTCGATGGCGGCCAGGGTGGACTCGAGGTATCCGGCCTCGTTCAGCGTGTCGGTGTGGATCGCGGTCTGCACCCCCGCGGCCAGGCCGACGCTCAGGCAGGCGTCGATGGCGGCCGGGGTGGTGCCCCAGTCTTCGTGCAGCTTGAAGCCGGCGGCTCCGGCCCGCAACTGCTCCCAGAGACCCTCCCGGGAGACGGTGTTCCCCTTGCCGAGGAGCACGACGTTGATCGGCCACTCGGTGAGCGACTGCATCATCGCCTCGAGCCAGAATGAGCCCGAGGTGACGGTGGTCGCCTTGGTCGAGTCGGCCGGGCCGACCCCGCCGCCGATCAGCGTGGTGATGCCGGCCGCGATGGCGACCGGGATCTGCTGCGGGGCGATGAGGTGGACGTGACTGTCGACGCCGCCGGCGGTGAGGATCATGCCGTTGCCGGCGATCACTTCCGTCGACGGGCCGATCACCAGTTCCGGCGTCACGCCGTCCATCGTGTCCGGGTTGCCGGCCTTGCCGAGGGCGACGATGCGCCCGTCGCGGACGCCGACGTCGGCCTTGATGATGCCCCAGTGGTCGAGGACGACGACGCCGGTGATCACCAGGTCGGGCGTCCCGTCGGCTCGGGTGGCGACGGACTGCCCCATCGACTCGCGGATCACCTTGCCGCCGCCGAAGAGGGCCTCGTCGCCGGCCCGGCCGCCCGGGCCGCCGGCCCGATCCTCGGTGACCTCGATGAAGAGATCGGTGTCGGCCAGCCGCACCCGATCACCCACCGTCGGGCCGTAGAGCGCCGCGTAGCGAGCCCGAGAAATCTCACTCATGAGTTGTCACCCTTCGGTCAAGCGGGCCGGCGGACTCGAGACGCAGCCCGGGGACGATCCGGTTGCCGGCCAGCGCGGCCAGGTTGACCTCCCGGGTGATGCCCGGCTCGAAGCGCACGGACGTACCGGCCGGGATGTCCAGCCGGAAGCCCCAGGCCGCCTCCCGATCGAAGCTCAGCGCTGGGTTGGCCGCGGCGAAGTGATAGTGCGAGCCGACCTGGATCGGGCGGTCACCGGAGTTCTCCACGGTGATCACCTTCTTCTCCCGCCCGGCGTTGAGCTCGATGTTGCCGTCGACCGGGACGACCTCGCCGGGGATCATGCGATCGGCCCGTGGACGGTGACCAGCTTGGTGCCGTCGGGGAAGGTGCACTCGACCTGCACCGATTCGATCATCTCCGGTACCCCTTCGAGGACGTCGTCGCGGGTCAGCACTGAGCGTCCGCTGCTCATCAGCTCGGCGACGGTTCGTCCGTCCCGGGCCCCTTCGAGCACGAAGGAGGTGATGATGGCGACCGCCTCCGGGTAGTTCAGCTTCAGCCCGCGGGCCCGTCGACGCTCGGCGACATCGGCCGCCAGCGTGATGAGCAGCCGCTCCTGCTCATGTTGAGTTAGACGCATGGCTAAACGGTATTCCAACCCGATTTCGGGCCGGTAAATCGCGGTGGCGCGATTCGGGTCACCCGCCGGCGGGATCGGGCCGGGAGATTCGGTACAGAACGTGCCGGCGCAGCGGATGCCCGTCGGGGACCAGCGGGTGGTCGAAGTCCCCGTCCGGGTCCAGGGTCATCCCGATCCGCTCCATCACCGCGCGCGACGCGAGGTTGCTCACCACGGCCATGCTGATGATCTCCTCCAGCCCGAACTCCTCAAAGCCGGCCTCCAGCGAGCGACGCGCGGCCTCGGTGGCGTAGCCCTGTCCCCAGGCTTCAGGGGTTAGCCGCCAGCCCACCTCGACGCAGGGCGTGAAAGGGGCCTCGAAGCGGGGTATGGCCAGCCCGACGAAACCGATGAACGCGCCCGTGTCGATGCGCTCGATGGCCCACATTCCGAAGCCGTTCTCGTCTATCGAGGCCTGAATCCGGTCGACCGCGGCGTCACTCTCGGCCCGAGTGAGCAACGCCGGGAAGTACCGCATCACCTCGGGGTCGGCGTTCATCCGGGCAAATGGTTCACGATCGCCGTCGCGCCAGCTCCGCATGATCAGCCGTTCGGTCTGCACGGATCCGTCCCGTCAATCGACACCGATATCTTCGTTCCACAGCTGGGGGTATTTCTCGATGAACTCGGTCATCATCGTCACGCAGTCGGGATCGTCCAGCAGCAGCACCTCGACCCCGTTGGCGGCCAGCCAGTCGTGGCCGCCGTAGAACGTGCGGGCCTCACCGATGACGACGCGGGAGATCCCGAACTGCCGTATCAGCCCACTGCAGTACCAGCACGGGGAGAGCGTCGTCACCATCGTCGTGCCGCGGTAGGTGGCCTGCCGGCCGGCGTTGCGAAACGCTGAGGTCTCGCCGTGCATGGATGGATCGTCGTCCTGAACCCGGCGGTTACGCCCCCGTCCCAGCAGGGAGCCGTCGGCCCCGTAGAGAGCGCCGCCGATGGGAATGCCGCCCTCCGCCATCCCGGTGCGAGCCTCCTCCGCTGCCGTCTGCAACCAACCGGAGGCGATGTCGAAATCGAGTGCCACGGGTTCAGACATCGACAGCTGCCTTCGGTTTCATGAGGTTGAAGAGTGCCAGGTACAGCAGCGCCGAGATCACGAAGCCGACTTCGAAGGTGATGTCGCCGACGGAGGGGAAGTGCGAAGGTACGGGACCGAGATACTTCGTCTGGTTGGAGAAGAGCCAGACCGAGACGACGATGCCGACCAGCATCGCGATCGGCCCGCACCAGTTCTGGAAGCGGCGGTCGGTGACGATCGCGTTGAGCTGATCCAGCGATCGCCGTCGCAGCCAGCGGTCGGTGAAGACGATGCCCAGCCACGGCCCGATCCAGTACGCGATGATGAGCAGGAAGTTCTCGTACTTCTCGCCGGCGTCGTGCAGACCGGTGAAGGCAACCGCCAAGCCGATCGCGCCGAAGACGATGGCGATGATCGCTCGCCGCAGCGCGAACGGGATGTTGAACCCCATGGCCAGGAATGACATGGTGCCGGAGTAGATGTTCAGCACATTGGCCGATACCGCACCCACCGCGATCGCCAGCAGCGTCAGGTCGGCAATGACGGTCGGCATCGCCTGGGTGAATTGAGCCGTCGGGGTACCGCTGGGGTCGATGCCGGTGATCGTCACCGACGCGGCGCCGACGATCTGCAGGATCGCGCAGGAGAGAAAGATTCCGAGGCCGGCGTAGAGGCCGACCGCCTTCGAACTCACGTCGGGCTTCAGATAGCGGGTGTAGTCAGACGCGTAGGGGTTCCAGCCGGCCGCATAGCCGAAGGAGGCGCCGACCTCGATGAGGAAGGCGCCGAGCGTCGGAATGCCGCCATGGCCCGGGGTTGAGAGATGGGACTTGCTCAGAATGTCGACGCTGCTGATCAGGAAGATGACGGCCAGGAAGGGGAAGGCGAAGCGTTCGAACGTCTGGACGAGGTTGTGCCCGAAGAAGGCCACGACGATCTGGACCGCGACGACCAGCAGTAGCGACGCGCTCTTGGGCAGGTGGGTCAGGGTGTTGATGGCGTAGGCGCCGCTGACGCTGTTGACGGCGAACCAGCCGATGCCGGCGGTGATCGACATGAGTCCGGCCGGCAGGATGTTGCCGAAGAATCCGAAGGCCGATCGGCCGAGCACCATCTGCGCCAGTCCGTGCCGCGGGCCCCAGGTGGAGAGCGCGCCCTGGCTGATCGCACCGAGTCCGCTGCCCAGAATGATCGCGAATGTCGCCATCCAGAAGCTGAGCCCGAAGACCGCCACCGCCAGCACACCGACGAATACGGTGGCGAACTCCATGTTCGGAGAGGCCCAGGTCCAGAGGAGTTGAATCGGCGAGCCGTGCCGTTCGGCAAGTGGGATGAACTCCACGCCGCCGGGTTCGACGGCCGCCACCCGGTCGCCGTACTCCCGTGTCTGCGATTCGGGGGGAGCCTGCCGCGCAGTCGTCATGCTGATAACTCTGCTGCCCGCAGGCGACGCTTGGCAATGACTTGGCGTGAATGTCGCGTGTCAGCCGGTTCGCGCGTCAGCTGGTTCGCGGGTCAGCCGGTCACGTCGCGCAGAGACGCCCGATGCGCCTCAAGGGTGGCGCGCACCCACTCATCGGCCCTGGGCAGCGTGACGCCGAGGCCCGCCAGCAGCTGCGCCGCCGGGTCCGACTCCGCTCGCATCAGGCCGAGCAGGATGTGTTCGGTGCCGATGTAATTGTGCCCCATTCTCAGGGCCTCCCGTACCGAGAGCTCCATCGTCTTCTTGGCGTCGCGGCCGAATCCGACCCGCCCGGTGGTCGGCTCGCTGGCTGGTGGCAGCACATCGAGGGTGGCCTGCCGAACCCTCTCCAGCGGCACGCCGAGTCCGATCAGGCAGTAGGCGGCCAGGCCGTCCGGTTCGTCGAGTAGACCGAGCAGGATGTGCTCGCTGCCGACCTGTCGGCTACCCAGCCGGCGGGCCTCGTCCGTTGTGTGGGTGATGACGCTGCGAGCCCGCGGGGTGAATCGCTTCCAGCGGCCCCGATTCGGGTGATCAAGTTCGTCCGACTCCTTGGCCACAAAGCGCTTCTGGACGGCCTGCTTGGTCACCCCCATGTGCTGACCGATGTCGGTCCAGGAGGCGCCGGCTTGCCGGGCCCGGTCGACGAAGTGCCCGATCAGGTGATCGGCCACCTCGCCCAGGTGGGACGAGGTCTCCACCGCTTCGGAGAGAAGTTCCAGGTCGTCGGCGCCAGGGTGCTGCTCCACGACGTGCTCGATCAGGTCGTCGAGTTTGATCGGTTGCTGCTCAGGTGAGGTGCTCATGCGTCAACCGTAAGTTGACGATCCAGAGTTGTCAACCGAAGGTTGACGCCTTCCGGATCGACTGGGCGACGTTGTCGGTGACGTTTGCTAGACAGACGTCATGGCTAACCGAATCAGCGCCCTCGCCGTGGACTGCACCGATCCGCGGCGGCTGGCCGACTTCTGGTGCGCGGTGCTCGGGTATGAGATCAGTGAGGTCGACGACGAGGGAGACATCTCGATCGCCGGTGATGGACCACCGTTTCGTATTGATTTCCTGAGGGTGCCGGACGGTGCGAAGGGGGCGAAGAACCGACTGCACCTCGACCTGAATGCGACCGACCGGGACCAGGCGGCGGAGCTGGCGAGGCTGCTGGACCTCGGTGCGGTCTCAGTGGACATCGGCCAGGGTGATGTGAGCTGGCATGTGCTGGCGGACCCCGAGGGGAACGAGTTCTGCCTGCTCCGCTCGCAGGTTGCTCCGTTCGCAGGCACGGCGGCGGGCTGATAGAACTGCCTGATGGCAAACCGGATCGCGACGCTGACGGTCGACTGCCGCGATGCGGTGCTACTGGCGAATTTCTGGTGCCGGGTGCTCGGGTGGAGCGCCGTCGCCCGTAACGGCGACGACGTCACGATCGCCGGGGCCACAGCGCCGTTTCGAATCGATTTCATGCAGATGCCCGAGGCGAGCGGGAAGACGCGTAACAAAATCCACCTCGACCTGGTCGCCACCGACACCGATCAGCAGCGCGAACTGGAGCGACTGATCGGGCACGGGGCTCGCCCGCTGGCATTGGGCGACGGTGAGGGTGATGGCGGTGTCAGCTGGCACGTGCTGGCCGACCCCGAGGGTAATGAGTTCTGTCTGCTCCGCGACGCCGAGCCGCTCGCGGCGCCGCCAGCATCCGCGCCCGAACCTGAGTCAGCGCCCGAACCCGAGTTAGCACCCAAACCTGAGTTAGCACCCGAACCGGCGTTAGCACCCGAACCCGAGTTAGCACCCGAACCTGAGCCAGCACCCATCCCGGATGCCGTACGAACCGAGTTCGTCGACCCCGCGCCAGTGGCGGCCGTTCAGTCCGAGTCCACCGAGCCGTCCGAATCCACGGAGCCGTCCGAATCCACGGAGCAGCGCGAATCCACGGAGCAGCCCGAAACGCCTGAGCAGCCCGAATCCACGGCGCAGCCCGAAACGCCGGAGCAGCCCGAATCCGCGGAGCAGCATGAAGAGGCCGTCTCGCAACTACGCGAGATGATCCGGGCCCGCATGCACCGCACGAAGTAGCCGCCTGAGCCGAGGTGGGCTCAGTGGACTTGGTGGGCAAGCCGTCCCCCGCGCCAGACCTGCGCCACCAGCGGAACCCCGGGGCGGTAGGCCAGATGGACATACGACGGCGCGTCGAGCACCAGCAGATCGGCTCGACGCCCGACGGCGATCACGCCGATATCGTCGCGCCGCAGGGCCTGGGCACCGCCCGCGGTGGCCGCCCGCACCGCCTCGGCCGGCGTCATCTTCATCTCGCGCACGGCCAGTGCGATGGCCAGCGGCATCGAGGTCGAGTAGGCCGACCCGGGATTGCAGTCGGTCGCCAGCGCCACCGAAACCCCGGCGTCCAGCAGTCGTCGGGCGTCCGGGTACGACGAACGGGTCGAGAACTCGGCCAGCGGCAGCAGCGTGGCCACCGTAGTCGAGCCGGCCAGGGCCGCGACGTCGGCATCGCTGAGGTGGGTGCAGTGGTCGGCGCTGGCCGCACCGAGGTCGACGGCCACCTGCACGCCGGCCCCTTCGCTGAGCTGGTTCGCGTGCACTCGGGCCATCAAGCCACGCTCGATCCCGGCTCGCAGGATGCTGCGGGTCTCGCCGGCGTCGAAGGCGCCTCGTTCGCAGAAGACGTCCACCCAGCGGGCCAACGGGGCGCAGGCATCGAGCATCTCGCCGCAGACCAACCGCACGTACTCGTCGCGCCCGATTCCGGGCGGCACCACATGAGCCCCCAGGTAGGTCGTCTCGTCGGTGAACTCGGCGGCCACCCGCAGCGATCGGGCCTCGGTCTCCACGTCCAGCCCGTACCCGGACTTGCACTCGAAGGTGGTCACCCCCGCCGCGAGCAGCTCACCGGTCAGCCGGGCAACATTGGCTCGCAGCGCCGCGTCGGTGGCGTCTCTCGTGGCCTCCACCGTTGTCCTGATTCCCCCGGCGCTGTAAGGGGATCCGCTCATGCGGGCGTTGAACTCCTGCGTGCGATCGCCGGCGAAGACCAGATGGGCGTGCGAGTCGACGAAGCCGGGGAGGACGCTTCGCCCCTCCAGGTCGACGCGTTCGTCGGCCGCCGGAGCCTGACCGGCCGAGCCGACCCAGACGATCGTCTCGCCGTCCAGCACCAGCGCGGCGTCGGCCAGTTCGCCCAGCTCAGCGTCCTGGGTGGCGACCTGCGCGATGCCGGTGAGCAGGATGCTCATCCGATGGCAGTCCGGTGAGCGTATTCAGCGGCGAGCGTCTTCGCGGCGGCCAGCAACTGGTCGTTCTCCTCCACGCTACCGATGGTGACCCGGACTCCGAAGCCGCCAAACGGACGGACGATCACCCGGCTTCGTTCGCACTCCGCGGCCCAGTCGACCGCCGCGTCGCCGAGGGGCAGCCAGACGAAGTTGGCCTGCGTCGGCGGTACCGCATATCCGTAGGAGGCCAGCGCGTCATGCACCCGCGTCCGTTCCTGTACCACCTCATCGACGCGGCTCATCAACTCCGCGCTGGCCTCCGGCTCCAGGCTGGCCAGCGCCGCCTGCTGGGCGACATGGGTGACCGCGAAGGGGGCCTGGGTCTGGCGCAGTGCATTGATGACCGCCGGATCGCCGGCGATGCCGTAGCCGACCCGCAGTCCGGCCAGGCCATAGGCCTTGGAGAAGGTACGAAGCACGATGACGTTCGGACGATCAAGGAAAGTAAGGCCGTCCGGCACGTCGCTATCCCGGACGAACTCGCGGTAGGCCTCGTCCAGTACCACCAGCACGTCCGGCGCAACCGCATCCAGGAAGCGCGTCAGGGCCGCGGCGCCGACGACGGTTCCGGTCGGGTTGTTCGGATTGCAGACGAAGATCAGCCGCGTCTGTGGCGTGATCGCGGCGGCCATGGCCTGCAGATCGTGTACCTGCGAGGCGAGGGGCACCTGCACCGGAGTCGCTCCCCCGATCGTGGTGACGATCGGGTACGCCTCGAAGGATCGCCAGGCGTAGAGCACCTCGTCGCCCGGTCCGGCCGTGCTCAGCACCAGCTGCTGGCATAGCGACACCGAGCCGCAACCGACCACGACCTGCTCCACCGGGACGCCGTGATGAGCAGCGATGGCGGCGGTGAGCTCAGTCGAGAAGGAGTCGGGGTAGCGATTGACGGTGGCGGCGGCGGAGGCGATGCGGGCCAGTACCGACGGCAGCGGCGGATACGCCACCTCATTGCTGGCCAACTTCACCGCGCCCGGAACCGACCGGCCGGGGACGTAGGCCGGCAGTGAGGCAAGGGTTGAGCGCAGGCGAACAGTCATGAGCCCATCATTCCTCACGGGGGCCGAGCGGCCCGATTTCACCGGTCTCAGCGTTGCAACCGCGCCGGGCTGCCGCGACCCCCTAGCCTGGCTGTTGATGACTACCTACGCTGCCGTCTTCGCGCTCGCTCTGGGCTACCTGGCCCTCGTCGGCGCGTACTGTGCACTGCGCTCGCTGTACCGGCTGCGCCGGGCCGCCGCGGTGCTCAGTCGAGGCGCAACCAGCAAGGAGTCGCTACTGGAGGCGGTGGAGCGGCACATCGCCACCACCGAGGCGCTGGCGGCCCAAGTGCAGGCGATGCAGACTCAGCTGGAGACGACTCAGGCGGCGACGACCCAGGAGCTGCGCGCCCAGGTCGAGGCTATGCGTAGTCAGGTCGAAGAGACGCAGAACCGCACGGTCGGCGAGGTGGCGTCCGAACACACCCAGATCGCCGAGACGATCTCCGGCTTCGGGTCGACGCTGGCCCGTTCGCTGCGCAACGTCGCCCTGGTTCGCTTCGACGCCTTCGACGACATGTCCGGGCGGATGTCGTTCTCCCTCGCCCTGCTGGACGACTCCGGTGACGGCGTCACCCTCACCTCGATCGCCGGGCGTACCGACAGTCGCCTCTACGCCAAGGGTGTCAGTCAGGGATCCGGCGAGCACGATCTCTCTCCCGAGGAGGCGCAGGCCGTGGATGCCGCCCTGTCCCGCCGCCCGAAGCGCCGGGAATACCGCAAAGCCAGCTGAACGACCGCACACACCGACTAGGCTCTAGCACCGTGACCGATGCCGCCGACTCCCGGCCGACGCTTGCCTTTCTCGGACCTCCCGGCACCTTCGCCCACGCCGCGCTGCTGACCCTTCCGGCCGCCCTACACGCGCGTCTGCTGCCGATGACGAACGTGACTCTGGCGATCGACGCGCTACGCGACGGGCGCGCCGACGGGACGCTGGTGCCGCTGGAGAACTCGGTCGAGGGTGCGGTGCCGGCCACACTGGACGAGCTGGCCGGTGGCGAACCGCTGCGCATCGCCGAGGAGGCCTACCTCCCGGTGGTCTTCGATCTGATGACACGCCCCGGTCAGCGACTGGGGGATATTCGCTCGGTCGCCACGCACCCGCACGCCGAGGCTCAGACGCGTCGATGGCTGATGAGCAATCTTCCGCAGGCGGCCGTTGCCCTCGTCGGCTCCACCGCCGGTGGGGCGCAGTCGGTGCAGGCCGGTGAATTCGACGCGGCGATCGCACCACCGGTGGCGGCTGATATCTACGGATTGCACTCGCTGGCCAAGGACATCGCCGACAATCACGCAGCCGTCACCCGGTTCGTCCTGCTGGCCCGTCCGGCGGTCCCCGGGCCGCCGACGGGCAATGACCGCACTACCGTCGTCGCCTACCTGCGGGCCGATCACAGCGGTGCGCTGCTGGAGATCCTCAGTGAGTTCGCCACCAGGGGAGTGAACCTCACGCGCATCGAGTCCCGCCCGACGAAGGAGCGGATCGGCCAGTACTGCTTCAGCATCGACTGCGAGGGGCATATCGCCGACGAGCGGGTGGGTGATGCGGTGGCCGCGCTGAAGCGGATCTGCTCGGACATCCGGTTCCTAGGCTCCTACCCGCGCCGCGATGGTGACGTCGAGGAGATCACGCCGGGGCGCACCGACAAGGACTTCGCCCGCGCACGCGATTGGCTGCAGCGGATCCGGACCGCCGGGAGTTAGCGGCCAACGCCACCCGCCAGCGCGGGAGGATCAGTGGGGTGCGTCGAGCCGACTGGCGACGCCGCTGCGCAGCCGGCCGATCTGAACGAAGCCGAGCACGAGGAAGTAGATGCTGCCGGCCAGCAGGATCGGGCGCAGTATCCACCAGTGGTCGGGCAGGGCCAGCACGCCGACGGTCATCGCGCCGACCCAGGCAATCGTGACGCTCAGCGTCACCGGCCGCATCCAGACGACCCGCACCGGGTGCGGCACCGGGAAGTTGCTCAGCGACAGCAGTGAGAGGGCGACCGTGATGATCGCGCCGATCACCGGTCGGGCCTGGAAGATGTAGAGAACGGGGGCGACCAGGTTCCAGGCGGCCGGGAAGCCGCGGAACCAGTTCTCATCGCTCATCATGTCGGTGCGGGAGAACCAGATCGCCGAGGTGAAGACGATCAGCCCGATGAGGAAGAGGCCCCAGTTTCCACTGGGCAGCAGGTCGAACTGGTACATGAAAGCGGCCGGGACGACGACGCAGGTGACGTAGTCGATGACCACGTCGAGGATGTAGCCGTCGATCACCGGCACCAGCGATTTGACGTCCAGCACCCGGGCGACCGGGCCGTCGACTCCGTCGATGACGAAACTGACGAGCAGCCAGATCAGCGCCAGCTTCGCGTTGCCGACCAGAACCTCGCGAAGGGCGAGGATTCCGACCACGACACCGAGTGTGGTGAAGACATGCAGTGCCCACGCCTGCCCGCGCTGGGTGGGCGTTCCGGTCGAGGGCGTAGCGGTCTGCATGGTGCGAACTTTAGTCTCTGTCGGCTTCCGGCTGAACCGCGTGGACCCGAACTACAGGTAGAGACCGGTGTTGGAGTCGACCCGTTCGGCGGCCACCGCGTGGATGTCGCGCTCCCGCAGCAGCAGGTAGTCATCCCCGGAGATCTCGACCTCGTGCTGCTCGTCCGGGCTGAAGAGCACCCGGTCGCCGACCTCGATCGTGCGGACGTGATTGCCGATGGCGAGCACCTCGGCCCAGGTGAGGCGTTTCGACACCTGCGCGGTGGCCGGGATCAGAATGCCGCCGGAGGAGCGCCGGTCGCCCTCGTCACGGGGCATCTTCACCAGCACCCGGTCGTGCAGCATCTTGATGGGCAGGCCAGTCGTCACAGGGTCACGATACCGAGAATGCCCAGCGCGGAGGCGTCCGAGGCAGGGACGTCTCCGCGCCGGGCGACCGCGCGGGGCAGCCGGCGAGCCGGACTAGTGGATTCCGGCCGCGTTCAACTTGCCGACCACGAACGGGGTAGCCGACGAGTCGTACTTGATGGTGTAGTCGAGATGGGCGAAGACATTGAGCCCGCCTGCACAGAAGGGGTCACCCGTGTCGCAGTAGGACTGGATCTTGGACGCGAACGGCACCAGTGACTGGTTGCTCGTCCGTGGGAAGAGGCCGGTTGCCCCGTTGGCCGTCCCCTTGTCGAAGGAGGTGTTCGGCATGTGCCGTGGATCGCCGTACTGGATCACCGCGACGACGTGCGAGGAGATCGACGAGCTGACCGGAGCCGACGCGGCACCGAGCCCGAGCGACCCACCGCCGCCGGCGAGGACGTCACCGACCAACTGCGCGCCCTGCGAATAGCCGACGAGCACGATCTTCTGGGACGGGCACTTCTGAACCTGCGCCGTGAGCTCCGACTTGATCGCCGTGTCACCGGCGGTGCTGCTCGTGTCGTACGGGAAGAGCAACGCGGGGTAGTCCACCGAACTGGTGCTCACCGACGCCGAGACGCCGCTCTGGATCTTTGAGACGAGCGAGGTGATGATGCCGGGGCCGGACGACTCGGTGGAGGCCCGGGCGGCCAGCACGTGCACCGCCGCGCACCCTGATCCGGAGGCCGCCGTCGCAGAGGCACCCGAGGGTGCGATGGCGAGGGTGGCGACACCGAGGGCACCGAACGCGAGTACGGCGGCGGCACCGGTGACCTTCTTGGGGATACGTCGAGCCACGATGCTCGAACGCTTGAAGCTGATCATGTGCACTCCAAATCTCAGACGCTGTCACGGGCACTGGCGCGGGCCCAAGAACGGGCTGGACCCTGTCCCGGTGCGGCGTGACGACCGTCGGCTGACGGACGGAAGGGACGCTAGAACGGGTCCTGAGACAAGTCAAGAATATGTCCCATCCACATGACGCGGGCCACACACAGGAAGGTCAGACTGCCGTTAGGCGCAGTAGTTGAGGCGATCGCGTAGAGGCCACGTACTCGTCGGCTCGGGCCGCACTCATCGGTGTGGACAGACCGCAGTGCGCGCACCGTGCGTAGCGCGATTTGGCGACCGGGAAGAGCGGGATGAAGAAGAGGGTGAACTTGCTCGTCCGCTCGAGCATCTGCTGCGGAGCCGGACGGTGACAGACGCCGCAGACGAAGTGCACGATAGCCAACACCCTGAATTTTGTGCGTGTTCCGACGATGATCACTGCGAATTCCCTCCCGAGCGACGAGTTGGAGGTGCACCCGCTCAGCGGGTCCCTCGCAGAGAATGTAGGCCGAATCGCGGGCGCCGGAAGCACGAACGGCGCCACTGTGGATAACCGGAAAAGTTATCCACAGCGACGCCGCGCGGAGCGGGCGATCCGTTAGCCGGCCAGGGCCAATTCAGCCGCCTCGGTGGGACTCGGCGGAGTTACCGCGGTCGAGGGCCGCAGGGCGATCCAAGCGGCCACGCCACCGGCGGCGACGAGTACGGCCGCCACCACCAGGCCGGTGCGGTAGCCGGTCAGGAAGGCGTCGGTGGCCGAGTGACCCTGAGCCAGCGCGGTTGTCTGGCGCGCTACCAGGATGGCGCCGATGACGGTGATCCCCAACAGTCCGGCCACCTCCCGGGAGGCGTTGAAGAGGGCGGATGCGACTCCGGACTGCTCGACCGGCATCACCGCCAGCACCGAGGTGGTGAGCGGGATGGTCAAGCCACCGCCGATGCCGATGATCGCGAAACTCGGCATCAGATCGAGGAAGGATGCCGACTCGCCGAGCATGCTCACCGAGGCGATCCCGGCGGCCATCAGGAACATGGCGAATGCGGTGGAGCGGTGGGCGCCGAAGCGCAGGGCCACCCGCTCGGAGACGATCGCGCTCACCGCCATCAGCAGCGCCATCGGGACGAAAGCGAGCCCGGCCTTCGTCGGGGAGAAGCCGAGCACGTTCTGCAGGTACAGCGAAGTGAAGAAGTAGATCCCGAAGAGGCCGAAGGCCCACATCATCAAGGCAATCGTGCCTCCGCTGAAGGCGCGCTCGGTGAAGAGGGCAACGTCCACCATGGGGGCGGCACTGCGGCGTTCGATCTGGATGAAGACGACGAGCATCACCGCCGACAGCGCGAATGCGCCGAGAATCGTCACTGAAGTCCAGCCCTTGTCGTGGCCCTCGATCAGCGCGTAGGTCAGTGTGAAGAGGGCGAGCGCGGAGGTGATGAGTCCCGGGAGGTCGAGTCCGCGGGCTGTGCTCTCGCGGGACTCGGTGATCGCCCAGGCCCCGAGGGCCAGCGTCGCGACACCGACCGGAACGTTGATGAAGAAGATCCAGCCCCAGGATGCGTGCTGGCTCAGCACCCCGCCGAGCAGCGGACCGACGGCCAGGGCCAGTGCGCCGACGGCACTCCAGATGCCGACCGCGGCGTTGCGGGCTTTGGTGTTGGTGAAGGTCGCCGAGATGATCGCCAGCGTCGTCGGGGTAACCAGAGCAGCACCCAGCCCCTGCACTACGCGGGCCGCGATCAGGGTGACCGAACTGTCGGAGAGGCCGGCGGCCAGCGAGGCAATCGTGAAGATGCCGAGGCCGATGAGGAACAGGCGCTTGCGCCCGAAGGCGTCGGCCAGTCGACCGCCGACGAGCAGGAGGCCGGCGAAGGTCAGGATGTAGCCGCTCACCACCCACTCCAGTCCGGAGACCGAGAGCTGCAGATCGCGCTGGATGGCGGGCATCGCCACATTGATGATGTTGTTGTCGAGGTAGGTCATGAAGGTCGCGAGGGCGACGGCGAGCAGCGCCCAGCGCGCCCGGCGAGGTGCGGTCTGATTGTCAGAAACGGTGGTCATCTCGGGCTCCCTATACGGCGTACATGTACAACGTATAGTAGGCCTGTACCGCGTATAGTTGTCAAGCGTGATCCTCAAAACCGCGCCGGTTGACGCGCGTCCGCAGCTGAGCCGCTCGGCGGTGATCGACCGCGCCTTCACCATCGCGGATGCCGAGGGTCTGGCCGCGGTGACGATTCGCCGGCTGGCCCAGGAGTTGGGCGTCACCCCGATGGCCCTCTACTGGCACTTCAAGAACAAGGACGAGCTCTTCGATGCGATCGGCGACGACGTGATCGGCCGGATCGAGCTCAGCGCCGACACCGCTGCGCGCTGGGACGAGCGACTGCGGGTGATCGTGACCAACCTGGTCACCGTGCTGCGGGCCCACCCGAGTCTCGCCAACCTGGCGGCGACCCGGATCGTCGCGTCTGAGCACGGACTCGAGCTCACTGAGCAGACGCTGTCGCTGCTGCGCTCAGCCGGATTCAGCGTCGCGGAAGCGGCCAACCTTGCGCATCAGGCGCTGCATACGGCGATCATGCTCTGCAGCGCTGAGCCCGGATTGGAGCTCGGCGTCGTGGATACCGATGCCGCGTTGGCGGCGAAGCGGGCGCGGCTGGCCTCACTTCCGGCCGACCGGTACCCGCATGTGATCGAGGCTTCCGACGACCTCATCGACTGCGACGACGAGGAGTTCTACTACAGCGCCGGCATCGACCTCTTCATCGCCGGTGTCCGGGGGATGCACCAGCTGCGCGTCAGCGGAGACTGATCCTCGTCAGCGGAGACTGATCCGCCACACGAAGCGCAGCCCCGACCAGTCCTCGTCGATGGCCGCGTTCTTGTTGTCGACCAGCCCCGAGGGCAGGATCAGTTCGCGCAGTACTTCGCCGTCGATGTCGCTGCGGTGTCCGGCTGCTCGTCGAGGCCAGGCGATCCAGAGTCCACCAGCCGGACGGATGCGCGTGCCGAGCACCTGGTAGCCGGCCACGACCTCGGCCGCTGCCGTGAAGAAGGCCAGGATCACGTCGACTGGCCCGCTCTCGATGAGCTCCAAGTCAGCCGGCGGGTCGGCCAGGCTCCACCCAGCCGGCTGATTGATCAGCGCCAGTCGTAGTCCCGGCCGCAGCCCGAGCTTTCGGGCCTGGGACGACGATGCCGAACTCCCGACGATCGAATCGCCCATGGAACTAAGCCCATCCCAGGTCGTGCAACCGGTCGTCGTCGATGCCGAAGAAGTGCCCGATCTCGTGCACCACGGTGATCGCCACCTCGTCGGCGACCTCCTCCTCCGTCGCACAGAGTTGCAGGATCGGCCGTCGATAGATGGTGATCGTGTCCGGGGTGGCGAAGCTGTAGTCGGATAGACGCTCGGTCAGCGCAACCCCGACGTAGAGTCCGAGCGTCTCGGGCTCGTCGGGGTTCTCCTCCTCGATCTGGATGACGACGTTGCCCAGCCGGGAGGCGAACTCCGCCGGGATCGCGTCGAGGGCATCCTCCACGAGTGCGGCGAAACGTGCCCGCGACATGGTGATCATGTTCAGCGAGCTTAGTGACGAGCCGCCGCCATCAGCGGAACTAGTTGTGGAACTGGGGGATCATCAGCCAGAGGCCGTAGAGCACAGCACCGGCGCAGACGGCGAAGCAGGTTCCGGAGATCGCGTACCCGATCGGCCGGCTCTGGGCCGGCGGGGCGACGCCGTCGGCGTCTGTGCCGGTCTCACCTCGAATCCAGGAGACTCCGACGATCCCGATCGCGAAGAGCACGACGATCGCGACGCCGAACACGAAGCTGACCCCGACGACCTTTCCCAGCGAGGCCCAGTCGATGAACGGCTTCGACCCAGTGGCTGCGGTGGCTGTGGTGGCTGCGTTGGCAGCGGCGGCGATGGCGCTGTGACTCATGCGTGGACTCCGCTCAGACCGCGATCGGTGCCGCTGCGGGCTCCGGGATGGGGGCAGGGTCAGGGACGAGGGCCAGGGACGAGGGGAGGTCGTTGACGTTCTCGCTGGTCACCGGCGCGCGGCGGGAGC
Source organism: Jatrophihabitans sp. GAS493 (assembly GCF_900230215.1). Lineage (NCBI taxonomy): Bacteria > Bacillati > Actinomycetota > Actinomycetes > Jatrophihabitantales > Jatrophihabitantaceae > Jatrophihabitans > Jatrophihabitans sp. GAS493. Next base: position 741,063 of record NZ_LT907982.1, on the reverse strand, counting down.
GCATGACGATGAACCCGACGAGCAGCAGGGCGACGACCGCGACGGCGAGCACTCCGCCGTTGCCCTGGCTGGCCAATTTGCCGGCCATCGCGCCGATCAACGCGGCCACCGGGAGGGTGAAGAGCCAGGCCAGGGCCATCCGTCCAGCCACGTTCCAGCGCACCTCGGCCAACCGTCGCCCGAGCCCGGCACCGAGGATGCCCCCTGAGCAGACCTGGGTCGTGGAGAGGGCGAATCCCATGTGGGCGGAGGCGAGCAGGACGGCCGTCGAAGCGGTCTCGGCCGCGAAGCCCTGGGGCGATTCGATGTCGGTCAAGCCCTTACCCATCGTGCGGATGATGCGCCAGCCGCCGACGGCGGTGCCGAGGCCGATCGCCAAGCCGGAGGTCAGGATGACCCACGGCAGCGGGCCGGAGCCGCTGGCCTGGTAGCCGTTGATGATGAGGACCAGCGTGATGACGCCCATCGTCTTCTGCGCGTCACCGGTGCCGTGGGCCAGCGAGACCATGGAGGCCGACATGGTCTGGCCCCGTCGGAAGCCACCCTCGGCCGTCTTCTTATCGGCGCGATGGGTGATCGTGTACGCGGCGTACGTGCCGATCAGGGCCACGAGGCCGCAGACGAAGGGGGAGATGAGCGCGGGCAGGATGATCTTGGAGAAGACCATGTTGAAGTTGATGGCGTCGACACCGACCACCACCCAGACCGCTCCGATCAGGCCGCCGAAGAGCGCGTGCGAGGAGGAGGAGGGGAGTCCGATGAGCCAGGTGACCAGGTTCCAGAGGACGGCGCCGATGAGTCCGGCGAAGATGATCGCGGTGCCGTTGACACCCGGCGCGGTGAGTTTGCTGTCGTCGATGATCCCGCCCGAGATCGTCTTGGCGACCTCGGTGGAGATGAAGGCACCGATCACGTTGAGAATCCCGGAGATTACGACGGCAACCCGCGGACGCAACGCTCCGGTGGCGATGGAGGTGGCCATCGCGTTGGCCGTGTCATGGAACCCGTTGGTGAAGTCGAACGCCAGGGCCGTGACGATCACGACGACGACCAAGAACGAGACGTCCATGTACGAGCCCAGTCTGTGAGGGGATTTTTAGCTGTTGGGACGAGACCCGCGGGCTAGCACGCCCCGCTCGGCGAAGCTATCGACTTTAGGTGAACAGAACATGAACGGTTTGCATCAGATCGTCAGGTTCAGTACTCAGGCCCAGCAAGGGTCGTCGGCCAGGGCGACTAACCCGGCCAGGATGACGTCCAGGCCGAAGGCGAAGCGCTCGTCGCCGTCCGGACCGGTGAGGGCCGAGCCGAGCATCGCCATGACCGGATAGCGATCGGCCGGGAGAGCGACGTAGAACTCGTGGACTCGGGTGAAGTACTCGGCGGCGGTCTCCGGGTCCATGCCCGAGCGGGAGAAGGTGCTCTCCTCGAAGGCGATCGCCGTGATGTAGAGCCCGATCAGGTCAGCCGCCATACCGACGATCCGGGGCGGCAACCCGCCGGCGTTGAGCAGGGCGGTGACCCCCTCGGCACCGGCTAGGCCCTTCTCGGACATCGGCACTCGGCCGGCTCCGGCCATCGCGACCTCGGCATGGTCCTGCAGCATCCGGCGCATCCCGCCGATCACCTCGCGAATCTGCTCCCGCCAGCGGGCCGGGTCGGGGGTCGGGATCGGCACCCGGGATATCAACTCGTCGTACATCAACTCGAGCAGCTCGTCCTTATTGCGCACGTAGGCATAGAGGGAGGCGGCTCCGGTGCCGAGCCGTTCGGCCACCCGGCGCATGGAGAGCGCGTCGGCCCCGCCCTCGTCGAGGACGTCGATTCCCGCCTGGACGATGACGTCCACGCTCAGGGCTGGCTTGCGATCGACCCGCCCCAGGCGGTCGGGGCGTCGCGGCGCGGGGGGAAGTGGGCTTGACTCGGACACGAACGTGAATCTACGCTACGAACAATGTTCGTGAGTGCGAACGTTGTATTTGCACTCGCAACTTGTGTTCCAATATTTCGAAACAGGGAGAAGTAATGTCCGTCCAACCGGTTGTGAGCCTTCCGCGGAAGTGGCTCATCCTCGCCCTCGTGCTGGCCGCAGAGTGCATGGATCTCTTCGACAGCACGATCGTCAACGTCGCGGCGCCGACGATCAAGGAGGATCTGAACGCCAGCGCCACCGCCCTGCAGTGGATCACCGGTGGCTATGCGCTCACCTTCTCCATCGGCCTCATCACCGGCGCCCGCCTCGGCGATATCTACGGCCGCAAACGGTTGTTCATCATGGGGGCCTACGGATTCGTCCTGGCGTCGCTGGCCTGCGCGCTGGCCCCGAACGCCGAACTGCTGATCACCTTCCGCCTCATTCAGGGCTTCGCCGCCGCGCTGCTCATCCCCCAGGGGCTGGGCATCATGCGGGCCACCTTCTCCCCGAAGGATCTGCCCACCGCGTTCGGCATCTTCGGGCCGGTGATCGGCCTATCCGCGGTGCTCGGGCCGATCCTCGGTGGCGTCCTCGTCGACGCGGACCTCTTCAACACCGGCTGGCGGCTGGTCTTCCTCATCAACCTGCCGTTGGGCCTGATCGCCGCGCTCGGTGCGTCGAAGTACTTCCCGGAGTCGATGGACGAGACTCCACCCAGCCTCGACGTCGTCGGGACGCTGCTGGTCGCGGCGTTCGCCGGTCTGCTGGTCTTCCCGCTCATTCAGGGCCGTGAGTACGGCTGGCCGTTCTGGACGTACGCGATGATGCTGGCCAGCGCGGCGAGTCTCGGGCTGCTGGTTCTGTGGACCATCTCCCGACAGCGCCGGCACAAGGACCCGCTGGTCGTGCCGAGCATCTTCGCCCATCGCGGCTACAGCGCCGGCCTGGTGATGATCCTCGTCTTCTTCGCCGGGATGATCGGCACCATGCTGACGATGACCCTGTTCCTGCAGATTGGTCAAGGATTCTCGGCCATTCATGCCGGTCTGACGCTCGGCCCGTTCGCCTTCGGGATGGCCGTCGGTGCTGCCCTGGGATCGGCCGTGCTGGTGCCGAAACTGGGTCGCACCGCGCTGCAGATCGGCGGCCTCATCGGTGGTGTCGGCATCGCCTGGATGTGGCTCACCGTGCACAACAACGGACTGCACACCAGCTCGTTGGAGCTCGTCGGGCCGCAGCTCGTCTGGGGTATCGGCACCGGCATGATCGTGGCCCCGCTCTTCGACTTCATCCTCGCCGCCGTCACCGATGAGGAGACCGGTTCGGCCAGCGGTGTCCTCAATGCGGTGCAGCAGTTGGCCGGGGCGATCGGAGTCGCGGTCCTCGGGACGATCTTCTTCAGCCGGGTCGAGCACTACGGATTCGTCTCGGCGATCGAAGTCTGCTTCATCGTCGAGCTCTGCCTGACGCCCGTGCTGCTCGGCCTCTCGGCGATGCTGCCGAAGCATGCCCGCGACCCGATGGCCGAGTTCGAGCGCGACGTGCAGCAGGCCGGCAACGACGGCATCAACGACGGCATCAGCGAGGGCAGTCAGGAGCAACCAGCTAAGTTCGAAGGATGACGAGCACCGAAGAGAGCTTCGAAGAGCCCGAAGAGTTTGCCGAGCTGAACCCGGACGATCTGACGGTGGCCGACCTGACCACCGCCGAGAAGGCCACCGAACTGCTGCGTCTGCACACAGCTCCGCAGTTGCTGAAGCTGGTGAACGTCTGGGATGTCATCACCGCGCAGGTGGTCGCCGCGACTCCCGGCACCAAGGCGCTGGCTACCGCGAGTCATTCGATCGCCGCGGCCCACGGGTACCCGGACGGTGAGCAGATTCCGCGGGTGCTCATGATCGATGCAGTGGCCCGGATCGCCGCGTCGGTGAAGCTACCGGTGACGGCAGACCTGGAGGCGGGGTACGGCGACGTCGGCGAGACCATCAGCCGGGCCATCGACGTCGGAGTGGTCGGGGCCAATCTGGAGGACCAGCTCAAGCCGCTGCCCGAGGCGGTACGCGCGGTGAGCGACGCGGTCGAGGCCGGTGAGCGGGCCGGGGTTGGCTTCGTGCTCAATGCCCGCACCGACGCATTTCTGCGGGGAGCCGACCGAGATCCCAAGGCTGTGCTGGCTGACGCGATCGAGCGCGGACGGGCTTACCTGGACGCCGGTGCCGCTTGCTTCTTCGTCCCGGGAAAGCTGGACGAGCCGACGGTCGGCGCGCTGGTCGAGGCGCTGGGTCGGGGAAGGATCAGTGTGATCGCCGTTCCGGGCTCGCTCAGCCTCGAGCGGCTGGAGCAGCTCGGGGTGGCCCGCGTCTCCTACGGCCCGTACAGCCAGAACGTCGCCCTCACGGCGTTGGCCGAGTTGACCGAGAGCGTCTATGCCGGTGGCGAGCTACCGGCCAGCATGCGGCGCCTGAACTAGCCGGCTGGCTAACTGGCGGGACGGCTAACGCTGGCGGGACGGCTAACGCTGGCGGGACGGCTAACGCTGTGTTCGGCTGCCGCACTCGGTCATCGCGAGGGCGATCGCGTCCTCGTCCAGCGCGGGGATGCTCAGTCCGCGACGGGGCACCGACTCGGCGAAGAGTCCGTCCAGCAGGATCTCCAGGTAGCGGCGCCAGATCTCTGGATTCGAGGGGCCGGCGTAGTCGGTGATGGAGCCGATCATCCATAGAATTATTGGGATATCGTTCTCGTTGGCCTCGGGCCGGAGCAGTCCGGCGGCGCGGGCCCGATTCAGGATGCGCGTCGCGATCGGAGCCAGCCGGTCGCGCACTTCGTTGGCGTCGGGGAGGCCGATGTTCGAGGTCATCGCCTCGCGGAGCCCGGCGTCGTTGGCCTGCGTTGCGCAGACGCCGTAGAGGAACGACTCGATCGCTTCACGGGGGTCGCTGATCGTCTCGGCGTCTTCGAGAATCTGCTGGACCTTGTTGATGCGGTCCTGGAAGAGGGCGACCAGCAGACCTTGCTTGCTCTCGAAGTGCCGGTACGCCGTGGCGACTCCGACGCCGGCATGCTGGGCGATCTCGTCGAGGGTGGCGTGCGCGCCGCGCAGGCAGAAGACCTCGTCGGCGGCGGCGAGGAGCAGAGCTCGGTTTCGGGCCACGTCCTTACGGACTGACTTCTCGATGAGCATCTGTTTCTCCTCTCCACCGCCGACAGGCGGCTATCTGTGGCGCCGCCGACGGGCGACTGTAGGGATTTCGCTGGATGATTCTAGTGAGCCATGACCGGCTCGGCGTCGGGGTTGTACTCCGGCACCGCTCCTCGAAGCACGACGAAACCGATCAGCGAACCGACCGCGAAGATCGCGGCCGACCACCAGAACGCGACGACGTAGCTGTGCACGGCGGCGTTGGCCAGGACACTGGTCGCCGGCGGGTTGCTGGTGGCGTGGTCGATGACGTAGTTGGTCGCGGCGGTGGCCGCCAGGGTGCTCAGCAGTGCGGTGCCGATTGACCCGCCGACCTGCTGCCCGATGTTCACCAATGCCGAGGCGACGCCCGCGTCGTCGGCCTTGACACCGGAGGTGGCCAGGCTCATCGCGGAGGAGAAGACCAGGCCCAGACCGGCGCCGATGACCATGATGCCCGGGAGGATGTGGATGGCGTACTGGGGTTCGACCGTGATTCGAGTGAGCAGCACCATGCCGAAGGCGGCGATCAGCATGCCCGGACCGATGAGCCAGCGCGGGCCGAGCTTGGTGGCCAGCACCGCCGTGCCGACGGTGGCGACGACCATGATCACGCCGACCATCGGCAGGAAGGCCAGGCCGCTGCGCACCGCGCTGTAGCCCAGAGTTGCCTGCAGGTAGTAGGTCAGGAAGAGGAAGACGCCGAACATGCCGATGCCGGAGATGAAGATGGCGATGTAGGCACCGGCCCGGTTGCGGTCGGCCAGCACGCGCATCGGCAGTAGTGGGTGCGCGGCGCGCTGCTGGAGGAAGACGAACGCCCCGAGCAGGATGACGCCGGCGGCCAGGAAGCTGATCGTGACGGCGTCGGCCCAGCCACCGGTCGCGGCGTGGGCGAAGCCGTAGACGAGGCTGAAGAGGGCAACCGAGACGACGATGGCGCCGGGGATGTCGAGCTTCGGGCGCACCTGGGCGACCGTGTGCTTGAGGAAGATGTAGCCACCGATGAACGCCGCGATCGCGAAGATCAGGTTGACGTACATGCACCAGCGCCAGGAGAGGTACTCGGTGAGGATCCCACCGAGCAGCAGGCCGACACCGGCGCCGCTACCGGCGATCGCACCGTAGATTCCGTAGGCCTTCGCGCGCTCCTTGGGCTCGGTGAAGGTGGTGGTGAGCAGCGATAGCGCGGCCGGGGCCAGCAGTGCGCCGAAGGCGCCCTGTACGGCGCGGGCGGTGACCAGCATTCCGAAGCCGTCGGCCGCGCCGCCGACCGCCGAGGCGACGGCGAAGCCGGCGAGGCCGATGAGGAAGATGCGCTTGCGGCCGAAGAGATCGGCCAGGCGGCCACCCAGGAGCAGCAGGCTGCCGAAGGCGAGCGCGTAGGCGGTGATGATCCACTGCCGCTCGCTGTCGGAGAAGCCAAGCGCCTGCTGGGCGGACGGGAGGGCGATGTTCACGACGGTCGAGTCGAGGACGACCATGAGCTGGGCCAGGCCGAGGACGCCGAGGATGCTCCAGCGGTGGCGGTGGTGAGGGTTCTCGTGCTCGGCGGTGGCGGCGACGTTGCCGTCCGGCCGCACCTCTTCGCTGGTTAGCGTCATTTCTTGGTGCTCCTTGGCGGTGGATCGTGAGAGTGGAATCCGAAAAAGGAGCCAATGACTCCGTTTCGATGAAAACGCTACCAGGGAAACGGAGGCTGTCACTTCGTTTTGATGTCTACCTCGTCACTCTCGACGGCGCCGCATCGAATCGCGCGGCGAACTGCGACGATGGTCGGCGTGACCACAGAAACGCTGAGCGCCGCCGACGTCGAGGAGGCGGCGCTGCGACTGGCCGACGTGATCGAGTCGTCGCCGCTGCAGATCTGCGAGCGGCTCTCGCGGGAATCAGGGTGGCAGGTCTACCTCAAACGGGAGGACCTACAGGCGGTACGCAGCTACAAGCTGCGGGGGGCCTTCAACCTGATGTCGCAGCTGAATGAGTCGGAACGGGCGGCCGGGGTCGTCTGTGCCAGCGCCGGAAACCACGCGCAGGGAGTGGCGTTCGCGAGCAAGCGGCTGGGGATCAGCGCGCGGGTGTACCTGCCCCGGACGACGCCCCGGCAGAAGCGTGACCGGATTCGGGTGCACGGTGGCGAGCGGGTCGAGCTGATTCTGGTCGGCGACACCTACGACGACGCAGCGGCCGCGGCGCTGGCCGATGTTCGGGCGACGGGGGCCACCCTGGTGCCGCCGTTCGACGACCGGCGGACGATGGCCGGGCAGGGGACGATCGGAGCCGAGATTCTGGCCCAGTTGCCGAAGCCGCCCGATGTCGTCGTGGTGCCGGTCGGCGGGGGTGGGCTCATCGCCGGGCTGCTGGCCTACCTGGCCGAGCGGGCGCCGCGGGTACGGGTGGTCGGTGTGGAGCCGGCCGGGGCTGCGTCCATGACGGCGGCATTGGCGGCGGGTGCACCGATGACGCTGCACGAGATGGACCCATTCGTCGACGGAGCTGCGGTGCGCCGGGTCGGTGACTTGCCGTACGAGATCGTCGCGGCGGCGGCTGCGGCGGACGATGCCGGGGATCGGGAGAGCTTCCGGATGGTGGAGGTCGACGAGGGTGCGATCTGTACCGAGATGCTGGCGCTGTACCAGAACGAGGGCATCATCGCCGAGCCGGCGGGGGCGCTGGCCGCGGCGGCGGTCGGGTTGATCGGTGAGCTGCGCCTCGAGCTACCGGAGGACGCGGTGGTGGTGGCGCTGGTGTCAGGTGGGAACAACGATGTGTCGCGTTACGGCGAGGTCGTCGAGCGGTCGCTCGTGCACAGCGGGCTGAAGCACTACTTCCTGGTTGAGTTCGCCCAGAAGCCGGGTGCGCTGCGGCAATTCCTGGACGAGGTGCTCGGTCCGGAGGATGACATCACGCTCTTCGAGTATGTGAAGCGGAACAACCGCGACACGGGGCCGGCGTTGGTCGGCATCGAGATCGGGGCGGTCGAGGCGCTGCCCGGCCTGCTGCAGCGCATGGAGGAGTCACCGATGCGCATCGAGCAGATCGACCCGGGTTCGCCCGCCTATGCCTATCTGACCTGAATCCCCAGTATCTTGCTGGACATTTAGCATTGACCGCAGCTGGCCATCTTCACGACGCTCCGCTAGACGCTACGTGTTTGCCTCGGTATCCGGTGGTTTCTCGGGTGGTGGGTCGGGGTCGCTCAGCGGTGGGGTGATGGATTGGTAGTGGTGGCCGGTTGGGGTGCTCCAGTGGTAGTTGCCGTGGGTGTCGCGGTGGGTGATGTTCCAGCCGAGTTGGTGTTTGAGCCGGTGGTGTCGGCGGCAGAGGGCGTTGAGGTTGCAGGCGCTTGTGCAGCCGGTGGGATACGGGATGCGGTGGTCGAGATCGCAGCGGCGAGCGGGTCGGGTGCAGGTGGGGAAGGCGCAGGTCCGGTCTCGGGTGATGACGTGTTCGGTGAGGTCGCGGGGTGGTGTGTAGGTGCTGCGGCCGCGGTCGAGGAGGGTGCCGGACAGTGGGTCGGTGATCAGGCGGCGCCAGGTGCCGGTGGGGTCGGCGGCGATGCGTCGGGCCAGGGCGGCGGGGATCGGGCCGTACCCGTCGAGGTCCCCCGGCAACTCATCCAAGCCCAACAGGGTGGTTGCGGAGACGGTGACGTGAACGCTGGGTCGCAGGCCGTGGGCTTTCGGCAGCCCCGGATCGTTCAACGCCCGCAGGGCGATGTTCAGGAACGCGTCGGCTCGGCGTTGGTCGGCGGTCCGCCCATCGCCGGGGGCCTGAGCTTTCGACTGGTCGGCGACGGCGTTGACGGCGACCATCACCGCGTCGGCGGCGTCGGCGGGGAGGTAGGCCCAGATCGCGGCCATCCCGTCGTCGTGGGCGAACCGGGCGACCCGACGTTCCTTCACCGCGTCTTCGTGGGCCTGGGCATCGGTCTTGGGGTTGAACTTGGCGACGGCGCGGCGGACGGTGCCGGTGAACTGGGTCGGCGTCTGATGCCCCACCTTGCCCAGCACCGCGTCCTCGACCTGGGAGGCGATCCGGTCGTCGCTGATGTTGGTGATGGCACCGACGAGGGTCATCGCGTGCCGCAGTGTCGTCCGACCCTCCAACAGCAACCGATGCGTGGTCGGGATCCGGTGGACCAGGGTCACGGCGTGGTCCAACGCGAACCCGGCTGTCCGCGGCGGGATCTGCAGCGCACACGACACGTCCGCCTCCGCGGCTTCGAACGCCAACTCCGGCACCGGGGATAGCTCCGCCGCATGAGCACTGATCGAAGCCAGCAGGCCGGCTTCGGTCGCGGCGAACCAGGCCTGCTGACGGCGGACCGCGACCAACAGATCCACCCGCCCAGCATGGGTCAACCGCTCCGGATCCAGCACCCCCAACAACGCCCCCGTCTCAGGACCCGGCTCATGCGCCGCCAACCACGAAGCCACACCGTCGGGGAACATCACCGCATCGGCAAACGACGGAACCCGCGAGGAGACAGAGGTGTCCTCCTCGCGGCCCTCGTACGGTGTTCCCTCCATACCCAGAACCGTAGCGGTGAGGTACGACAAAAAGGTCGAAAGCGAGGAGATGCCGAGTAAAAGCAGGGTGATTCGCTGGGAGCAGTGGCTGTCTACGGATGCAGCACGCTGAACGTCACCGAGCTTCCGGCGCCGGGAACCACTGCGTTGAGCACGTTCGTCGCCACGCCGCAACCAGTGAACTCACCGATCGAAAGCTGCCCACTCAGGCCGCCACCAGTAGCCGGGTTGAAGGTCCCGGCGCCACCCGACGCGAGATGGAGCTTTACCGGCGCCTTGGTGCGGCACTCCGATGAGGTCACCGGAAGCAGTCCGAATAGCTTCACCGATTTCAACGCCACCGAGAAGACCGACTCGGCCGTGGCGCTCAGGTTCGCGCTCACTCGCCCGGTCACCGCGCCAACCGGCGTGAACGCCGCCGTCACCGTGATGGGCACGAATCCGAAGAGCGTCCCGTCGATCACCGCCGGCGGCACCGTTAGTGAGCCGGTGAATCGGCCGTCCGCCGACGCTGGTCGAACCCGCAGCGTCCCCGGGCCGAGCCGCCCGGACCCACTCACCGAAGGAAGCGTGAAGATCCCGGTCAGCGAATAGGTCGTCGCCACCACCGGCGGTGCTGCGGCCGAAGGGGCTGGGAGCGCCGACGTGCGCGTCACGACGGGTGTCGGTGTCGGCGCCTTCCCCGGCGCAGGAGTCGTTGCCGGAGCGTGCGACGGTGTGGGCGTTGCCGGCCGCGGCGAGGGAGTCGTGCAGGTACCCCCCGGGGCCGCGATGGAGCCACCGGCGCAGACGCGCGCGGTGTGAGTGAAGATCGTGTTGTCCCGTCCGGGCGTCGTTGTACAGACGACCGAGGCCGGGAGGCTCACCGACGTGCCATCGGCGGTGGCCGCCGCCAGCTGCAGCACGAACGAATCGGCCTTCAACGAGTACGGCGTGCTGGAGGCATAGGAGAAGGTGGGCGCTCCGCCCAGCCAACCGCCGACTAGCGCCAGTGGCGTACCGGGTGTCGCCGGCAGTGCGAGCAGTGCGGCCAACGTCGAAGTCGAGGTCGGCGAGCTCGGCGACACCTGCGGACCGAAGACGCCCCCGACGGACGCCGCGTGCAGCTGGCGAAGCTCATCGACCACCTCGGCCGAGAGGATCAGGCTGACCGACGTCAGGCGCACCGAACTGTCGACGGAGGGACTGCCGGCCCCCGGAGCGGTCGAGGATGGGCTGGAACTGACGGCGGAGCCCGCGCCGCCGGCGGCCCAGGCGACCAGGGCCGTGATCGAGTGCGAAGTCGCTCCCGGGAACGCGCAGTCGTAGCCCAACTGCACCGGGTTCGGGGCGTCGGAGTTTCCGACCGCAGCGGCACCGCCGGCGCTCAGGTAGACGGCCGCCGTCGTCGTGGCCGAGATCGCGACCGCTGCACCGAGGAGCATCCGCGAGGCGCGCAGGATGCGGGAGTGGCGCGCGTTGAACGGTGTCACGGCATCCCCCGTGCTCGTGCGGCGACAGGCGAAATTCAGCTTGTCGACTGTCACGATGCCAACATTCAGAACGGTAGGCAAGTTGAAATGGGTTCTTCGCCAGGTCTGTGACATCGGCGTGACCTAACGCCTGAAGTTGCCTCCCACCACGCGTGAACGGCCCCTGAACTGCGGGTGGATTGCCGTCGAACAGTGCTGGTGGCGGGATGTGAACCGTGAATCCGGCGGCGCCGATTCGGCGGCGTCAGTAATCTGGGTAGGTGATTGATCTCCGCCTGCTCCGCGACGAACCCGAACTAGTGCGCGCCTCGCAGCGCGTCCGGGGCGCGGACCCGTCCCTTGTCGACACGTTGCTGGCCGCCGACGCTGCCCGTCGAACGGCGGTCTCGCGCGCCGATGACCTGCGCGCCGAGCAGAAGCCGCTGGGTCGGCTGGTGGCCAAGGCGACCCCGGAGGACCGCCCCGCGCTACTGGCCCGGGCCAAGGAATTGGCCGACGGGGTGAAGGCGGCCGAGGCCGAGCAGTCCGCAGCCGACGAGGCGCTTCGGGCGGCCCACCTGGCTATTCCGAACGTCGTTCAGGACGGTGTTCCGCCCGGTGGCGAGGCCGACTTCGTCACCCTCGAACTGGTCGGCACCCCGCCCGTCGTCGAGAACCCGAAGGAACACACCGAGATAGGCGCGCTGCTCGGGGCGATCGACACCGAGCGGGGAGCCAAGGTAAGCGGCGCCCGCTTCTACTTCCTCACCGGCATCGGCGCCCAGCTCGAACTCGCCCTGGTGAATATGGCGATGGCCCAGGCCACCGCCGCCGGCTTCATCCCGATGATCGCCCCGGCGCTGGTGAAGCCGGAGACGATGGAGGGAACCGGCTTCCTCGGCGCTCACTCCGACGAGGTCTACCGGTTGGCCGACGACGACCTTTATCTGGTGGGAACGTCGGAGGTGGCCCTGGCCGGGTACCACTCGGGCGAGATCCTGGACGCGGCCGCACTGCCGCTGCGCTACGCCGGATTCTCATCCTGCTTCCGGCGTGAGGCGGGCTCCTACGGCAAGGACACCAAGGGCATCATCCGGGTGCACTGGTTCGACAAGGTCGAGATGTTCTCCTACATCGGGGTCGAGGAGGCGGCCGAGGAACACCAGCGGCTGCTGGCCTGGGAGCGCGAGTTCATGGATGCACTGGAACTCTCCTACCGGGTCATCGACGTCGCGGCCGGCGACCTCGGCTCCAGCGCGTCGCGGAAGTTCGACATCGAGGCCTGGTTCCCGTCCCAGGGCGCCTACCGCGAGCTGACCTCGACCTCCAACTGCACGACCTTCCAGTCCCGCCGACTCAACATCCGTTCCCGGGCCGCGGCCACCGACGGCGGCAAGGGCGTGGTCGGGCCGGTCGCCACTCTCAACGGGACGCTCTGCGCGGTGGCCCGAACCATCGCCTGTCTCCTCGATCATCACCAGCAGCCGGACGGCTCGGTCTACGTCCCGGCGGCGCTGCGCCCGTGGCTCGGCGGTCGCGACCTACTCACCCCGGTGGCCCGTTGATCGACGGCCCGCTGCCGGGTGTGCGACTCGTCGCCACGGACATCGACGGCACCCTGCTGCGCTCGGACTACACCATCTCCGACCGCTCCCGGGCGGCGATCGCCCAGGCCGCCGAGGCTGGACTGCTGATCGTCTTCGTCACCGGTCGTCCACCCCGCTGGCTGGACGAGATCGGCTCGATGACCGGCCACACCGGTGTGGCGGTCGCGGCCAACGGCGCCGTCACCTATGACCTGCACTCGGCCGAGATCATCAGCACCCACCCGCTGCAGCCCGAATTGATCCGAAGCGTCACGAGCGCGCTGCGGGATCGCTTCCCCGACGTCACCTTCGGCCTGGAGTACGGGCTGAGCTTCGGCCACGAGCCGGAATACCGTCATGACTGGGAGATCAGCCCCACCCACGACCGGGCCGGCAACCCGATCGCCCCGCCGACCGTCGGCCACCTCGACGAGATCGGCCTGCACCCGGCGGTGAAGCTGCTGGCCAAGGACCGCACGGCCAATCCCGATGAGTTCATGGCGGCGGCGGCGGAGTTGCTGCACGGCCAGGCGACGGTCACTCATTCGTCGAAGACGGCGCTGCTGGAGATAGCCGCAGCCGGAATCACCAAGGCGACCGGGCTGGCCGACATCGCGGCCCGGGAAGGTTTCGCGCCCAGCGAGGTGGCGGCGATCGGCGACATGCCCAACGACCTGCCGATGTTGGCCTGGGCCGGGCACTCCTTCGCCGTCTCGAACGCCCACCCGTCCGTGCAAGCGGCGGCCGATCACGTGGTGGGGTCGAACGACGACGACGCGGTGGCCCAGCTCATCGAACGGGTGCTGCACACCTATCGCTGAACGAGCAGTTCGCGGATTGAGTAATCGTCCGGGAATAGTTCATCCAGGAAATTATTCGAAACACTCAAGTATCCGTTTTTGAGGTCGATGGTGTCCCCAAGTCGAGCGGCAAGAAGCCGTCGGCCATCGGGAGGCAGTAGCCATGAGGATCGACGAGTTCAGAGAGAGTCTGAGGACGAGACGCAAACGCGTCCTATTCGTCTCGTTCGCCGTGCTCCTGGTTGGCGGCGGCGCGGCCGTCACGGGGACGCTCTCCACCTTCACCTCCACCCAGAGCAAGGCCCAGTCCATCTCCAGCGGCACCTTCACCTTCGCCCTCAATGACCCCGGCGCCGGCGCGCTCTTCTCGACCAACGTCTCCGGGCTGGCTCCGGGTGACTTCGCCGATCGCCTGGTAAATGTCGTGAACGCCGGCTCGATCAACTATGGGTCGGTCGCGATTGCCGTCACCGCACCCACCACCAGCAGCCTGCTGGACACCGACGCGACCAACGGCCTCAAGCTCGCCGTCGACGACTGTTCGGTGCCCTGGACGCAGGCCTCGGCCACAGTCGCCGCGACCTGTAGCGGGACGACCACAGCCGAGACGGCGCTGACCCCGGTCGCGACGCTGAAGGCCACCGGACCCTCGTACTCGACCGGCCTGGTGGCCCTCACCGGAGGCACCGACTACCTGCGCATTCACTACAACCTGCCGAGCGGCTCGACGGGGACCTCCGGACTCACCTCGGTGCTGAACTTCGCCTTCACGGCGACGCAGGCCACCGGCGGTGCCTACCACTAACCAGGGCGGGCGGAGACTCGATCAGCGATGACTGCGCTGCTGTGGGTGGTCAGAGGGCTGCGCTGGTTCGTCAGCGCGGCCCTGCTGGCGTCCGTGCTGCTGAGCGCGGTGGTCGTGGCGATCGGTCTTACCGGTGTGCTGCACATTCGGGGCGAGCTGACCGGCAGTATGGCGCCGCGGATTCACGTCGGCGACCTGGTGATCTACCGACCCGAGAAGGCCGAAGACGCCCGTCCGGGGCAGATCATCAGCTTCAACCGGGCCGGCACCCAACTGCCGGTGACCCACCGCATCGCGCAGCTCAGCATCGCCGACGGCACGGTGAACATCGTGACCAAGGGCGACGCCAACGACTCCGTCGACGCGCGCGAGGCGATCTTTCCAGCGCAGCAGACGGTCTGGCATGAGGTCGGCGTCATCTCCGGCGTGGGGCGCCTGATCAACCGCCTGACCGGACGTAGCGGGGTCGGCTTCATTCTCGGCTTCCTGCCGCTCTTCTTCGCCCTGCCCTGGTTGGAGCGGCTCATCCGGCAGCTCCCCGATGCGGCGGAATTGCTTGATAATTACGACTACTCCTCGCTGGCCATCCTGGCCCGGCCCCGCAATGCCCCGGCGGTGACGGCGTGACGGGGACCGGTCGGCGGCGGTTGCTCTTCGCGCTGATCGCGACCGTGCTGGTGGCCAGTGCCTCGATCGTCGGCACAGAATCCTCCTACGTTTCAAGCCAGAACTCGTCGCAGCAGGTCGGTACCGCGCCGCTCATCCAGGTCGGGCCGGGCACCCCGGCCGCCACCTCGCCGCAGACCTACAGCATCAGCGGACTGGCCCCGGGCAGTTACTCAGACCAGTTGGTAAACCTGCGCAACGACGGAACGCCGACCACACCGGCGATTGAGATTGCCCTGACCAGTGCGACCAATACTTCGCTGGACACCGATGCGACCAACGGCCTGCGCGTCGCCATCGATCTGTGCAGTGTCGCCTGGCAGCAGAGTGCACCCGGCCTGCCGGCGGCCTGCGCCGGTACGACGACGGTGGTCTTCGCAGCGACGGCGTTGGCCACCGCGAAGGCGGCTAGCCCGTCGGCCCAACTGACCGCTGGGCTGGCGTCGCTGACGAATCCGGGTGTCGATCACCTCCGCGCCCGCTTCGCGCTCCCGGCCGCCGCCCCCGTCGGGTACAGCGCGCTGACCTCGAAGCCGACGCTGACCGTCTGGGGCGCCAGCGGCCCGGCCAGTCCCACCACGGTCACCGCGGGCGCCGGGGACGGGCAGCTCACCGCGACCTGGAACGCCTCGGCCGGCGGCTACGGGCTGGCCGTCTCCGGCTACACCGCGACGGCCACCCCCGGTGGTGGAACCTGCACGACGACGAGCGCACTCACCTGCGTGATCAGCGGCCTCACCGACGGGATCACCTACACGGTAAAGGTCTCCGCGACCAACTCCGCGGCCACCGGCAGCGCCTCCTCCGGCGCATCAGCGATTCCGTTCCCGGCGCTGATCATCGGGACCGGGCACGTGCTCTGGCTGGACGGCGCGGACCTCACCACTCTCTTCCAGGACACGGCGGGGACGAACCCGGTCACGACGGCTGGCCAGTACATCGCCCGCTGGAAGGACAAATCCGGTTCCAACAACGACGTGCTGGCGCCGGGAACCCCGAGCACGACCGCCCCCACGGCCGACACCGCCACCTTCGGCGGCAAGGTCGCCCCGACGTTCAGTGCCAGCCGATACCTGACCTTGGCGACCGGCTTCCCGACCGCCTCGGACTACAGCGTGCTCGCCACATACGAGGCGACGACGAATGGCGGCGCGTGCCACAACAACATCATCGCCGGGACCAGTGGCACCGGCCACGTCTTCTACACCAACAGCGGTGGTGGCCTGACGCTCTACCACTCGGCACCCTTCGCGACCACCACGCTCGGCAAGACCGTCAATGTCGCCTATATCGGTAGCGGTACCTTCGTGAACACTTCGAAGCTGGGAAGCGTCGACGTGAACGCGGCACCGGCGGTCACCGGCACAGCCAGCACGAACAACCCCACCGATGCCGGCATCCAGATCGGAGCGCATCAGAGCAGCAACGGCTTCTGCGGGATGATCCCTGAGGTGATGGCCTTTAGCCGGGCGCTGTCGACGGCGGAGCGGCGGACGCTGCAGGAGTACATGGCCCGGAAGTGGAGCATCGCGATCACGGCGCAGGCGCCCACCGCGGCCGCGGCCAGTGTTGCCAGCACTACCTCGGCCACCGTCTCGTGGAGCGTGCCGGCCTGGGACGGCGGGGCGTCGGTGACCGGCTACACGGTGACCTCGAGTCCGGGCGGACTGACCTGCAGCGCGGCGACGACGAGCTGCACGGTGACCGGGCTGACGCACTCGACGCCGTACACGTTCACGGTGACGGCGACGAACTCCGCAGGCGTCGGAGCCGCGTCGAGCCCATCGGGTTCAGTGACGCCGTAGCGGCTAACGGCGGCGGCATGAAGGCGCCCCGCCGCCAGCGGGAGGGTTGTTGACGGCGAGGCGCTGTGCTCACGGTAGCTGGTACTTCGTCGAATGGACATATGCCGAATGCTGTTTTTCGCGCTGAGCGGAGAAATTTCCCGCCCGATGAACAACAGATGTGAGACGGGTCGCAGATTCGTCCCGTTCCCGGGGCAAGAGCCGTCGTGTGTGACCCGAGACTCATGCAGTCGAGTCGGTACGTATCTTGGTTTCTGTGAGTTTCTCCTTAATATGTAAGGCAGTCTGTAGCCATCCCCAACCAGGGACTATTACTCCCTGGTTGGATTCTGCGCAGGCGTCGATAATTGGGTCATGACCAATCGTGTGGAGCTGGCGGAGTTTCTGCGGCTTCGCCGCGAGTCCCTTCGTCCCGCGGATGTCGGGCTCGCGCCGGGAGTTCGTCGCCGCACGCCGGGGCTGCGACGGGAGGAGGTGGCCCAGCTCGCCGGTATGTCCACCGACTACTACAGCCGGCTCGAGCAGGCCCGCGGTCCGCACCCCTCCGACCAGATGCTGGCGTCCCTGGCCCGGGCGCTGCGCCTGGACGCCGACCAGCATGACCACCTCTTCTACCTGGCTGGTGCGACTCCACCGCCGCGCCGCTCCAGCGCCGGGCATCTGCGGCCGGGGCTGGTTCGGCTGGCCGACCACCTCGACGATGTGCCGGTCTGCATCATCTCCGACCTGGACGAGGTGCTCTGGCAGAACTCGACCGCCGACCTGGTCTTCGGTCCGCTGTCGCCTTGCCCGGGCCGGGAGCGCAACTTCACCTGGCAGTGGTTCACCGATCCGCAGCGCCGGCTGCGTTACCCGGTCGAGGATCGACGGCGGCATGCCACGGCGCACGTGAACGACCTGCGAGCCACCGCAGCGCGGCGCGGGGGCGACCCCGACGTGGAGTCCTTCGTCGCCGACCTGCGGGCGGCCAGCGCCGAGTTCGACGAGCTCTGGCGAAGGCATGATGTGGCCGCCCGGCAGTTCGACCGGAAGCGGATCGAGCACCCGGAGGTCGGTCGGCTGGAGCTGACCTGCGAGGTGCTGCTGACGCCGAGCGCGGACGTCCGGATGCTGGTCTTCTTCCCGACCGAGGGGACGGATGCCCGTGACCGGCTCGACCTGCTGCGGGTGATCGGTTCACAGAACCTGAGCCCGGCCGCGGTCACTGAGTAATCTCGGGGGAGTGACGACCGCCGCCGATACCCGTTCCGCTGCGGTAGCGCTGGCCGAGTTTCTCGCGCAGGCCGAACCCGCGGCGGCGGTGCTCGGGGGCGCCGGGATGTCTACCGAGTCGGGGATACCCGATTACCGCGGCCCGAGTGGTTCGCTGCGGCGGCACACTCCGATGCAGTTTCAGACGTTCATGAAGGACGCGAAGGCCCGGCACCGGTACTGGGCCCGCAGCTACCTCGGCTGGCCGGCGATGAAGGCGGCCCGTCCGAATTCCGGACATCGCGCGCTCGCCGATCTGCAGCAGGGCGGGGTCGTCTCGACGATCATCACGCAGAACGTCGACGGCCTGCATCGGGTGGCCGGCGGCAGCCGGGCCGACATCATCGAACTGCACGGCGGGTTGGAGCGGACGGTCTGCCTCAACTGCGAGGCGGTCGGTAGCCGGGCCTGGCTGGAGGAGGCGCTGCACGCGGCCAACCCCACCTTCGAGGCCCATATCCAGCGGATCAACCCCGACGGTGACGCCGACATCGCCGAGGAGGAACTCGACGGATTCGTGATGCTCGATTGTCCGGTCTGTGGCAGCGGGCCGTTGAAACCCGACGTCGTCTTCTTCGGCGAGACGGTGCCCCGCCCGCGGGTCCGGCAGGCCTTCGACGCCGTCGACCGGGCCGGTGCTCTCCTCGTCCTGGGATCGTCGCTGCAGGTGATGTCGGGGTATCGGTTCGTGCTGCACGCAGCCAAGGCCGGCAAGCCGGTGGCCATCGTCAACCAGGGGCCGACCCGGGGCGACGCCTACGCCGACCTGCGCATCGACGCGCCGTTGGGTGAGTTGCTACAGGTACTGGCCGGTGCCACTGTGCTCGCCGGGGGCCTGCCCGGCAGCGCCGCCGAACGGGCTGCCACCGGCGCCGAACTCGCTACCTGAGGTGTGCCCGATGATCTGCCCACCCGGCCCGACGATCACCGCGTCGCCGCCGGCCCCGGGCAGGGCGCGGCGGCGCATCTCCTCCAGCTGAGCCCGCGCGGCCAGCTGCTGCGCGTACAGCGCGGTCTGAATGCCATGGAAGAGCCCTTCCAGCCATCCGACGAGCTGCGCCTGGGCGATTCGCAACTCAGCCTCGGAGGGCACTTCGTTCTGGAACGGCAGGGTGAGTCTGTGTAGCTCGTCACGTAGTTCAGGAGCCAGGCCCTGCTCCAGCTCACGAATGGAGGACTCGTGGATCTCGCGGAGGCGGGAGCGACCGGCCTCATCCAGCGGCGCGGCCCGCACTTCCTCCAGCAGTTGCTTGATCATCGTGCCGATGCGCATCACCTTGGCCGGCTGCTCCACCATCGCGGCCAGGTCGTCGGCGTCACCGCCGGAGCCGCGCTCGGAACCGGTTTGCGAGGCGTTGCCATTCACAGCTTCACCAGGCACAGTGTCCAGTGACGCGGCTGGCCCCGACGCGAGAGAATAGTCTTCGGTCTGGTGGTCGGCGGGCGTCTCTATGTTCATACCCACAGTCTGGCCTATGACGATCCGCTAACGTCAACCGCTTGGGCTGTCGTTTGTAGTTGCAGAGACTTTGACTTACCTATTTGACCTGAATCGGGGGAACGGCACGGTGTTTGACGTCGCACGTGTCCGCGGCTTGTACCCAACGCTCGGATCCGGCATCGCGCACCTGGAGGGCAGCTACAGTGCCCTACTCCCCGAGACCGTGGTGCGGGCGATCATCACCACGCTGCGCTCCTCCCCGGCTCAGCCCGGCTCCCGCTCGGCCCGTTCGCAGCGCAGCGCCGCCGCCGTTCGCGACGCCCGGCGGGCGGTCGCCGATCTGGTCAACACCCCGGCCGACGACGTCATGCTCGGCGCGAATGTGTCGACTTTATTGGGTCGTTTCGTCGATGTCGTGTCTCAGGACTGGCAGCTGGGTGACGAGATCGTGCTCAGCCGGCTCGACCACGACGCCAACGTGCGGCCGTGGCTGCGGGCGGCGAAGGCCAGCGGCGCGATCGTGCAGTGGGCTGAGGTGGACGTCGAGACCGGCGAGCTGCCGGATTGGCAGTACGAGAAGCTGATCAACCGGCGCACCCGGCTGGTGACCGTCCCGCTGGCCAATCCGGCCACCGGCACGGTGCCGGCCACCGGGCACATCTCGGAGATGGCCCACGATGTCGGGGCGCTGGTCGTGGTCGATGCCGGTGCTGCGCTGCCCCACATGCCGATCGACATGGTGGCGCTCGGCGCTGACGTCCTCTCCATCTCGGCCACCACCTTCGGCGGCCCGACGCTGGGCATCATGGGGGCCCGTCCGGGGCTGATGAGTGAACTGGAGCGGCCGGGTTCGCTGCCGGGCCGGCAGCGCTTCGAGGTCGGCTCACTTCCGGTCGAGCTCATCGACGGTCTCACCGCCGCGATCGACCACCTGGCCGGACTCGACGAGTGGGCGGTCGGTAGCCGCCGGGAGCGACTGGTCACCTCGTTGACCGCGGCCGGCGAGTATCAGTCGAAGCTCTTCGACGCGGCCCGGAATCGGTTGGAGCGGTTGCGTGGAGTGACCCTGCTCGGCTCCTCCGAGACGCGATTGCCCGTTGCCGGATTCACCGTCGCCGGACGCAGCCCGACCCAGGTCGGCGAGATGCTCTACGACTACGACGTGTCGGTCTGGACCGGCGAGAACGGCCTCACCGAGCTGATGCGAGCGATCGGCGCCGACGAACTCGGGGGCACCGTGCACTTCGGAGTCATGCCGCACACCACCGGCGACGAGATCGACCAGTTCATCGACGCGCTGAGCATGATCGCCCGCCGCTAGCGGGTCCGCAGAACGACCTTGCCGACGTGCTCGCTGGACTCGAGCAGCCGATGGGCCTCGACCGCGTCGTCCAGCTGCAGGGTGCGATCGATGATCGGCCGCACCAGGCCCTGCTCGATCAGCGGCCAGACGAAGGCCTGGGTGCCGGCGACGATGCGCGCCTTGTCGGCCAGCGTGCGGGCCCGCAGCGAGGCGGCGATGATGCTGCCCCGCTTCATCAGCAGCTTGCCGAGGTTCAGCTCGCCCTTGTTACCGCCCTGCAGTCCGAGGACGATGAGCCGGCCACCCAGCCCGAGGGCGTCCACGTTGCGCGGCAGATAGGAGGCGCCCATGTTGTCGAGGATGACGTCCACCCCGCCTCCGTCGGTCGAGCTGCTGACCACGTCGACGAAGTCCTGCTCGCGATAGTTGATCGCGACGTCGGCTCCGAGCTCGCGAGCTATCCCGACCTTCCGCTCGGTGCCGGCGGTGGCGAAGACGCGCGCCCCGAAGGCGTGGGCCAACTGGATGGCCATGGTGCCGATGCCGCTGCTACCGCCGTGGACGAGGAACGCCTCGCCGGTCTGCAGCCGTCCGGTGTCGAAGACCATGGACCAGACGGTGCAGGTCACCTCCGGCAGCGCCGCGGCGTCGACGAGTGAGACACCGGCAGGGACCGGCATCAACTGGCTGGCCGGGGCGGCGACCTTCTCGGCGTAGCCGCCGCCGCTGAGCAGCGCGCAGACCTGGTCCCCGACGTGCCAGCCGCCCCCGTTCACGCCTTCGCCGACCGCGCTGATGGTGCCCGAGCACTCCATGCCCAGATACGGCGACGCCCCCTTCGGCGGCGGGTAGTGACCCTGCCGCTGCAGCAGGTCGGCCCGGTTGATCGCCGTTGCGGCAACGTCGATGACGACCTCGCCGGCGGCGGGTACCGGGTCCGGCACCTCCTGCACCTGAAGGACTTCTGGCCGGCCGGGTTCGGTGATGACGACAGCGCGCATGCCGTTGACCCTATGACCCCGTCCCGTTGTCGGTTCAGCTGGTTACGCTTGCGCCATGCCCAAGCTGTGGACGGACGACGCTGATGACACCGACGGCGTTGACGACCAAGCCGCGGGAGACGCCCAGCGCACGGTTACCGGGCGGCTGCAGCTGGCCGACTGGCGGCGCCGGGTCGCCCGGCTCTATGCGCAGGTCCGGGCTGAGGAAGATCCGGCCGCCGGCCACGCACTCTGGCGGGCCGGCCGGGACGAACTCTTCCGGGAGCACCCGCAGAGTCCGCTCCTGCCCGACAGCGAACTCTTCACCACCGGCCTGCCCTACTGGCCCTACGATCCGCGGCTGCGTTTCGAGGTGCCGCTGCTGCCCACCTCGGAGCCGCTCACCCTGCAGGTACCGACCGCGAGCGACGGCCTCATCCCGCTGCGGCGGATCGGGCAGGTGCAACTTCCGGCCCCGCTCGATGCCTCGCTGGACGTCTGGTGGCTTCAGCAGTATGCGGGCGGCATCTTCCTGCCGTTGCGCGACGGCAGTTCCGGTCGGACGAGCTACGGCGGCGGGCGGTATCTGCTCGACACGGCGAAGAGCGCGGACCTGGGCGGCAGCGCCGAGACGCTGGTCCTCGATCTGAATTTCCTGTACCACCCGTCGTGTCGGTACAACCCGGCGTGGGAGTGCCCGCTGGCTCAGCCGGGCAACACGATCGGCTTCGACGTCCAGGCCGGCGAGCGACTGACGGCGTAAGGAGCAGCACGCCCAGCACCGGCTCCGACGCCACAGAATGCACAGAACGCCGCCCCGAGCGTCCAAAGTGGACACTCGGAACGGCGTCTGCTTTTGAAATAGCGCGCTGGGCCCCGTTACACAATCGCCCGATCGAATCCCCCGATGCCATCAGGCAACTGCATCTTCATTCCCGCGCAGCTTATGTCGTACCTGAGGTACGACATAAGTGATATTCGCGTGGAAGGGGGTCTCAGTCAAGGACCATTTGTGAATGTGCTACCGATCACAACTGATGGGTACTGTAGTCAGACCGGGGCAACTTCACAGGCTGACAACTCGCGTTGAATTCCGTCCAAATAGGTCGTTCCGTATTGGGAAATCTGCTCCCAGAGCGGGGCCAGTGGCCGATCCCCCCACCACTCCAAGAGCAGCTTGCCGCGCCCGGCCACCCGGCCATAGCGAGACATCGCCTCGACCAGATCGGCCACCGCGTCGTCATTGCGTCCGGCCAGCGCCGCGGCCAGGGCTCGCATCTCGACGACCTGACCCTGGTTGTACACACGGCCGGCCGGGTCGACGAGGCTGCTAACCCCAGCGAGCATCCGGTACGCCGATACTGCATCTCCTTGTTGAGCAAGCACCTGGGCCTCCAACCAATTGCAGTACTCAGCGTCGGCGCCGGCGGCGCGGAGCTGTTGAACGAGATTGGCCGCGTCATCCGGCTGATTCGCCCCCAAGGCCAGGCGGGCCATGAAGTCGGTCGCCTGGACGAACTCGGGGCCACGCAGTGGAAGGTCGCGCACGCCGACGAAGGCATCGACGGCGCCTTGGCGCTGCTCGCAGGCCATCAGGCTCCGTCCGAGGTCGAGGAGCACCCGGGCCAGCTCAGCCGGATCGGCACACCCCGCGTCGTGCAACTGCTGCAGTTCTCGCAGGCCGAGCACGGCATTACGGGCGGCCTTGCCGCGGGCCTCGTCGGCGTCGGCGTAGCCGATGTGCCGGAGTCCGCGGGCAGTGGCGATGCCGAGCTTCAGTTCGGAGCCATCGGCGTGGCAGACGCGCTCGTGGATCTGGCCGCGCCAGCTGGCCCGATCCCGGCGGAATAGGCGCAGCGGGAAGGAGGTGTAGCTGTCAGCCCCGTCGGTGCCGCTGAGATTGTCTATCTGGACTCGATAGCCGTCGACGTTCTCCGCGGCGAGCAGGGGTCGCAGCGCCGCCGGATCGCCGGTGAAGCGGTCGTCGGCGTCGATGCTCAGGATCCAGCGGCCGGTGGCCGCGACCAGGGCGGCATTGCGGGCGCGGGCGAAGTCGTCGTCCCAGTAGCCCTCGATCACCCGGGCGCCGAGGGAGCGGGCGAGTTCGACGGTGCCGTCGTTCGAACCGGTGTCGTAGACGATGATCTCGTCGACCAGGGGGTGAAGCGAGCTCAAGCAGTCGGCGAGGCGACCCCGCTCATTGCGCACGATCAAGCATGCCGACAGCTCGCAGCCGAGGTTCCCCACGGGTTTCAGATCGGCCGCTACTTCAGGCGCCTTAGCGATTTCCGCGGTCGAATGTCATTCGACTTCCGAAGGACCGGAACGGCGACGGCGCTGCAACCGAATCCCCCGATTACGGTAAGCATGCACATCGCCGCTCCGGTCTTGCGAAGCCGCTGGGGCCCACTGCGACGTGGCCCAATTCTCCCCGTGGTTGTCCAGTTGCTGCAACTAGCGGCTGAACAAATGTCGGTGGGTGTGATCACAATGTAAATTCTCGACAAGCAAATAGCGACACTTCGTACAAAGCGCTGCACCAGAACGCACTTGTGTGCCACATTTCAGGCAGGTTAGCCGGGATGTTTACGAATTGGTACCCGGTGTACCAGATAAATTGCCTTCGCCGGAAAGTACTCGAATTCATAAAACGCTGCATGTTTGTACATTCCGAGGAAACAACATCGCATTCACGGCGGCGTCGGCCGCGGTGTCCGGCGAGGTGTCGAACGCCGGCACTAGCATGGGGTCATGTACCTGGCGACCACCGACGAGGGCAACGCACTGCTCGAACGCGATCCGCTGGCCCTGCTCATCGGGATGCTGCTGGACCAGCAGATCCCGATGGAGAAGGCGTTCACCTCGCCCTCGGTGCTCGCCGAACGCATGGGCTCGGTGACCCTGGACGCCCGCGAGATCGCCGCCTGCGATCCGGAGCGGTTCGAGGAGATCTTCCGGCAGACTCCTGCCCTGCATCGCTTCCCGGCGGCGATGGCCAAGCGGGTCCAGGCGCTGGCCGAGATCCTGGTAGCCGACTACGACGGCAACGCGCAGCGTGTCTGGGCCGGCGTGCGGGACGGCGACGAGCTGGTGGCCCGGATCGGCACCCTTCCCGGTTTCGGCGATCAGAAGGCGCGAATCTTCGCCGCGCTCCTGGGCAAACAGTTCGGGATTCAGCCACCCGGTTGGCGCGCGGCGGCCGGCGCCTACGGCGAGGAGGGTTCGCAGCGGTCAGTCGCTGATGTGACCGATGCCAAGTCCCTGCAGGCCGTGCGGGCCACGAAACAGGCGGCCAAGCAGGCACTCAAACAGGCGGCGATGCAGCCCGCCGATTAGCTGGGCCGACGCGTCGGTCGAACGGGCGAATCTCAAGTTGAGTGCAAGAATGCATGAGGTCGGCCCACAACGACGTGTGCCGACACCCTGACAAAGGTTGAGCACCGCGATGAGCCAGCTATGACGAATGACCTCAGCAGCGACAGCCTCAAGAAGGTCTTCCTCCGCCGATATCTGGCCCAGGCCCAGGCCCAGTTGAGCGACCGCAGCGTTGCCGAACTCGACGATGCGGCGCAGGATCACCTTGCCCTCGGGTGGGTCCGGGCGGCCGAGGCGAATCTGGTTAGCGTCGCCCATCTCGACGGCGACACCACCGCGATCAACATCGTCACGCATGACGCGCCGTACCTGGTCGACTCGGTGCGGGCCGAGCTGGAGCGGCTCGGGTACGAGGTAGAGGCCGTCCTGCACCCGCAGCTCGTGGTGCGCCGCGACGACGACGGGAATCTGGTCGAGGTCTTCGACCTGGACGACGATGCCGAGCTGCCACCCGGGGTCATCACCGAATCCTGGATCCACACCGAAGTCGAGGCCCTCAGCGTCGAGCAGGAGTCGCTGGTCCGCTCCGAGCTTGAACTCGCGCTGCAGGACGTTCACTTCGCGGTCGACGACGCCCCCGAGACGTACGCGCTGGCCCGCTCGCTGGCCGACGGTCTCGCCGCCGATCCCGGCCAGTTCGACCGCTCCACCAGCGCCGAAGCCGGCGAACTGCTGCGCTGGCTCGTCGACGGCAACTGCATGATCGTCGGGCACGCCGCCTACTCGGCCAACGAACTGGCTAGTGGCGGAAACCCCTCCGAGGGGGAGCTGCGTGGCGTTCTCCGGGGCGATACCAAGCTATCCCCGCTGGAGATCCTCCCGGCCTTCCGCAGCGGAGCGCCGCTGGTGATCTTCAAGTCGCCCCTGGTGTCTCGGGTGCGCCGCGCTGACCGTTATGACTGCATCACGGTGGTGACCGCGGCCAAGGACGGTTCCGGGCAGACCATCCATGTTTTCCTGGGCCTCATCATCGACACCGGCGAGGAGTGGATGGCTCGGGTTCCGGTCGTGCGCAAGCGCGTCGGCGAGATCATGCGCCGCTCCGGGGTGCGGCCGAACAGCCACACCGGGCGTCAGCTGCTGGCCGCCCTGCGCACGCTGCCCCGCGACGAGCTGCTGGCCGCGCCGACCACCGACCTGCTTCGGCTGGCCGAACTGGTGATGGATCGGGCCGAGCAGGATCGCGTCGGCGTCTTCGCCCGCGTGCACCTCAACCGCGACTTCGTGACCGTGCTGGTGTATTTCGGGGCTGACCGGCTCGGCCCGGAGACGCGGCGAAAGGTGGCCAAGACGGTGATGTCCTACTGGCCGGGCACCGTCATCTCCCGCGACGACCGGATCGTCGAGCTCGGGCTGGCCCGAATGCAGTTCCTCATCGCGCTCCGGCCGAACGCGGCCACGCCGCAGCCCGACCGGCAGGTCGTCGAGGCCGAGGTGGCCCGGCTGACCCGTCGCTGGAGTGACGATCTGGCCGACCTTCTCACCATCGCGGCCGGGGAGGAGCGCGCCCGCCGGCTCCTTCCGCAGTACGCCGGGGCGTTCCCGGAGGCGTACAAGGCGGATTTCAGCGCCAGCACCGCAGTGACGGATGTATCCCGGCTGGACGACCTCCCGCCCGAGGACGGGTTGGCGTTTCAGCTCTACACCCCAGCCGCGGGCGAACAGGCCGATCGACGGCTGAAGATCTACCGCACCGGACGTCCGCTCTCGCTGGCCCGGACCCTGCCGATCCTCTCGCAGATGGGGATCGAGGTCCTCGACGAGCGTCCCTACGAATTGAATCGGCCCGGGTCGCTGAAGGCCTGGATCTATGACTTCGGCTTCGCCGTACCGCACGATGTGAACCTTGACGCCGAGCGGGCCAGCGACGTCATCGCCACGCTCCGCTCGCTCTGGCGCGGGGACATCGAGCAGGACGGCCTGAACGCACTGGTGCTGCGGGCACGGATGACCTGGTGGCAGGTGAACGTCTTGCGGGCCTACGTGAAGTACCTGCGGCAGGCCGGCATCCCGTTCAGCCAGGGGTACGTCGTGCAGGCACTGACCGACTATCCGCAGATCGCCCGCATGCTGGTCGAGCTCTTCGAGGTGCGCTTCGATCCGTCACGCGAGGGGCTGCCGCACGTCTCCGGCACGAACGGGGCAACGAACCCGCAGGACGTGGATCTGGCGGTGGACCGGCCGGTGCTCGAACAGATCAACGACGCACTCAGCGACGTCGCCAGCCTGGATCAGGACCGGATCCTGCGCTCGCTGCTTGGCCTCATCTCGGCGACCCTGCGCACCAACGCCTACCAGCACGAGAGCAGTTCGGCGCTGGCCATCAAGCTCGACCCGCGGCTGGTGGCCGAGCTGCCGGAGCCGCGCCCGCGTTATGAGATCTGGGTCTACTCGCCGCGGGTGGAGGGGGTGCATCTGCGCTTCGGTGCGATCGCGCGGGGTGGATTGCGCTGGTCGGATCGGCGCGAGGATTTCCGCACCGAGGTCCTCGGTCTGGTGAAGGCGCAGATGGTGAAGAACGCCGTCATCGTCCCGGTTGGGGCCAAGGGGGGATTCGTCTGCAAGCAGCTGCCCGATCCGCAGAACGACCGGGAAGCCTGGCTGGCTGAGGGCATCGCCTGCTACCGACTCTTCATCCGCGGGATGCTCGACCTCACCGACAACTATGCCGCCGACGGTTCGGGGAAGGTCGTCGTCCCCGATGGGGTGCGCCGCTACGACACTGACGACCCGTACCTGGTGGTGGCGGCCGACAAGGGGACCGCGACCTTCAGCGACATCGCCAACGGCATCGCGATCGACTACGGGTTCTGGCTGGGTGACGCCTTCGCCTCGGGTGGCTCGGTGGGATACGACCATAAAGCTATGGGGATCACCGCCCGAGGCGCCTGGGAGTCGGTGAAGTTCCACTTCCGCGAGCTGGGCGTCAATACCCAGACTGACGATTTCACCGTGGTCGGCATCGGTGACATGTCCGGCGACGTCTTCGGCAACGGCATGCTGCTGTCGGAGCACATCCGTCTCGTCGCGGCCTTCGACCACCGGCACATTTTCCTCGATCCGAACCCGGTCGCAAGCGCTTCCTTCCCCGAGCGGAGGCGGCTCTTCGACCTCCCGCGATCGAGCTGGGGTGACTACGACCGCAGTCTCATCTCCGAGGGCGGAGGGGTCTTTCCCCGTACTTTGAAGGCGATTCCGATCTCGCCCGAGGTCCGAACCGCGCTCGGCATCGAGGGTGACGAGCCGACGATGACGCCCCAGGCGCTGATCCGGGCCATCCTCACCGCCCGGGTCGACCTGCTCTTCAACGGCGGAGTCGGCACCTACGTGAAGGCTTCGACCGAGGTACACGCGGCGGCCGGGGACAAGGCGAATGACGCGGTTCGCATCGACGGCAATCAGCTGCGGGCGGCGGTGGTGGGCGAGGGCGGCAATCTGGGCTTCACCCAGCCGGGACGGATCGAATACGCCCGCAACGGCGGGCGGATCAACACCGATGCGATCGACAACTCGGCCGGCGTGGACACCTCCGACCACGAGGTGAACGTCAAGATTCTGCTCGACCGCATGGTGGCCGCGAAGACCCTGCCGGCCGAGGAACGCAACGTCCTGCTGGCCTCGGCGACCGACGCGGTCGCCGAGCACGTGCTGCGCGACAACTACGAGCAGAACGTTCTCCTCGGGATCGGTCGCGGCAATGCCCGCAAGATGATCAGCGTGCATGCCCGCTTCATCAACACGCTGGAGAAATCGGGGCAGTTGGATCGGGCGCTGGAGTTCCTGCCCACGGAGAAGGAGCTGGCCGCCCGCCGCTCGGCCGGCGACGGGCTCACCTCGCCCGAGCTCGCGGTGCTCGTCGCGTACGCGAAGATGACGCTGGCCGCGCGCATCGACGACTCCACGCTCCCCGACGAGCCGTGGTTCCAGCGTGTGCTCAGTGGATACTTCCCGCCGCAGATCCTGCAGCGCGCCGAGGGCGGGCTGCAGAGCCATCCGCTGCACCGGGAGATCATCACCACCTGCGTCGTCAACGACATGGTGAATCGCAGCGGCGCGACCTTCGTTCATCGGGTCGTCGAGGAGACCGGGGCCGACGTGGCCCAGATTGCCCGCGCCTACACGCTGGTGCGGGAGGTCTTCGGCCTCGACGCGCTCTGGCGCGACATCGAGGCGCTGGACAACGTGGTGCCGACGGCGGCTCAGTGTGCGGGCTACCAGGAGATTCGGCGCCTCATCGACCGGGCCACCCGCTGGTTCGTCGACGTGCGGTTCCCGATCGCCGAAGTGGCCCGCGAGGTCGAGCGATTCGGCCCGACGATCGCCGCGCTGACTCCGAAGGTGCTCGGGCTGCTCGGTTCGGTCGAGCGGGCCAACCTGGAGGGCGAGATCCAGCGGCTGAAGGATGACGGGCTGCCGGACGAGATCGCGCTGCGGACCGCGGAACTGCTCACGGCGTTCCTGCTGCTGGACGTTGTCGAGATCGCGGTGGCCACCGACCAGCCGGCCGAGCAGGTGGCGGCCCTGCACTTCCAGGCCTCGGAGCTGTTTCGGGTCGACGAGTTGCTGAACATGATCACCGCGCTGCCCCGCGACGATCGCTGGTCGGCGCTGGCTCGAGCCGCGCTGCGCTACGACGTCTACGCGGCGCTGTCGGCGATCACGCGGGGGGTGCTGGCCAGCACCCCGGCCACCGAGAGCCCGGCCGAGCGGCTGGAGCAGTGGCGCGATGCCAACGTCGAGCGGGTGAACCGGACGCTGACCACGATCGGCGAAGGGCTCGCCCGGGACAACGTCGACCTCGCCACGCTGTCGGTGGCGCTTCGCGTAATGCGAAGCCTCCCCGTCTGAGCGGCATTGGGAACAGCTGTCCGGTCTTGTCGTGAGCGCGGCCAGTTAGGAGGCTGCTGCGTTTCCCAGTGCGAGCTCGGCCCAGACGGTGCTGGTCGCGTCCGAGCGGATCACGCCCCACCGGTCGGCCAGCGCCTGCACGATCCGCAGACCGCGTCCACCGGATTCGAAGGTGCCGGTTTCGCGCACGTGAGGGGTCTCCGCGCCTCCACCGTCGGTCACCCGCAGCACGACCGCGTCATCACGCAGATCCCAGGCGACCTCGATCCGCCCGGAGTCCAGCGGGCGGGCGTGGCGGATGGAGTTGACCAGCAGTTCGCCGAGCACCAACTCAGCGTCGTCGATGATCTCTGGAGCGAGCGAGAGCATCTGCAGATTTCGGGCCAGTCCGTGCCGAACCGCAGTCACACTGTCCGCGTCGGGGGAAGCCCATGTCGTGAACATGTGCGCGCCCCTTCCCTTGTTCGACCGGCTGTCCAGCCTGATACGAACTCTTATGCCCAAGCGTCACGATCGGTAAACCTCGACCGCGGTCGGTTGCAGTTATGGTTGCACACTCATTTAACCTGAGCCAGCCGCGACAGCACCAAATCCGGACGATTCGAGATGACGGCGTCCACCCCGAGGTGCAGAACGTAGTCAATGTCATCGGGTTCGTCCACAGTCCACACATAGACAAATGAGCCGCGAGCGTGCGCCCGGTCGACGTAACCGGGGTTGGATCGCAGGATGTGCAGGCCCGGTCCGCTGATCGGAACGCCGACCGGCAGCGAACCGTCGCGGCGCCCCGGGAGCAACCGCTCGCTGAGCAGCACCGTGGGCAGATCGGGTGCGAGCAGCCGGATCCGGCGCAGCGCCAGCGGAGCAAAACTCATCACGGTGACCGGTGCGGCCTTGGCCCGGTCCTGATCGAACGGGCGTGGACGGCTCGGTTCCCCGTTCAGATCACCGAGCTCGCCGGCCCAGCCGAAGCGGTGCAGTGCCTTCACCACCTCGATCTCGACCAGGCCGCCGTAGCGGGTCGGGTGCTTGGTCTCGATCAGCAGTCGAACCGGCCGCGGAGCATCCCGGACCAGCGTCAGCAGCGCGTCCAGGGTGAGGACGCGCCCATGGTTGTCCTCGTCCGGAGCAACGTCGGCCAGGTACGCGTCAGTCCGCCAGGACGCGAAGTCCAGGCTCTCCAACCGCTTCAGATCCATCGAACTGACCGCGCCCCGCCCATCGGAGGTGCGGTTCACCGTCCGGTCGTGGACACAGACGAGATGGCCGTCGCGGGTCATGCGAACGTCGCACTCCAGTGCGTCCGCGCCGCCGTCGATCGCCGCCTTGTAGGCGGCCAGGGTGTGCTCCGCGACGTCGAAGGACGAGCCGCGGTGCGCGACCACGAGCGGGCGCTCGACCCGGGGGAGTGGGGGCCGGGTTCGTTGAGATATTCGGGCACGCACCACGCTGGTGGGAGTGGGGCGCGTCAGCGGGCTTCGAAGCCGTTCGCGCGGGGGCACGGCTTCATCTTGCCTGGTGAAGGTGGCCGCGTCATGACCAACCGGTGAAATCGGCGCCGCGTGGCGGAATGGTTCGGTTACGCCACTTGCGGTGGCGTGCCATCCTCGCTGATCATCGGCTTACCGGCGGTGGCCCAGGCCAGCATGCCGCCCTCGAGGTTGGTCGCGCGGTAGCCCTGCTGGTTGAGCCAGGCCGTGACCTGAGCCGAACGCCCGCCCATCTTGCAGACGACCACCACGTTGGCGTCCGGGGTGATGGCGCCGGCATCGTAGGAGAGGCGCTGCGGCAGGTCGTTCATCGGGACGTGCAGCGCACCGTCGATGTGCCCGGCGTTCCATTCGAAGTCCTCGCGGACGTCCAGCAGGACGGCGTCGCCGGAGATCTCGCTGACGTCGACCGTGGGGATCTGGTGATGGGGATGCATTCTGACCAGTCTGCCCTACTTGAGCAGCCGGGACATCCGCCGGTCGGCCAGCCCGCGCCCCTCGGTCTGACAGGTTGGGCAGTACTGGAAGGACTTGCTGGCGAAGGAGACCTCCCCGATCGTGTCGCCGCAGACCGGGCACGGCAGACCGGCCTTCCCGTGCACCGCGAGGCCACTGCGCTTCTCGCCCTTCAGGGTCGCAGCCTTCTGCCCGACCGAGCGCTGCACGGCCTCGGTCAGCTCGGCTCGCATCGCCTCGAAGAGCCGGGCCAGTTCGTCATCGGTGAGTTTCGCGGTGTTCTTGAACGGCGAGAGACGGGCCGCATGCAAGATCTCATCGGAGTAGGCGTTGCCGATTCCAGCCAGCACATTCTGGTCGGTGATCACGCCCTTGACCTGGGCCCGGTGCGAGCGCAGCAACTCGGCGAACTCCGCCTCGTCGAGGCTGAGGGCGTCCGGGCCGAGCCGAGCGATGCCCGGTACCTCCAGCGGGTCGCGGACCAGGTAGACGGCCAGCCGCTTCTGGGTGCCGGCTTCGGTGAGGTCGAAGCCACTGACCGGTCCCTCCTGCCCGGTGGCCTCGTCGAACTCCGGCGCCAGGTGCAGCCGTAGCGCGATCGGCCCCTTGCCGCCCGGGCGAGGGGGCGCGGCCGGCAGCGAGTCGCGCCACTGCAGCCAGCCGGCCCGGGAGAAATGCGTGATCAGATGCAGCCCGCTGACGTCGATGTCGAGGAACTTGCCGTGCCGGCCGGCGCCGGTGATCGGTGCGCCGTAAAGGGCCGACAGCGGCGGGTCGAAGGTCTTCACCGCGCTGAAGGACGCGACGTCGATCCGCATCACCGTGCGGTCTACCGCGCGCTCGCGCAGGAAGGCGGCCAACGCCTCTACCTCAGGAAGTTCGGGCACCTTACGAGCCTAAGCGGGATCGGCGGGTTTCGGCAGGCCCGGGCACCCGATCGGCGTTCGCCCAGCGCGATCTGCGGAAACCGGCCCGGCTAGCCTGAAGTCGTGCCGGGGGGTGAACACAACGCCGAGCGAGCCCGGTTCAGCCGGCGCCGGAAGGTGCTCGTCGCGCTGCTCGCGCTGGTGGCCGTCTGGCTCGCGGCCTGCACGATGCTGCTGGTCTTCCCCTCGGTGGACTCGCCGACGAAGGCCGACGCGGTGGTCGTGCTCGGCCCACCCGGTGCGGCGCGGTTGAAGGAGGCGATGACTCTGCTTGACGACGGCGTAGCCACGAATCTGGTGATCTCGGTGAACAGCGTCAAGCAGCGGGCGGCGAACGCGCTCTGCCGGAACCCGCCGGCCGGGATCACCGTGCACTGCTTCCACCCCGACCCGCCGACCACGCGGGGTGAGGGCGCGAGCTGCAGAAACTGATCAGCGCGAACGGCTGGACGTCGCTCGCCGTGGTGACCTCGAAGTACCACATCACGCGGGCCCGGTTCATCCTGAACAACTGCACCGACGGCGCGCAGATCAGCATGGTGGCGGCGAGTTCGGAGCGGATCTCACCGGTCGAATGGGCCTACCAGTACCTGTATCAGACGGCCGGTTTCGCCAAGGCTCTGCTGCAGTTCCGATGCTGACACCCGACGCGCAAGTACCGGACGCGCAGCCACCGGCCGGCCGGCCGCCGCTGGACGTGGTGGCCTGGGTCTGCCTGCGGGACGGGCTGCTGCTGCACGTACGCACCCGTGGCAACAGCGCGTTCTACGTCCCCGGTGGCAAGCGCGAGCCGGGGGAGAGTGACGCCGAGGCGCTGCTGCGCGAGGTGCGCGAGGAGCTGGGCGTGCTGCTGGATCCGTCGTCGCTGCGCCTGGCCGCGACCATCGAGGCGCCGGCCCATGGCGTGCACGAGGGGCGCCAGGTGCGAATGCTCTGCTTCTTCGCCGACCCGCTGCCCGGCTCGCCGCCGGCGGCCCCGGCGTCGGAGATAGCCGAACTGCGCTGGCTGGCCCTCTCCGACGGCCCGATCACGGCCCCGGCCGATATCCGGTTGATGGAACTACTGGTGGCCCAGGGTCTGCTCGATGCGTCCCGTGCGGTTTGATGGAGGCATGACAAATCTCGAGAAGCCAGTCATCGAATTCCCAGCCGGAGATGCGCCCGAGGATCTCGACATCCTGGACATCGTCGTCGGTGAAGGCGCTGAGGCGGTAGCCGGCGCGACGGTCAAGGTGCATTACGTCGGTGTCGAGCACGACAGCGGCGCCGAGTTCGACGCGTCATGGAACCGCGGCGAATCGATCGAGTTCCCACTGCAGGGACTCATCCAGGGTTGGCAGGAGGGCATCCCCGGCATGAAGGTGGGTGGCCGTCGCCAGCTCACCATCCCGCCGGAGAAGGCCTACGGGCCGGCCGGGTCGGGCCACCGACTCTCTGGAAAGACACTCATCTTCGTCATTGACCTGCTCGGCGTCCGTTAAGCGGACTAGCGCAATGCGCGAGGTGCCGATCAGGGAGAACTCGATCCGTCTCGGGCAGCTGCTGAAGCTGGCCGACGTGGTTCAGAACGGGTCGGACGTGAAGGAACTGCTGGCCTCGGGCGAGGTTCTGGTGAACTCCGAGGTGGAGCTTCGCCGGGGTCGGCAGCTGGTGCGGGGTGACCGGGTGCGGGTCGGCGTCGAGGAGCTGCTCGTCAGCTGACGGTCGCTCGCGCCGTCGCCGGCCGGGCGACGGCGAAGAGAACGACCAGCCCGGCGAAGATGGCCAGGGCCAGGTAGGGCAGGAAGATCCCGATCAGGGTGCCCGTCGCGTAGCAGGCCGTGCCGCCGCAGGAGCGCAGGACGTCCTTGCGGATAAGGGCGTTCGTCGTGCCGCGCCGCCGGATCTCGGGGTGATGGTAGATGTGCAGCCACATCAGCGAGAACGTCGTGCCGAGGGCGATCATGGTGAGCCCGTAGAGCCCGACCGCCGCCTGCAGGTGCTCGGAGGAGCCGTCGCGCACGTACTCCGAGAGCACCGACGTCGGGAACGGGATGAAGGCGATGACGGCCAGCAGCCCGAGGTTGCTGTACAGCAGGCCGTGGTCGGCGAACTCAACCGTGTGCAGCATGTTGTGGTGGTTGACCCACATGACGCCGATCGTCAGGAAGCTGATCGCGTAGGCCAGGTAGTGCGACCAGTTGTGCCCAAGCGCGTGCCAGAGGCTGGCGTGCGCGTCGACTTCGGGGAGCTTGATGTCCAGCACCAGCAGGGTGATCGCGACGGCGAAGACGCCGTCACTGAACGCCTCCATCCGGGCCTTGGTGGGGCGCGAGTCGACGCTGCTCATTCCTGCGGCGACATGTTGTAGGTGATGAGGTTGGTGGCCGTGGCCACCCGGTCGTAGGCGGTGCGGGCGCGGATGTTGGTGTCGGAGGTTATCCAGCGCACCACGTCCCAGCCGTTGGTGCGAGCTAGGTGTCGCAGTTGCGCCAGTAGTGCGTCGACCGCGCCGCTGCCTCGGTCTTGCGGGGCGACGAAGAGATCGTCGAGGTAGCAGCCGATGGCGCCGTGGAGCGGGCGGGCGAAGGCCCGATAGTGAGCCAGCCCGGACGCGGGTGCGTCCTCGTGTCTGCGCACCACGATCCCGTTGACCTCGTGGGTCGGGTCGTTGAGCCAGCCCCAGACCCGGTCTAGCTTCTCCGCGTTGGCCGGCACCTCGTAGAAGTCGCAGTAACCGGTGTAGAGCCGCTGCCAGGTGTCGTGATCGGTGGGGCGGAGGTCGGTGACGATCCAATTCGGGTCGGGCATGGGGAGAGCGTAAGCCGCCACCCCAACCGGTTTTGGCACAGCGACAGGGATAGTCCCTGTCGCTGTGCCAAAAGTGGAGGGCTAGGTGGAGGGCTAGGTGGAGGGTTAGGCGGCCTGCGTGGCCTCCTGAGTGGTGGCCTCCAAGGCCTGGGCCACGATGTCGGCCACGTCGGCGACTAGGCGGAC
The DNA here is from genome assembly GCF_900230215.1 of Jatrophihabitans sp. GAS493. NCBI lineage: Bacteria > Bacillati > Actinomycetota > Actinomycetes > Jatrophihabitantales > Jatrophihabitantaceae > Jatrophihabitans > Jatrophihabitans sp. GAS493. Next base: position 705,276 of record NZ_LT907982.1, on the reverse strand, counting down.
GTCCAGCGCCTCCAGCACCTCGGCCGGCACGTCGTCCAGATCCGGCTCGTTGCGAGCGGGCAGGAAGATCGTCTTCAGTCCGGCTCGCTGGGCCGCCATCAGCTTCTGCTTGACCCCGCCGATCGGCAGCACCCGACCGTTCAGGGTCACCTCGCCGGTCATCCCGACGTCCGAGCGAACCGGACGTCCGGTGGCCAGTGAGGCCAGCGCGGTCACCATCGTGACTCCGGCCGACGGGCCGTCCTTCGGCACCGCCCCGGCCGGCACGTGGATGTGCACCGAACGCTCCAGCGCCGCTGCGTCGATGCCGAGCTGGCTGGCGTGCGAACGGAGGTAGGAGACCGCGATCTGCGCCGACTCCTTCATCACGTCGCCGAGCTGGCCGGTCAGGGTCAGCCCTGCCTTCGACTCTCCGGCCTGCTCGGGCGCGGCGGCCTCGATGAAGAGGACGTCGCCGCCCAGACCGGTGACGGCCAGGCCGGTGGCCACCCCGGGGACGGAGGTACGCTCAGCCGTCTCGGGCGTGAAACGCGGCCGCCCGAGGTAGTCGCGCAGCTCGGATTCCCCGATGATCAAAGGAGATTCCGCACCGCCGGCCAACTTGGTGGCCACCTTGCGCAGCACCTTGCCGATGCCTCGCTCCAGCTGCCGCACACCCGCCTCGCGGGTGTAGTCGGACGCGATCTGTCGTAGCGCCTCGTCGGAGATCTCCACATCGTCACTGCTCAGCGCGTTGCGCTCCAGCTGCCGGGGCAGCAGGTGCTGACGGGCGATGGCGACCTTGTCGTCCTCGGTGTATCCGTCCAGGGTCACCAGTTCCATCCGGTCCAGCAGCGGGCCGGGGATCTGGTCGACCGTGTTGGCGGTGGCGATGAAGAGCACGTCGGAGAGATCCAGTTCGATCTCCAGGTAGTGGTCGCGGAACGTGTGGTTCTGAGCCGGGTCGAGCACCTCGAGCAAGGCCGCCGCGGGGTCACCGCGGAAGTCCGAGCCGAGCTTGTCGACCTCGTCCAGCAGCACCACCGGGTTCATCGAGCCGGCCTCCGCGATCGCCCGGACGATGCGTCCGGGCAGCGAGCCGACGTAGGTGCGCCGGTGACCGCGGATCTCCGCCTCGTCCCGGACGCCGCCCAGCGCGACCCGGACGAACTTGCGATCCAGGGCCCGGGCGACGCTCTCGCCGAGCGACGTCTTGCCGACCCCGGGCGGGCCGGCCAGGGCCAGCACGGCACCGGAGCCACGGCCGCCGACGACCGACAGGCCCCGTTCGGCCCGCCGGGCGCGGACGGCCAGGTACTCGGTGATGCGGTCCTTCACGTCGTCCAGGCCGTGGTGATCGGCGTCGAGGACGGCCCGAGCCGCAGCCACGTCCGTGCTGTCTTCGGTGCGCACGCTCCAGGGAAGCTCCAGCACCGTGTCCAACCACGTGCGGATCCATCCGGACTCCGGGCTCTGCTCGCTGGCCCGCTCCAGTTTGCCGACCTCGCGCAGCGCAGCTTCCCTTACCTTCTCGGGTAGATCGGCGGCCTCGACGCGTCCGCGGTAGTCATCGGCGCCCTCCGGCTCGCCCTCGCCGAGCTCCTTGCGGATCGCCGCGAGTTGCTGGCGCAGCAGGAACTCCCGCTGGCTGGCCTCCATGCCTTCACGGACGTCATCGCGGATCTTCTCGGTGACCTCCTGCTCGGCCAGGTGGGTGCGGGTCCACTCGATGAGCGCCCCCAGACGCTCGGAGATGTCGGGCGTCTCCAGCACCTGGCGCTTCTGCTCGGGAGTCAGGTAGGAGGCCCAACCGGCGGTGTCGGCCAGCGTCGACGGGTCGGTGATCTGCTTGACCGAGTCGATGATCTGCCACGCGTTGCGACGTTCCAGAACGGCTACGACGAGTTTCTTGTACTCGTCGGCCAGCTCCTTCGTCTGCTCGGTGGCCGGCGGGGTCTCGACCAGTTCGGCCTCGACCCAGAGGGCGGCGCCGACGCCGGTTACGCCGTGCCCGATGCGGGCGCGTGCCTCAGCCCGCAGCACCGCACCGGGACGGCCGCCCGGGAGTCGGCCGATCTGCTCGATCGTCGCCACCACGCCGAAAGTCGGGTAGCGGTCGGCGAGGCGAGCGGTGATCAGTAGCGTGTCGTCGGAGCCGGCCTGCGCGGCGTCGACCGCCGCCTGGGCCTTCTCATCGAGCTCGATCGGTACGACCATGCCAGGCAGGATGACCTGGTCGGTCAGGGAGAGAACCGGAAGTTCAAGGGTCTTCGTCATGTACTTGTCCCCTTCAGGGAATTGAGTCATAGAGGCTCAAGTCCGGCGGCGGGGTCGTTGTTCCGGCTCCCAGGGGTGATCGCTCTCGGCGAACTGACCGGTGTGGGTCGTCGTGCGACACCGTGATGAGCGGCCACTTGCTCGGTCGGAATCGGGGAAGTCTTCTTGCCGGATCTCGGGAGGAAACTCCCCCGTCGCAAACGACGGACCCGCACTGCCGTAGATCGGGCGTCTCCGATGCTTGGCAGCTAGCTCGGAGATTCCGTAGGCCCAGCGCAGGCGCGGGAACTATGGGTGTTCGTGTCTTGACTAGCGGTAGCAGTCTATGTAAGTCTCTTCCCACTCCGGCACCGCGGCTTCGACACTGCGACTGCCGCGCCGACACAGCTTGGAGGGGCTATGCCACGGCAGAAGAGGTTCACAATTCGCTATCTGATCATCGCCGTCTGCGTCGCCGTGATCGCCATTTCCGGCACCCTGACAACCGTGGCTTCGGCGACATCCATCAGCGCGGTGCCCTACACCGACTTCGCCAGCCCCAGTGGTGCGACGCCTGCCATCCAGTGCACCAAGAAGCCAGCCGAACGATCCGGCGCTTGGGCCTGCATCGACACGTCCTCCGTTGCAACCCCCAGTGTCTCACCAGACGCCACACCATCACGCTCGGTGTTCTGCGACAACCACGGCTGCTGGACAGTCTTCAATGACTTCTTCGCTGAGTTCAACACCACGACGATCACCTACGGAATCGGTGCCAAAGTCCTCGGCAACGAACATATTCTCATCGAGTGGCACCTCACCGGTGCCCAAACCGTCGCCTCCCCGGTGCAATCACGTAACTCGAACTACACGGTCAACACCATCTTCAGTGGGGCCTTGTATAACGGTGCCGTTGGCAAAGCCAACGGCGGATCGCTTGTGCATTCATGCGGTCCAAACACGAGGCCGGCCGCCTCGGCCAGCTACCTGGTCAGCTACCCCGGCGGATGCAACCTGTACGACAATCACAACTACGACCACAACATGGTGATCGAGACGTCGTGGAAGCTGTCAGGGTACGAAGGGTACTGGTGGGCGTATCAACGAAGTCCAGTCATGCACGCACCAGACAAGGCGATCTACCGGTTCTCCACCGCTTCTGCCCTCCCCGGCAGCTACGCCGCCGCCGGTTACAACGGATAGGCTCTAACTCATGAAAATCCCTTATCAGGATTTTGTCACCGACGGCGACGCGCTCGCTGAACCTAGCCCCAACCCCGACTTCACTCCAAACGTCGTGCTCCAACCGGTCGGGCGCTCCAGCGACTGGCGCGCTGTCTGGGCTCAAGACGCAAACAACGGCCACGAGGAATTTATCGGGCCGCAGGCCGACGTGATCGAATGGGCGTCGGACCGGTGCCCCAATGTACTTATTTTCTCCGAAGAAATTCAGGACCTTGTACCGTTACGACGGGGACATAATGATGGCTGACATTACCGATGTTGGCACTTCCCGTCGTCGCACGTTCTGGATCATCGGCCTGCTCGCCAGTGCGACTCTGCTCCTCGCAGCTGCACCGGCCAGCAACAAGTACGAGGACTGGCGGTCCAGAAGCTCACACACCATCAATCAGTGTGCGTTGCCCCTTAGCGACCGCACCGGCGGTTGGACCTGCTGACCATCGAATGAGGGCGCGGCCCCACGTAGTCGTCGCTCCGCCTCACGGAACGTGAGTCCATGTGGCGAGCCAGGGTAGCTCGGCCGTCATCCCGCCAGCGCAACCTTGAGCCAATCGTTTCGTTGACGTAGAAGGTTGTGCATGTACTTGTCGAGCACGACGCGGTCGGCGGTGGTCCCGAGTGGCGCGAGCGAGGACTTGAATTCCACCCTGTCCACCATGAGTGTGGCTCCAGATTCCTGCGCTTCGAGGGTGTGCTCGTGCCACCCGAAGCGAAACGGTCCTCGTGTTTGCTCGTCAACGAAGCGCGTTGGGCGCTCGAACGCGGTGATCATCGACATCATGCGGAACGGAAGCCCGAAGTGGCGCGCGTGCCACGTCCCACTCTCACCCATCTTCATGGTCCCGCTCGTTACGCCCGAGATCGCTCGTTCATCTGACAGACCCATCGACGCCGTGTGGGCATCTACCGACAGTGACAGGTCGAAGCATTCTTGGACGGAAGCGTTGATGATCCTTTCGAGACGGAGAGACCGCACGGGTAAGCGTAGATCTACCATCTCGCCGCCCCTACTTGACTGATGCCCTCACGGTTAATTCGTGTCGTGGGTTGAGGTGCCCGATTCCATCCACGCGCTGAGCAGGCGTGCGTCGCCAGCCGCAGCCAACAGATCGTCGTCGGCAACTTGCTGAGCGGACGCGCAGTGAATCGCGTCGTAGCCACGCAGTCCGTGGGTCAGCGCAATGTCGGCGGCGGCGCGAACCAGGCGGTCATCCGGTTCCACGATCTCCATCTCAGTCCAGAGGGTGTTGAGTGCATTCAAGTGGGTAGGTACCCGGATTTCAAGTTTCAGCCGTGGGCCGCACTCACCGGCTAGTTCTCGTCATCCCGCCGCGCGTAGAGGCGCCGCAGCGCATCTTCGGGTAGCACTCGGCTGAGTTTCTGAAACTCGCTCGTGGTGGCGGCGACGATGTGGCGCATCCCAACCGGTTCGCCGGCCGCCGTCGCGTCGTAGGTCGCGGCCAGCACGATATTGCGGATATCGCCGCCGGTGAGGGCAAGTTCGTCACCCAGGTTGGCGACGCGAACCGGATCGTCGGCATCGAGCGTGATCTGGGCGAGGTGATGGTGCCAGAGCCGTCTGCGGGTCTCGGGATCCGGGTCCGGGAAGTGGACGATGAAGCTCATCCGGCGGGAGAATGCGCGGTCGAGATTCCCGCGCAGGTTGGTGGCCAGAATCGTGACACCGTCGAACTGCTCCATGCGCTGAAGTAGGTATGCGACCTCTTGATTGGCGTAGCGATCGTGAGCGTCGCTGACCTCGGATCGGCTGCCGAAGAGCGCGTCGGCCTCGTCGAAGAAGAGAACCACGTCGAGTGACTCGGCCGCGCGGAAGACCCGCTCCAGATTCTTCTCGGTCTCGCCGATGTACTTGTCCACAATTCCCACGAGATCGACCTGGAAGAGTTCCATCGAAAGCTGTTCGGCGACGACGTGGGCCGCCAGCGTCTTGCCGGTTCCGGGGCTGCCCGCGAAGAGCGCCGTGAGCCCGCGCCCACGGTGCCGCAGCGGGCCATGGGCGGTCACCTCGTTGCGGTGACGCGCCCAGGTCACCAGCTGCCGGATCGGTGCGATCGCGCGCTCCGGAAGCAGGAGGTCGTCGTAGGTCGGCCCTTCACCTCCGACGGGATCGGTGCGCACCCGCCCGCCCCGGGCGCTGCGCGATCCGCCGATCTCCCGGGCGGCCTCCCGCACCGTCGCGGCATCGAGTTCGCGAGCCTGACTGGCGGCCAGTAGCCGGGCGTACCGAGCCGTCTCAGCGACATCCTCCGGACTGAGCCGCAGACCGGCCAGATTCTGGCGCAGCGCGTGGTCGCGCTCGACCATCGGACCGACTTCGCGGCCCCAGAGCTCAATCCGCTCCGCGGCGGTAAGTGGCTCGGCGGTCACCGTCAGCGGGCGCCGGGTCATCCAGCTGGACGTCCAGGCGGTCGCACCGACGATCACCACCGGGATCGCTGCCGCGGCGAGTACGGCGAAAGCGTCCAGATCTCCGTCGACGGCCGCCTCCGCCAGGTGCTCGCCACCGATGACGATGAGTGCGCGTCCACGCAAACCGGCCACGCGAGCCGCGCGGGCCATAGCTTCGCCCAGCACTCCGCGCACAATTCGGTTCGCCGATGTCGATGTGGCGGCCGCCGTACAGCGCCGGGCATCGATCGCCAGCCATCCCTGTCCGGTCGCCTCGACGGCACCGGCGGCCATCGAATCGCCGGCACTCCCGGATGGGGCATGGATCCAGATCAGTGGCTCACCCTGCTGCAGGGCTCGCTGAACCTGAATCCCGCCGGGCAGCGACAGCGGGCTCAGGGTGCACTGCAGGCGACTGACGAGCTGATCCTTCGGCTCGGCTCCGGCCAGAGTGGCCGTGACGATGTTGGGGGTTCGCAGCGTGCTGGTCAGCCAGGTGTCGCCCTCGATGACTTCGATCAGGCCATGAGCGGAGAGTGGTGAGTCAGGGCCAAGCCGAGCGAACGCCTCGCGTGAATTGGTGGGAATGGCCGCGAGTTCCAGGGCCAGCGCCACCGTTGCCGCACTCGTGCCGCCGCTATCGCGCAGCGCCCCGTAGGCCAGCGCGACCGACGCGTCCAGGTCGGGGGCGGCGATGGACCACAGCAGTCCGGCATCGATCAGATCAAGCCCGAAGGTCGCCGCCACCATGTCAACGCGATCGGCCTGCACGTTCTCGTCAGTGCCGGACAGGTAGTCCTCAGTCAGAACCGAGACTGCGGCATCGAAGGAATCGGCCTGCCGCCAATCTCCCCACGACTGGTCATGTCGCCGCTTTCCGGCCACGGTGAGGCCATCGATCAGATCGCTCATAGGCAAATGCACAGGACGCACCTCAGCGCTTCGGTGGTGTCCAGAACAGCGTGGGGCCCACATGAGGCGAGAGGTCCTGAACCCGCGCGATTTCCTTCGGAAGCAACGAGAAAAGGGCGGGGAATTTGTTCAATTCGGTGCCGTTCTGGCCACCGGCCCTGTCGAGGGTCTTCACGTGCATCGACGTGATGTTGCCCGATTTGGTGGCCATCCAATGAGTGTGTATGAACATCTCCGCCGTCACGCCTGGAAAGGTCATGTATAGACGGCCGAGGCGGTTGTCGCCGGCGACGTTGGCGGCGTAGTACTCGCCATCTTCGTCGCGTCCGTACGGAATATCCGGCTTGTCGACCTTCCAATTGATGGCGAATCCGGCAGTCTTGTGGAAGAGGAACGATTCCGCCTTCATCGCATTCTTGAGGGTTACGTCGCTTCCCGTGCCGATAGATGCGGCCAGGCTGACGAAGCGCATTTGATGGGCGGGTGCGTCGGCTAGTGCGAGTTCCAGGGTCGGCAATTGGGCGCGAAAGCTGATACAGAGGGGGCTCAGCTCATCGAAGGTGAACTTGGCCCCCGCCTTCGTGAAGACACTGCGGAAATCGCCGATTGAAAGACTGCCCTTGACTATCGTCGCCACGAACGTTTGGAATGTGTCTTGCGCCTGGAAGTTCAACAGCCAGGTAACGTCGCCGGTGTTCTCCTGCCGTTCGCCGAGCCAACTGACCAGGTCGTGGGCCAACTGACTGAATCCCAGTTGCGGCGCCACCAGCGGTACCACGTTCAGGCAGGAGAGATGCTCGCCGGCAAACTTGGTGGCCGTGACGAAGTCGTTTCCGCCGATCAGGCTGCAGAGCCACGGGGCGAATGAGCCACCACCAGCGCGGGCGAGCAACCGAGCCGGGGCGACTACGAACGCCGGGTCAACCTTCAGCGTGATCAGACGCAGGCACTCCCGACCCACTCCGGCCGCATCCTTCTCGGCCGCGACATCCTGGGCCAGCCGAAGGCCCCCCGCGGTCGCCGCGACGTCGGTCAGGGTCTGGCAGAGCGAGATGTTGCCGTGGCCCAGACCGAAGATCTCCATCAAGATCGAGTCGTCGAGCTTCTTTCCGCTGGCTGACGAGGCGACGGTGCCCAGTTTGGCGACGACGCTGTTGATAGTCGAATCCCGCTGATCCTCGGCCACCTTCAACGCCGAGGCTGCCGCCAGTTCGAAGTCCTCTGCCGTCTGCGCCTTCGGCTCCTGCTTCTTAGGCTGGTTCTTCTGATTCCGGCGCTTCTTCGGCTTCTCGTCCCACTCGTTGGGTTTGCTCGCTTCTAAGGCATTCAGGCCCTCCTTCTTCGTGGTGGCTATCGACTCGGAGGCCTGGTCGAAGGCGGGCTTGGCCAGGCCGGCGGCAAGAGTCTTCGCCTTGTCGTAGGTGGCCGGCTTGCCGCCGAAGTCGGCCGGCAGCTTGTTCTTCTCCTCCTGCTCCCGGCGTAGGCGCTCCTTCTCGTCCGCCGCGTCCTGACGGAGCTTCTCCTGGTGGGCGGCGACGGCGTCATGCCAGATGCCGTTCATGAGTCCGAAGATGCTCATGATCGTGGCGATCGCCTGCTGGCGATCCTTGACAGAGATCTCGGCGCCCTCGAATTCGGCGAGTTTGCTCCTGATCAGGTCGAGCCGGAGCCCGAAGATGTCAACGGTATTCGGCGGCAGATTCAGGCCCGCGAGCTTCTGCCCCAGCGAACCCAGGCCCATCTTGCAGCGCTGATGCTCATTGATCGCTTTGGTCAAGGTTGCGGACGGAGCACCTCGGGTCACGTCGGACCAGCTTTGGGCGAATGTGATGCCCGGCTTCGCATTGGCGAGCCCGCTGAGCGCGGCGGTGCCCTTCGGCTTCTCAGCCGGTGTTCGTTCACCCTCCTGCTCGTCGGGATCGTGGCTGAGCTGTTTCTGGCCCTGCATGCGCGTCACGGGCGCTCACCTCTCCCTAGACCTTCGCTCGGCTGAGCGTGCAGTGAGTGCTCACCGGTCCGTCAGTGTGAACAAGTATCTACTCTCTGTCGTCGCCGCCCAACCCTCCACGCGAACAGGCGGCGCCGTTATGGCGCGAGCAGTTCCAGCGTGCAATGAGCCGTGTATCAGCGCAGGGTCGCTCGGACTCCTCGCTTTGCGTGCCGATGCGTTGGTAAAATCGGCCCACCTAGCAAGGGGTGTGGGATGTCCACAGACGATTCGAATACGACCTTCGAGCTGTCCGTCGAGCTGCGCAGCAGCGACTACTACCCCGATGACGACCGCTGGCGCAGCCAGGTGAACGCCTATCAATCCGAACTGCACGGGATCGTCGACACGCGCGTGCAGTCACGTCCGTTCACCGGCTCGAAGGGCGGCGTCGACGAACTCATCGTCGCCCTCGGCAGTGCCGGTGCCTTCACCGCCGCGGTCGAATCGTTCCGGGCTTGGCTCAGTCGCGACCGCGGCCGCCGCATCGAGGTCCGCTGGGACGACGATGGCGTGGACCATTTCGTCAGCCTCACCGGCGAGGCGATCGACATCGACTCCGTTCGGGCGATCGCCGCCGCGGCCGCCCATCGGGTGGGGGGATCGGGATGGCCGGACGGTACCGCGCACTCCTGATCGGCAACTCGACCTACCCGGCCGACGAGCACAATCTGCAGACGCTGAAAGGGCCGGTGAAGGACATCGCCGCGCTCAATCGCGCCCTGGTCGACCGCACAACCGGGCTCTTCGCCGATGTGGACGTGACCCTGTTACCCGAAGCCACCTCGGCCCGAGTGATCCGCGCCCTGGGCACCTTCTTCGACAGCGCCTCCCGCGACGACGTGCTGCTGCTCTACTTCAGCGGCCACGGCAAGCTCGACCAGAGCGGACGTCTACACCTGTGCGTGCAGGACACCGAATCCGGTCAGTTGCTCTCGACGGCGGTGAGCAGCGCCCGTATCAACGAGTTCGCCGAAGCGTCGCGGGCTCAGAACACCGTGATAATTCTTGACTGTTGCTACGCCGGGGCATTCCGCGGCGGGGACCTCGGCGAATCGGTGGCCGGACCCGGGCGTTACGTCCTCTCCAGTTGCCGGGGCACTCAGCTGGCGAATGACGCGACGATCGACAACGGCACGAGCGCCTTCACCCAGCACCTCATCGACGGACTCCTGGATGCCGATCTCGACCAGAACGACGACGGCTTCATCACCTTCACCGACCTGTACACCTACGTCGACGAGCAACTCCGCCGCGAGGGGAAGCAGATCCCGCAGCGCCGGGTCGACGGCGACGGTGATGTTCGGCTGGCGCGCCGTTCGGAGCGAGAGCGAGTCAATCCCCCGTCTTCTCCGGCTCAAACGCCACCGGCTGAGCGACCGGACGCTCGACCCGAAACCATTCAGACGCGCCGCCGCCCCAACCGTCCGCTGCTGATCGGAGCCGGCGCGGTGGTCTTCGCCGCAGTGATCGGCGTAGTGATTGCGCTGACCAACGGCGGCTCAGGTTCAGGCGGCTCGGGATCGAACGGCGGCCAGACACCGCTCCCCTCGCTGAACCCGGGCAGCGGTAGCTACACCGCCACCGCGCCGTGGCGGCTGCGAGTCACTGACGACATTCAAGCGAACGATGTCGGCTGCACGCTGAGGCTGACCAACTCGACGACTCACGAAGTGGTGTCGCTGCCGATTACCTACCAGCGGATCACCAAGCAGGTCAGCGAGACGGGTCCCTTCACCTGGGAGACCACTGACCGCGGCTGTGTCGTCGCTGCGCTGGCCGGTGCCGGGTCGGCTGTCCTTCCATTCACGCAGACGGACGACCTGGATACCGACAGCTTCGCCGCGCCGGCGACGGTGCTGGTGGAGATCAAGGACTTCCAGGACAGCTCGGAGTGCACCTTCCGCCTCTACAACCCGGTGGATGGGCAGGAGATCAGCGTGGCCAAGGCACCCGCCGGCACGAAGTCGGTGACCCTTGACCCGCTCGGCCGCTCCACGGTCTATCTCAACAAGGACGACTGCGCGGTTCAGATCTCGGCCAAGACCTAACGGAGCTAGCCCCCTGAGCTGTCCGTCGGCGGGCTACCCGCCGATCGCGTCCAGCTCGGCGATCGCCGCGGCCGGGAGGGTCAGGTCCGCCGCGGCCAGGTTCTCCCGCAGATGCTCCCGCGACGAGGTCCCCGGGATCAGCGCGATCGCCGGCGAGCGCTGCAGCAGCCAGGCCAGGGCGACCTGCTGCTTGGTCGTGTCGAGCGAGGCCGCCACCGCGTCGAGTTCGTCGGCCTGCAGCGGCGAGAACCCGCCGAGCGGGAAGTAGGGCACGAAGGCGATACCCTCCCGCTCGCAGCGAGCGACGAGTTCGTCGTCCTGCCGGTTGGCCACGTTGTACAGGTTCTGGACGGTCACCACCGGGGCGATCGTCAGTGCCTCGGTGAGCTGGGCGCTCGACGCTTCGCTCAACCCGAGGTGCCGGATCAGTCCCTGCTCCCGCAACTCGGCCAGTACCGCGAACTCCTCGGCGATCGAGTCTTCAGAGATCGGCAGGTGGGTGTGCAGTCGGAGGTTCACCACGTCCATCGCCTCGAGTCCGAGACGGGAGATGTTCTCGTGCACGGCCAGAATCAGATCATCCCGGCCGAGCGCCGGGTTCCAGGATGCGTCGGCGCCACGGCGGGCGCCGACCTTGGTCACGATGTGGAGATCCTCAGGGTAGGGGTACAGCGCCTCCTTGATGATCTCGTTCACGACCTGCGGGCCGTAGAAGTCACTGGTGTCGATGTGCGTCACTCCGGCGTCAACTGCGGCCCGCAGCACAGCGATCGCCTCGCTGCGGTCCCGCGGCGGTCCGAAGACACCGGGGCCGGCCAGCTGCATCGCTCCGTAGCCCATCCGGGTGATCGTGAGGTCGTCGGCGAGGGTTAGGGTGCCGGCTGAGAGTGCGGTCGTCATGGTCTTCCTTCCACGGACTGAATGTTCCAGCACCGAGCCTTCACCTCAGAGCAGCGCGTTGGGTAGGACCAGCGATCCGCGGCTATTGGATCAGCCGGGACCCGCCGAACTGAATGTTCGGCATCGTCGGGATGCTCCACTGCCAGATGCAGTCGGTGCTGCTGCAGTTGGTCACGTCAGCGCTCGAGGTCTCAGTGCCAGTCGAGGCGCTCTGCCCGACCGGGATGGTCAGCGTGTTCGGACTCGGCGGCGGGGTTCCGCTGTGGCTCGCCGGCGAGGTTGCGACGATCCCGGAGACGGTGATGGCGGCGCCGCTGTTGTTGGTGATCAGCGTGCTGGTGGTGTCGCCACCGCCCTTCAGCAGGACCACCTTGGTGGTCAGAGTGCTGCCCGGGGTGAAGCCACAGTTGTTCACCTGCAGCAGATAGGACGGTCCGGGGGCCGCAACCGTGGGGGCGAGCACTCCACCACACGTGTAGGTGTAGGTCTGGAAGCCGACCCGGACACCGGTAACCGTGACGCTGGTGGTGGCACTGGTCAACCCCGGTGACGAGGCGGTCACCGTGTAGGACTTGGTGGTGGTGTCGGTCGGGCTGATCGCACAGTTGGGGAAGCTGGCCGTGCCGGCGCTGCTGGCCACCGTTGTCGCCGTACACGCGATCGAGCCGGCACTGACCGACACCGTGACGTTGCGCGGCGCGCCGCCGACCACGTTGCTGCTGGCGTCCTCGAGGCTGACCACCGGGACCGTCGGGAAGTACATGTAGGCGTACGGAGTTCCCGGAGCGGTGGTGAAGACGAGCTTGGTCGGGGCGACGTAGACGGTGAAGACGGCACTGGTGACGCTGGTGAGGCCGGGGGACGACGCGGTGATGGTGAAGGTGCCGGCGATGTTGATCGAGCAGCCCGTGAAGGTGGCGCTGGCCGCGCTGCTGGTGAGCGGGTTCGTCGTGCAGGTCAGCGTCCCGCCCGGCGTCGGGGCCGCGTTCAGGGTCAGGGTGACCGGCACGTTCGGTGTCGCGATCGGGTTGCCCGCGGCGTCCTGGACGCTCACCACGGGTGAGGTGGTGAAGGTTGTACCCATCGTGGCGTCGGCCGGAGGGGTGGAGAAGGCGAGTTTGGCGGGCCAGTTGGCGGTGGTGAAGGTGTTGCCCGGGTTGGCATCGGAGGCCGTCCAGGCGGCGTGGGTGCTGTCCAGGAAGCTGTAGAAGGGCGTGAGCAGGAGCAGCAGAAGACATGCCAGATAGCGGCGAGACGTACGCCGCCGCAAGCTCGTCGATCCTGCTCTGCTCATACGTATGTAGCTGTCCCATGCGATCTCGTGGCCGCCGCTGTCCTCTAGGGAGCCCAATCGTCCGGGGCCGCCGCTACTTAAGCGGTTCATGGCGGGAAATCTGCTTCCGCCGCGTGTCGAGTCGGCGATTCCGGGCGGGTTCGTAGGACGGTGAAGCGGTGACGGGGATTCTGGCCGCCGGAGCACTGCTGCTGCTCGCCGCCGGCCTGTACAAGATTCGCCATCCAGCGGCCGGTGGTGCGGCGCTGGCCGCCGCGCGGATCCCGGGTGGATCGGGGTGGGCGGCGAAGCCAGCCGCGCGGCTGACCGGGGTCGGCGAGGTGGTGATCGGGCTCGTCGTGCTGCTGGTCGGTGGCCGAGGCCCGGCGTTGCTGCTGGCGCTCAGCTACGCCACGCTGGCCGCCTTCGCCTGGCGAATGCGGGTGGTTGCCCCCGAGCAGGAGTGTGGCTGCTTCGGCGCCGGTGCGAGCCCCGTCAGCGGCTGGCATGTCGCGGTCAACCTGCTCTTCGGGGTGAGTGCGGCGATCGGCGCGCTGCACCCGACGCCGTCGCTGCGCGCGGAATTCGCCGGCCAGCCGCTGCTCGGCATTCCCCTGCTCGTCGCGGTGCTGCTGCTGGCCTGGAGCAGCTATCTGCTGATGACCCAGCTGCCGACCCTGTTACGGCTAGCCGGTCCAGCCGGTCTAGCCGGTCCGGCCGGCCGAAAGGTGGAGACGACATGATCGTGTTGATCGCGGTGGAGACGGCGCTGCTGCTGGTGCTCTGCGTGCTGGTCGCCGGACTGCTCAGCGGCTACGCCGGTGTGCTGCGGCGACTGCACGAGTTGGACGGAGGCGACGAGCCGCCGCCGTTCAAGACCGCACCCGGGGTCCAGCACCCGGAGACCCCACGGTCGGCGACTACGCATCAGGTGCAGCGACGCGACGAATGGTCGCCGGGGCACGACATCGACGGCTCGACCCTGGACGGCGAGGTCGTGCACCTGCGCACGGTAGAGGTGGAGCACGACACGGTGATCGCCTTCCTCTCCTCCGGCTGCGCCGGCTGCGCCGGGTTCTGGGAGGAGCTGGGCCGCCCGGGAAGCTGGGCCCTCCCCGCGGGCAGCCGGCTGGTGATCGTCGCCAAGGACGGAGTGGACGAAAGCCCCGCGAGCCTGCGCGAGCTCGCTCCGGCCGGCGTCGACCTGCTGCTCTCCACCGCCGCCTGGCAGGATTACGACGTCCCCGGATCGCCGTACGTGGTCGTCGTCGACGGACCGACCGGCCGGACCAAGGGCGCCGGGTCGGGCACCTCGTTCAGCCAGGTGACGGCCTTGATCGCGCAATCCGAGGGCGACCGGCGTGAGCTGCAACCGCCGCTCGACGGCATTCGCAAGCCACGCCGGGACACCGAACGGGAGGGCGACGTCGACCGCGTGCTGCTGGAGGCGGGCATCGCGCCGGGCCATCCATCGCTGTACCCGCCGGTATGAGTGCGCCCGCCCGTCTCTCCGGTCTGGGACTCGCCGTGACGCTGCCGAAGCCGTGGGAAGGCCGGATCTATCAGCGCCCGCTACCGGTCAGCTCCTTCGCCTCGCCGGTCAGTCGCGCCTCGGCCGGTGGTGACCTGGGATGGGCCGGAGAGGTGACCCGGCCGATCCTGCATCTGGGTAACTTCCCGCTGCCGGCCGGGCGGGGTGACTACGGCACCGGTGCCGTGGAGCGGATGGGATCGTCCGACATCTTCGTCTCGCTACTGCAGTTCGGACCGGACGAGCTGGGGACCGCGCTCTACGCGGCACCGGGCCTACCGCGCCCCACGCCGGCCGACTTCGACCCGGCCGCACTGCAGCGGCGGGTGGCTGGCCAGGCCGGCTACCAGCGATTCTTCACCCACCGCGGTCACCCGATGTGCCTGTTCATCGTGCTCGGTGACCGGGGGCGGGTCGGTCCGCTGTGCCGTGAAGTGAACACGATTCTGGCCGGCGTCGAGGTGGCCGCCCGGTGATCAGCGGCGTTGGTGAGTCGACGGAGCAGACGTCTGGGCGGACGTTCGAGCGGAGGGTCGAGCGAATCGTGGAGCGGGTCGCTGCGCGTCTCGGGCGGCGGGCGGGGCCGGATCGCCGCGGATTCCTACGAGGCGCGGCGATCGTGGGGGCGGCGGTGGTCACCGATCCGCTGAACTACCTGGTGCGCCCGGCCAGCGCGTACGCGACGGTCTGCGGCACCGCGACCAGCTGCAGCGACGGGTACACCGTCTTCTGCTGCACGATCAACGGCGGTCAGAACGTCTGCCCACCCGACTCCTTCATCGGCGGCTGGTGGAAGGCGGACCACTCGTCATTCTGCGGTGGTTCAGCCCGCTATTACGTAGACTGCAACGCCTATCGAGACGGTCGCTACCCCTGTCACTGCAACAAGACGACCTGCGATCAGCGGCTCGTCGCCTGCAACCAGTTCCGCTACGGGCAGTGCAGCACCCACATTCCTTCCTCCGCCACCGGACCGGTGCTCTGCCGCCTGGTCTCCTGCACCCCACCCTGGCAGCAGTACGGCGGCGTCTGCAGCACCGCGAGCGCAACCGACAACAACACCGCCACCCAGTCGGCACCCTGCGTATCGAACTCGGGGTCGGTCCCGATCGGATCGCTCGATCGGATCACGACCTCGGGCAACACGGTGCAGCTCTCCGGGTGGGCGCTGGATAGAGACCAGCCCGGCACGTCGGTCTACGTGGCGGTTTATGAGGACGGACGTGGCATCTCCTGGTTTCCCACCAACGCCCCCCGATCCGACGTGAACCGGGCCTTCGCAGCGCATGGAAATCACGGGTTCAACATCACGCTGAAGGCCCCGACCGGTCGGCACACCTTCGACCTGTACGCGATCAATGTCGGGGCGGGATCGGGGAATCCCCTTATCGCCCGGCGAAGTGTCGACGTCAACCAAGCGTGGCCGGTCGGGCAGCTGGACGTCCTTTCGGCCGTCGGCAACGACGTTCACCTGGGCGGGTGGGCCTTTGACCCGGACATTCCCTCCACCGAGATCAAGGTCGCGGTGTACGTCGATGGTGCGCTGGCGGGATGGTTCCCCACCGGCGTCGATCGCCCCGATGTGGACCGGGCCTTCGGAATCACCGGAAAACACGGGTACAACGTGCATCTCAACGTCGCCGA
Source organism: Jatrophihabitans sp. GAS493 (assembly GCF_900230215.1). Lineage (NCBI taxonomy): Bacteria > Bacillati > Actinomycetota > Actinomycetes > Jatrophihabitantales > Jatrophihabitantaceae > Jatrophihabitans > Jatrophihabitans sp. GAS493. The sequence goes on along the minus strand of NZ_LT907982.1, from coordinate 689,092 downwards.
CGGCCATCACACCTTCGCCGTCTACGGAATCAACGTCGCCGGCGGCGGCAACAACCTCATCGCGCAGCGATCACTGGAGGTGAATCTCGGCGCGCAACCCCGCGGCAATCTGGATAGTTGCGTCGTCGCCGCAGACACGGTGCGGGTCAATGGTTGGGCCTTCGACCCGAATCTGCCGGCCAACTCCATCAACGTCGCCATCTACACCGAGTCGCATGGGATCGGTTGGTTCCCGGCTGATCGCCCGCGCTCGGACGTCAACGCGGCATTCGGCCTGACCGGCCAGCATGGCTTCGACACCCGGATCACGCTGGCACCGGGACTGCACACGATCTACGTCTACGGGATCAACGTCGGTGGCGGCATCGGAAATCCGCTGATCGGCCGGCGGACGGTTCGGGTGGGTCCGGCCGGCGTGCTCGGCAGCCTTGACGCGGTGACGCCGATGGGCCTGTCGGTGGCGCTCAACGGCTGGGCCTTCAACCCGGACGAGTACGGGACGGAGCTGCCGATCGCCGTCGTCGTGGACGGCAGCCAGGTCGGCGTCTTCCCGAGCGGGCACCTGCGGCCGGACGTCAACCGGATCTATGCCGTCAACGGCAACTACGGATTCGCCATGCAGGTCAGCACGACTGCCGGCGACCACACCGTCGCGGCCTACGCAGTGGATAGGGGCCGCAATGTGTTGATCGGCTCGCGGACGGTACGGGTGACGGCGTGACGAGTCTTGTGGTGGCCGCCCTCGTGATGGCCGTCGCCGCCGGCGCGCGCGGCACCTGGTCACCCTGCGGCCTGTCGATGATCTCGGCCATCAACCCGATCGCCGAAGGCGCCCGAGGCCATCGCTACTGGTTGACCTGCGCCTGGTTCGTCGGGGGAGCCGTCGCCGGCGGAGCCATCCTCGGGGCGGGCGCCGCTACGATCGCTCTGCTACTGCAACCGTTGGGTTTCACGAACCGGGTCGGAATCGGGGTGGTCGCCTCCCTCGTCTGCCTCGGCTCCGACCTGGGCGTGGTTGGCCGGCAGTTACCGATGCATCCCCGTCAGGTCGACGAGGAGTGGCTGATGCGTTACCGGCGTTGGGTCTACGCGTTGGGCTTCGGTGCCCAGATCGGGGTCGGCTTCGCGACGTACATCATGACCGCCGGCACCTACCTCTTCGCCGCGCTGGCCGCCCTGAGCGCCGAACCGTACTGGGCGATGCTGGCCGGCCTCACCTTCGGCGCGATGCGGGGTTGCGCGGTTCTGCTCACCGCACGGGTACGGCGCCCGGCCGATCTCATGACGCTGCATCGACGCCTGGACGCGCTCGCCCCATGGTCGCTGCGGGCGGTTGAACTGGTCCAGGCCGCGGTGGTCGGGCTGCTCGGCTGGTCGCTGATCTATGGGTCGACGGGCGGTGAGGCTGGCGGTGCGGCCCGGGTGGCGATCCCCCTGGCCGTCATCGTCATAGTCATAGTCATCGCCATAATCATCGTCATAGTCACCGCGTTGGTAGTGCGAGCGCTGAGCTCATTGGGCCGGCCGGCACGGATGGACATAGGCTCGCCCCGTGTGCACCGTCTTCTGCCGCTGGGATCCGTCGGCCGCTATCCCGATCCTGATGCTCACGCTGCGGGACGAACTGGCCAGTCGTGAATTCGACGGACCGGGCGCCTGGTGGCCGGAGCAGCCGTCGGTGATCGGTGGCCGTGACCGCAGCGCCGGGGGCACCTGGTGCGCCTCCGACCTGCGCGCCGGGGCGACATCGGTGGTGCTCAATCGCCCGGAGCGGCGGACGGCCGAGCCCGGCGCCGCGAGCCGGGGCGTGCTGCCGCTGCTAGCACTGCGGCACCGGGAGGATTGGCCGGATTTCATTGACATCGCGCCGATGGCCTCCTTCAATCTGGTGCTGGCCACGCCGGGCGCGCTCACCTGGTGGAGCTTCGACGGCGCGCGGCTGCAACGGTACGAGCTGGCCCCGGGGACTCACATGTTCAAGCCCGACGGCCAAGCTGCTCCCAGTGACGAACGTTTCATGGATCGGTTGACCGGAGTCTCGCCTTCGCTGGCCGGAACGACTGAGCAACTCTGGGCCGGCTGGCTGGCCCCGCTGGAGGCGGCCGAGCCGGTGCCGGAGCCGGGTGCGCTCCTCGTCCGGATGCCGGTCGAGGGGGACAGCTATGAGACGGTCTATGGCCAGTTCATTGCGGCCCGTCCGGGGCTGCTGCGGGTGGACTATGCCTATCAACTGGGCCACAGCGCCTCAGGGGAGGTCGCCGAGTGGAGCAGCCGGCAGTGGGCCGAGCCGAGTCCATGACCGGCGCAGAGCCCACGCCCAATGCTGAGTCCAACCTCGACCATGTTCTCGATGCGGTCGGACCTCGCCTGCGGGCGCTTCGTCAGCGTCGAGGGGCAACGCTCGCGCAACTCTCCACCTCAACGGGCATCTCGGTGAGCACGCTCTCCCGCCTGGAGTCCGGGCAGCGGCGACCCACCTTGGAGTTGTTGCTCCTGCTGGCCCGCGTCCACCAGGTCCCCCTGGACGAGCTGGTCGACGCGCCGACGACCGGCGACCCGCGGGTGCATGCCCGTCCGCTGAAGCGCCGCGGGATGACGATCATCCCGCTCACCCGGCGTCCGGGGGGCCTGCAGGCCTACAAGATGGTCATCGCAAAGAACTGGCCCGCGGGCGAGCCGCAGCAGCAGGTGCACGAGGGATACGAGTGGCTCTACATACTCTCCGGACGTCTACGCCTACTCCTCGGCGAGCACGACATGATCCTGACGCCGGGGGAAGTCGCCGAGTTCGACACACACATCCCGCATTTCTTTGGCAATCCAGGCCCGGAACCAGCCGAGGTCCTCAGCCTCTTCGGACCGCAGGGCGAGCGCCTCCACGTCCGGTCCCGACCGGCCAGACGTTAGTACAGCCGGGATCAGACCCCGATATCCCGCCGGTTCAGCGCCACTGCGGCCAGTGCGGTGGCGGCTACGGCGGTGCCGGCGAGCAGCGCGCAGTGCCAGAGGCTCAGCCCGTTGGAGAGCGCGTCGCTACCGACGAACCAGTAGTAGGGCGAGAGGTTTCGCACCCAGGCTAGACCGTCGATGAGCGGTATGAAGCTATCAGCCAGATAGGCCAGCAGCATCACGCCGGCGGCGATGCCGAGCGAGTTCGAGGGGTGCCCGATGGCGGCACTGATGAGCAGTGAGATCCCGGCCAGGCTGCAGCCCAGCAGCAGCCAGGTGAAGGTCTCGGCCGCCAGGGCACTGACGCCGATGCTGAGACCGGTCGGCGCGCGCAGCAGCAGCACGACACCGAAGAGCACTACCCCCCAGCCGACCAGTACGGCGACCATCGCCAGCATCCGGGCCAGCACCAGGCTGCTGCGGCTAACCGGGTAAGCGAGGATGAGGTCCAGGGCACCGGACTCCTCGTCACCGGCCACCGAGCGGGTCGCGGCACTGACGACATAGATAGTCGTCAACAAAAGTAAGGGTATTCCGAAGACAGTCGCATTCAGGTAGCCGACCGGCGAGGTGAGATCCTGAAGGTTCAACGCCTGCTTCAGTGAGGCCGGGTAGCTGCTGATCGCCGCCGACTTGGCCCCGCCGATGCTCTTGTAGCTGGAGCTGTAGAGCAGGGTCAGCGCCGCTACCCCGACGATCCAGCCGAACGCGCCGCGCCGGTTCTGCCGCAGCGTCAGCCGGGCTACCTCAGCGGTCGCCATCGTCGGCCTCCCGGTACAGCGTCACGAAGACGTCCTCGAGGTCCGGCTCATCCACCCTTAGCGTGCGCACCGGGTGGCGGGCCGCGGCCTTGACCAGCCCGTCGGCCCCGCCGGCGAGCTGGCAGCGCAGCACCCAGACCTCGCCCTCAACGGTCACCGAGACAGCAAGGACGTTCGGCAGCCGCCCGAACTCGGCAGCGTCGACCTCTTCCTCGAACTGGATCTCGACGCTTCGCACCGCGCGCTCCCGCAGCGACTCCACCGAGTCCGTCGCCACCAGGCGCCCACCCCGGATCATGCCGACGCGATCTGCGGTGGCCTGCACCTCGGAGAGGATGTGGGAGGAGAGGAAGACCGTCCGGCCGTCGGCCCGGACCTCGTTGACCAACTCGACGAAGCGCTGCCGCAGCAAGGGGTCCAGCCCGTCCGTCGGCTCGTCCAGGATGAGCAGCTCCGGATCATGCATGAACGCCTGCAGCAGGCCGACCTTCTGGCGATTTCCCTTTGATAGCTCGCGAAAGGTTCGGCTCAGGTCGAGATCGAAGCGTTCGGCCAGCTCGGCGATGCGCTGCGGGGCGACACCGCCGCGCAGCCGGGCCAGGCCGGTGAGGGCTTCGCGCACGCTCTGGCGGCCGTAGATGACGAATTCGCCGGGAAGGTAGCCGATCCGCCGGCGCAGCGCCGGACCGTCCTGCCGCGGACGCAGCCCGAGCATCGTCACGTCGCCCGAGGTGGGGCGGAGCAGGTCGAGGAGCACCCGGATCGTGGTGGATTTTCCAGCGCCGTTGGGTCCGAGAAACCCGAAGACCTCACCGACCCCGACCCGCAGATCCATATCGATCAGGGCCGGCCGGTGGCCGTAGTTCTTGCAGAGGGCGACCGTCCGGATCGCCTCGGATCGTTCGGCGGCGTTTGTCACGCCCACAGGATACGAAAGAGCGATGCCCTAGATCGGCAGGCGCTGCTGAGCTGACTGGCCGAGCTGCTGGGCCGACTGCCCAAGCTGCTGAGCCGTCTGGCCGAGCTGCTGGGCCGATAGGCCGAAGGAGTGCGTGGTCTCACCGATCGCCGCGCCGGCTGACTTTGCGCTACGCCGGAGCTCGCGGGCCGTGCGGCGGGCCCGCCAACCGATCGAGGGCTTCCCCTCGGTGTCGACCGCGGCCAGCAGCAGGCCACCGAGGATCGCCCCGTTCTTGATGAACTGAAGCCGCTGGGCCGCGCGCTTGGACGGGTCCTGCTCATCCCAGAACGCGTGTCCAGCCACCGTGGTCGGCACCATGCTGCCGACCAGCACCAATGAAGCCAATCGCGGGAAGGTTCCGGTGCCCAGGGCGATCCCACCGACTACCTTCGCCACTCCGTCCAGGCGCACCAGTTGCTCGGTCGAGGTGACGCCGGGTAGCTGGCTGACCAGCCGTCCGGTCACCTTCTCCGCGCTCGGGGCCTTCCCCGCGGGGTGGCGAATAGCGTCGATCCCTCCGACGACGAATACGGAGGCGAGCAGCGGGCGGGCGAGCTTTCGGACGAGGGCCATTCATCCATCTTGGCACCTCGGTCCGGATCGCCGCTCCTGCGGCCGCTACACGAGCAGCCCGGCCTCGCGGTCGCCGGCCAGGGCGCGGCGCTGATGTGCCCGTGAGCCAATCAGTGCCACGGCCGTTCCGCCGATCGCGTAGGCGGCGATCACCAACAGATGCCAGCCGATCCCCACCCCGGCGAAGTAGACGATCCGGCGAACGGTGTCGGTGCCGGCACCGTTCGGGAGCAGGAAGCTCATCGCCCGCCAGAACGGAGGCAGCAGGGATGGCTGGTACGCGCCACCGGCACTGGGGTTACCGAGCACCACGAAGACGAGAACGGTGATGCCGATACCGAGCACTCCGAAGAGCACCTGGAGCGCCATGGTGACCGCCGCGCTGGCGTAGACGATGAGGGCGCCGAGCCACCAGAGCGCGACGAAGTGTCCGGTGAGCGCGCCCAGTACCTGATCGACGATGAGGGCGCCGCCGAATCCGGAGGCGATGGCGTACGGCACTACGGCCAGCAGCCGGATGAGGGCCCGCCGGGGGGTTGCCGGCCGGGCGCCCTTCGAGACGCCGAGCAGGGCCGCGACCAGATAGCCACCGACGATCCAGCCGATCACCAGGTAGAAGCCGGTGAGTCCCCGCCCGTCTCCGGACTGCAGCGGAACGACGTCCTCCACGGCGACGGTGCGCTGCTGGCTGGCCTCAGCCTGCTGCACGACCTGCTCGACGGCCGAAGCGACCGACGTGCCGCCACCGGAGGCGATGAGGAGGCGGTCCTGCTTACCGGTCGGGTCGACGATCAGCGCCCCGGAGCGGGAGGTGTCGAGGATCTTCTGCCGAGCGATCGCCTCGCTGGCTACCGCGTCGACCTTGATCGGGCTGCCGTCGATGGCGTTGAGCTTCGCGACCAGTTGCGCCGAGGTCGAGGCCGGGGCGACGATCGCCACCGGTATGCTGTGCGGCCTCGGCGCGTGGAAGGCCCCCACGTAGGAGAGGATGAACCCCAACTGCAGGGCCAGGACCCCGACGACCAGGGCCACCGTCCGGGGGGAGATGGCGTCCCAGAGTTCGCTGAGGAAGCCCTGCTGGGCGGCTAGGGGGCCGTTCTCATCGGGCGTGGCGTCGTCGGAGTCGTGCTGGCGGGGCATGCGTCGCCTCTCGTCGGGCCCGGCGGGTCAGGTGTTGTTGGCGACGATTGCATCGAGGAGCACTCCGCCGATCTGCGACGGGTCGTTCACCTGATATGACTGCCCACCCGTCGCGTCTGAGATCTTCTTCAGGGCGGCGGTGTCCGCATCATGGCCGAAGCCGATCGTCACGATGCGAACCGGCTTTGCCGGGTTGTACTGCGTCTTCAGCGTAGCCAGTACGTCGGCCAGCGTGATGCTGCTGTTCGGGTCGACATTGGAGCCGTCGGTCAAGAGTGCGACGACATTGACCGCTTTCGGATCGTAGTGGCGGCTGCTGTCGGCGAAGGCGGCCAGCACCGTCGCATAGAGTGCCGTGTTCCCGCCGGTCTGCTGCGGGAGGGCGCGGTCCGCCGCCAGCAGCTGCGGCCGATTCCGGCCGACGATGCCGAGCGGGACGAGTTCGGTCCAGGGATTGGCCGGGGGAGCCTTGGTGGAGAAGACCCAGAGGCCGACGGTCCAACTCGGCGGCACCACGCTGGTGGCGACCTGGGTGGCCTTGGAGGCGATGACGATCTTCGAGCTGCCGCCCGGGACCGCCGGATCATTCATCGAACCGGAGACGTCGATCACCGAGAGCATGTGCGACGGTTTCAGCGCGGCCTGCCAGAGCCGGCCGGAGAGGGCCTGCAGCTGCTCCGGTGGGGCCGGCGCCGCCTCGACGACCGGCGACTCGACCCCGAGGAGCGTGGCCGCCCCGGCCAGCGGCGCGGCCTGCTCGTCCCGCAGGCCGAGTTGGGCGAACTGGAGCCGAGCGGCGGCGGAGGTGAGTGTCTTGGCGAAGGCCGCCGCGCCGGCGGCGCCGCTCGGGGACGGGTTCGTGGAGGCGACGGTGAGGATCGGATAGTCCAGCAGCACCGCCGGGCCGGCCGGGTAGATCGCCTTGGCCAGCACCGTCCCGGCCTGCTGGTTGGCGGCGTAGACCTGCTGCTCGCTGGTCACGAACGAGCGGGCCGTGGACGGGTTGGCCTTGAAGCTGGCGAACCCGTCGGTGGGCGAGGTGAGCGGAGCGGTCTGCATGCGCATGAAGAGACCGACGACCTGCGCTTGCGCTCCCGGCTCGGTGCCGGCCTGCGACGCCGCCGTGGTCGTGATGAGCGCGCCGGCGCCGGAGGTGCGTGGATCGGCGATCGAGATCGGCACGCTCCCGGAGAGAACTCCCTTCCATCCGGCTGCGGCCTCGCTGCCGAGCGCGGCGCTGCTGCCCGCCGCCGCCGCGACGACGAGCGGCGAGGTCCCGGCCGAGCCGACCTGCGTCACCAGCGATGGGCGGACGGCGGTGAGCTTGCTGCTCCACGTGGTCGAATCGGGAAGCCAGACGGTGGGTGCCGCGGCTGAGGCCAGTTCCGAGACCACCGACGATGGGTCCTGAACGGTGACCGCGGCCTGCGCGCAGGCTCCGTCGACGGACGGCTTGCTGGCCGTCCATTTGTTGGCCAATGCCTGCACGGCCGGCAGGAGCTCGGCGCTGACTACCACCGGCACGTTGAGATTGCCGGTGCAGGGTGTCTTCGTCGCCGCGGCCTGACCGGCGGTGGTGGCGTCGTCGCCGGGTTTGAAGGCGAAGTAACTGGCTGTGCCGGCAACCAGGAGGGCGACGACGACGCCGGTCAGCACTCGGCGGCGGGGGCGCGCGGACCTGGCTTCCCGGGCCGGCCGCGCCCGCCGAGCAGGCTGGGGCGAGTCGCCCGTCCCACCTGAAGCACTGTGCCGTCCTGCCATGCTCCGGTGGTCCTCACTTACTTGCGATCGGGTATGGCCCGCCGGATTCGCGATTCGCCGGCTCGAGTCATGTTACCGATGAGTTGGGCGTCACACCGTTCTGCGTCGTTGCGCGACGGCGCACGACGGCGCGCCCACCCTTGGCCGGGGCGAAGGCGACACCACGGGAGTGCCAGCGTTCGTCCGGCTCGCCAGACGGAATGAGCTCGAACTCCCGCAACAGCGTGCGCAGCACGACGTTCATCTCCATATTCGCGAAGGCCGCACCGATGCAGCGTCGGGTCCCACCGCCGAATGGAACCCACGCGTAGGTGTCGGGATGGGTGCCGAGGAAGCGGTCCGGGTCGAAGACAGCCGCGTTCGGGAAGATCGAGTCGTCATGGTGCACCAGGTCGATGCCGACCATCACCGTGTAGCCCTGGGGAATGCTCCATTCACCGAGGCGCATGCTCGGGGCGAGCACGCTGCGTGCGGTCAGGTCGATGACTGACCGGTTGCGCTGAACTTCGAGGATCGTGGCTTGGCGCAGTTCCGAGCCGCCGGCATCCACCTCGGCGACCAGTCGAGTCAGGATGTCCGGATGCCGACGCAGGCGTTCGATCGCCCAGGCCAGAGTGGTCGCCGTCGTCTCGTGCCCGGCGGCGAGCATCGTCAGGAGCTGGTCGGCGATCTCCTCGGTCGTCATGGATTGGCCGTCGTCGTAGGTGCTACGCAGCATGATGGCGAGCACGTCTTCCCGCTCAGCCAGCCCGGGGTCGGATCGGGCCTTGTCGATCAGCGTCTGGAGTATGGCGTCGAATTCGCGGCGGTAGCCGGCGAAACGCCCCCACGGCGTCCACCGCTGGTAGCCCAGTCGCGGTGTCGGGACGAACATCAACCGCGAACCGAGTTCGACGAGCTTGGGGAGCAGCACTCGCAGTGAGTCGAACTCCGCGCCCTCCGCTCCGAAGACCGCGCGCAGGATCGCATTGAGGGTGATCCGCATCATCGGGGGGAGGGTCTGGATCTCCTGCCCCAGCGGCCAGGTCGCAGCCTCGAGCAGCGTCTCCTCCTCGATGATCGCCTCGTATCCCTGCATTCGCTTGCCATGAAACGGCGGGACGAGCAGTTTTCGCTGCCGCAGATGGGCCTTCCCGTCGAGGTTGAAGAAGGAGTTCCGGCCGAGCACCTGCCCGAGATTCGGCTGCACGGTGCCGGCGACCTCCGGGCTGGTCATGAACAGCTGTCGCACCAGAGCCGGATCGCTGATGACGACCGAGGGTCCGAATATCGGAATGTTGGTTGAGAAGGCCGGCCCGTAGCGGTTGCGCAGCCACCGCAGTGTGCGCCGCCGGGAGGCCAGGATGGCTAGGCCCACCACGGCTCGGGGTAGCGCCGGACCCGGTGGCAGCACCGCATCGTGAACCGCCTCTTCACCCCGCATCGTCCACGTCATGGGCACTCCATTCTCGAAGACGGTACGCCTGCGTACCGCGAGCTGGCAAGATGGCTTAAGAAACTGCCGGAAGCTCAGCGAAACACTGATTGGACAACACCACAGATCAGACAGATCGGATACCGTAATAACGTGACGACCCGTGAAACCCTGACCACCGAGGTTGTTGCCACGGGTTTCGGGCCTGCGAGTCGGCCCCGATCGACCGGAACGGACGAGCCGGGCTCGTTCCGGCACCGGCTCCTGGACGGGCTCGCCGCCTCGATTCGGGAGAAGGGCTTCCGGGACTCCACGGTGGCCGACATCGTCCGGAATGCCCGCACCTCACGCCGCACCTTCTATGCCGAGTTCAACAGCCGCGAGGAGTGCTACATCGCGCTTCTGACGACGGTGAACGAGCTGATGAAGCTGCAGATCGCGGCGGCGGTAGACCCAGCGGCACCCCGCGAAACCCAGATCCAGCGGGCGATCGAGGCCTATGTCGAGGCGGTCGTATCAGAGCCCGAGATCACCCTGAGCTGGATCCGCGAACTTCCCGGCCTCGGCGCCATCGCTCACGAGGTGCAGCGCAGCACCCTCGAGACGATCATCGAACTGCTACTGCAACTGGCCGACAACGACCAGTTCCGGCGCGACGGGGCTGGTCCGGTGTCGCGGGAGATGGCGACGCTGCTGCTCGGTGGGATCCGCGAACTCACCGCGACCATCGTCGAGGACGGCGGTGACATCCGAGGGGTCACCGGCGTCGCCGTTCGAGCGGCGACGCTCCTGCTGGGGCCGGCGAGCGTCGGTAAGCCTTGATCGCTGCGCTTGGCTGGGGCGCGCTGGCCGCGTCGTCACTGGTCATCGGGGCGTGGCTCGGCATCTTCCGCGCTTGGCCGCAGCGTTGGATCGGAGCGGTGCTGGCCTTCGGCGCCGGGGCGCTGATCAGTGCCGTGAGCTTCGACCTCGCCGAACAGGGTGCCGCGCTCGGTGGTGCGCATGCGGTGGCGGCCGGGCTCGCTCTCGGTGCGATCACCTACTTCCTAGCCAATCGCTACGTCGAAGGCCTGGGAAAATCGAGGGATTCCGGTTCGGACTCGGCCGCCGGCTCCGGCGCCTCGCTCGCCCTCGGGGCCCTGCTTGACGGCATACCCGAGCAGGCGGTGCTCGGTATCGGCCTGGCGATCGGCGACAGCGTAAGCGTCGGACTGCTGGCGGCGATCTTCGTCTCCAACCTGCCGGAGGCGATCGGGTCGTCGACGCAGATGCTGGCCGCGGGACGGCGAGCTGGTTGGATCCGCCGGCTGTGGTTGCTCATCGCCGCGGTCTGCACGCTGGCCACCGTAGGCGGGTACGCCCTCGCTGGGGTCGCATCCCCCGGATTCCAGGCCGGAATCGACGGCTTCGCCGCCGGAGCGCTCCTGGTGATGCTGATCGACGCGATGATCCCCGAGGCCACCCGCAAGACCGGGAATGCCGCCGGGCTGATCACCGTCCTGGGGTTTGCCGTCGCGGCCGCCCTCTCCACGGTCAGCTGAGCCCTTCCCACTCCGGGCTCGGAGAACTACGTTCGAAGAAGCGCCCTCCGCCGGACCTCGCGTCCCCACCCCGACTATTCGCCGCTGGCCCAACTCAAGGTACTCATGCGCTCGCTTCGCAGCTTGGCTCTCGCCGCCGCGTCGATGCTCCTCCTCGGCGCTACGGCCGGATGCGCGCCGAGCAGTCAGAGTCAGGCCGTTCGGGCGATAACCGCCTGGAATCTATGGGCAATCTGTGCGCCGTCGGAGAACTCGCTGGTGCGCACGACGCGGGTGCTCTTCGACGCCGGCGAGGCTCGGTCGTGGTGCACTGCGGGGGCCAACCTGCCGGCCAGCGTGCCGGCCGCCTCGGCGTTGCTGGCCTTCCGCGAGCCATCCGGGCTCAGCGCGCTGGCCCCGCGCATCGACCGGCTCCTCTTCGATCCGTCCAGTCGTGCCTTCACCCTTGAGCTGACCCCGGCCACCCCTTCGGCTCCGGCAACCGGGACCACGGCCGAGGAGCACTACGTCGTCGTGCTGGTCGAGTTGGCCCGCCGCCTTGTCCCGATCGGCGCGGCTGTCATCGACAACGGGATGACAACGGGATGACCGCGGGATGACCGCTAGCGCGTCGACTCCATAGCCCTCGCCTATCGGCGGTACAGCCCGACATTGGCCGTACGGGCGATCTCGTAGGCCTTGTCCTGCTCGGCGTCCAGCCGGGCCTGATAGTCGGGGAGGCTGTTGGCGATCCGGCTCAGGATCCGGCGCTCCAACACCTCCTGAGTTCGCTGATCGACGCGGATGATGCTGAACTCGGTTGCATGGCCTTCGTTGATGGCCCGCGAGTCGGCCCACCAGAGCGACGGCCGCACGCTGATGTCCTTCTCGCGCCGGCCGCCGTTCGGCTGGCGGCTCTTGCTGATCAGGTACACCGCCGCCAACAGCGCGATGAACAGGACGATCCCAAGAATCGCGAAGCCGATCAGCCGAGCCGCCATCTTCCGTCTCCTAGTCCGTCTCTCGGTCCGTCTGCTGGTCCGTCTGCCAGTCCGTCCGGGCGAGAGCGTATCGCCTTACTTCGTAGGAATGGCGATGTTGCCGTTGCCCGGCGCATAGACCGTGATTCCCTTGGGCAGCGCCTGGGTCAGATCGATCTGGGCGCAGACCGGGCAGGCGGCGTACCCAGCCTGCTTCGCTGCGTTCGCGCGCGCCTCGATCTGTGCATTCTTCAGATCGGCCTGGCTCTGGGAGACCGAGGCGAAGGCCGACTGTGCCTTGGAGATGGCCGCCTGCACGCTCGGGTCCAGATCGATCTTGGCCAGATTGAAGCGCACGTTGGTCAGGTACGGCCCGCCCAGCGTCTCGTTCAGGTCGGAGAGCAGCGAGCTTGAGATGCCGGCCTCGATCTTGGCTAGGTTGACGTTTCCGGCCCCGACGGTCGACGGGTCGACGGTGGCCGTTGCGTTCTGCACCAGCGAGCAGGAGCTCACCAGGTCCTGGCAGCGAACGTCACCCACGCTGGTGCGCAGATCGTTGTTGATGACCGGTTCCACGATCTGATCGAGGAAGCAGGAGAACCCGGCGTCGCCCTCCCAGACGGATCGCGAGTTCTTGTCCGGGCAGTTGAACTTACGGGTGCCGTAGGCATTGTCGAAGGCTTTGAGCACCGAGTACGAGCCGTCGGAGCCGGGCAGCGTGTTGATGGTGAAGTAAGCGGTTCCCTCGATCCCGACGTTCACGCCGTCGCTGGTCGGCACGGTGACGGACTCGTTGCTGTCGGCGTTGGCCGATGAGCTGATCGTGAAGAACCGTTGCGACGTCGGGTACTCATGCATTGACGAGTACATACCGATGTTGGTTCGCCCGGACGAGGACTGCAGGACCTGCCGGATCTTGGTGTTGTCGAACGGGCCACCGTTGCGCACGATGGCCACGTGCCCGCCGTCGGTGCTGCCGAACGACTCGCCTTCCCAGACCAGGAAGTAGATCACCGCGACCGAGACCAGCAGGGCGATGCCGGCGATCAGCGTAGTGCGCCCCGGCCCATGGGCGACGCTGGCCGACTCATCGGTCTGGGGACTGTGACGGCTGCGAATGCTGATCATGTAGTTGGTTCTCCTGAGGCCTGCACGCTTGCTTGACGGTCGGACGCTACCAACCCTCAGCCGCCGGTGTGGCTCGGAGTGACGAAGTCTGATCGACCCGCTACTGCAGGTAGTCGAGGTCTCACTCCGGCTCCGTCAATCCTGAAGATCCACCGGAGCGCAGTGGATTGGCTGTGAAATTGGCGCTAGATTGACCGACTGGAGCGCGATGGGTGCTTGAACCGACGGGAATCTGTGACAGACGAAGCAGCACTCTTCAGCGGGTCAGCCGCACTCCGCCGCCGCGGCCCGATCCTCCCAATTCCGCGTGGCGTTGGAGACAGCCGACGTACCGTGCTCTGGCCCGCCGTCGCTATCTGGCTTGCCGCCCGCGCCTTCGGAACGTCGGTCGGCCTGCTGGCGAACACGCTCCATCGGTCGGTCGATCCTCGCTACGCCGGAAGTGGCTCGTACTTCCGCCTCTTCATGCACTGGGACAGCGGCTACTACGTTGCGATCATCCAGCACGGGTACTTCGGCTCTCACATCGCCGGAACCGCGCAGGCATTCTTCCCCGGGTATCCGGTGGTGGCCAAGGGCGTCGCCGAGGTGATCAGCGGTGGACGGATCACCCCGCTCAGCATCGAGGTCGCCCTCTGGCTGGTGACGACCGTGGCGTCCCTCGGTGTCGCTCTACTGATCTGGACGTTGGCGAACGAGGTCGGCGGGCGTCGAGTCGCCCTGGCGGCAACCGTTCTCTTCATGTTCAGCCCGTATTCGGTATTCCTCCTGGCCTCCTACTCCGAGGCGCTCTTCCTGGTATTTGCGATCGGAGCGTGGCTCTGCGGGACCCGGCAGCAGTGGCTGTTCGCCGGCCTACTCTGCGCGGCGGCCTCGTTCACTCGGATCAATGGACTCTTTCTCTTCATTGCCTTGCTGGTCATGTTCGGGCAGCAGTTCCGACAGCAGCGGCGACCTCTCCTGTCCCGTGACCTGGTCGGGCTCTGCTTCGGCCCGGTCGGCCTCGTCGCGTACTTCGGGTTCCTGGCCGCGAAAACCGGCCATCTCAACGAGTGGCAGCGCCAGGAGCAACTCGGCTGGGGGCGTCGGGCGCAGTGGCCCTGGCAGACCGCGGTCCACACGGTCGGCAAAGCGCTCAACGCGACTAGCCCGGACCGTCGGGTGCAGTTCGCTCTGGACCTGGTCTTCGTCGCGATAGCGGTTATCGCAGCTGTGCTGTTCCTTCGAGGCCGCCAATATGCCGAGGCGACGCTCATCGTCGCCACCCTGGTCAGTCTCATGACGAGCTATACCTACGTATCAGCGGCGCGCTACGAGTTGTCGTTCTTCCCGATCTTCATCGGACTCGCCGACTATGCCACGGCCGCCGGACGAAGTAGGACGCTGCTGCGGGTGGTATTCGCGCTATGCGTCATCCTGGCCGTCTACAACACGAGCGCCTTCAGTCTTGGATATTGGGCGGACTGACCGTGCCGCCGCGAGCGAACTACTAGCCAGCGAGCAGCACCCGTACGGCGGTCGTCGCCATGACGAGGGCGACGAACCCGTCCAGCAGGCGCCAGGCCCGCGGGCTTCGGAAGAACGGGATCAGCAGCCGCGCCCCGAAGCCGAGCGCCACGAACCAGCCGATGCTGGCGACCATGGCTCCGAGACCGAACCACCACTCCTGGCTGCCGTGGCTGTTGGCGACCGATCCAAGCAGGACGATGGTGTCGAGGTAGACCGCCGGGTTGAGCCAGGTGAAGGCCAGCGACGTCGCGACCACCACGGCCAGCGAGGTGACGACTCCCTGATCGGCGGCGGGCGCCGACTCGCCGCGCAGCAGGCGTCGAATAGCCAGCGCCGCGTAGATGAGAAGCACGCCCGCCCCCAGGAACCGGACCACTTCGAGTAGCCCGGCGCGACCGTGAAGCGCAACACCGACCCCGCCGACACCGGCAAAGATAAGGACAACATCGGAGAGTGCGCAGATCGCGACTACCGCCAGCACATGGCTGCGTAGCAGCCCCTGCCGCAGAACGTAAGTGTTCTGGGCGCCGATGGCCACGATGAGCGACAGCCCGAAGAAGAGGCCGGCGGCCAGCGCGGCCGGCGCGGTTAGGGCGGGCGAGGTCATGATTGCTAAAGCTAGCGATCGGCCAGGCTGTAGTCCAACTAATGATTCTGATGAACCATTAGTATTGCTAATCATGCAGGCGGACGCGGCGAACCTGAACCCGGCCCAGCTGGAGGCGCTCGCCGCCGCTGTCTCGGAAGGCACCTTCGAGGCGGCGGCCGGCGCGCTGCACGTGACCCCGTCGGCGATCAGTCAACGCATCAAGGCTCTGGAGACGATGGTCGGTCGAGTCCTGCTGACCCGCGGCAAACCGGTGCAGCCAACGCCCTCCGGCGAGCTGCTGCTGCGACTGGCCCGGCAGATTCAGATGATCACGGCCGACGCGGTGCAGGAGATCCGGCGAGCGGACTCCCTCGGTGCGCCCGGCCGGGTGGTGATCCCGCTGGCCGTAAATGCCGACAGCCTGGCCACCTGGCTGCTCCCGGCTCTGGCCGCAGTCAGCTCCTCGCTGCTCTTCGACCTACACCGCGACGACCAGGAACGTACCGCCGAACTATTGAGACAGGGCGCGGTGATGGCCGCCGTAACGTCGTCGGCCGATGCTGTGCCGGGCTGCAGCGTCGAGCGTCTGGGCCGGATGCGCTATCGCCCGACGGCCTCGCCGGCATTCATCGACCGCTGGTTCGCCGACGGCGCCACCGTCGCGAGTCTGGCCCGGGCACCGGTCGTCGTCTTTGATCGCGGAGACCGGCTGCAAGACGACTACCTGGCCACCCGATCGCGCCGGACGCTCGATCCGCCGCGTCATCACGTCCCGGGCTCAGGCGCCTTCCTCGAGGCGGTCCGGCTCGGCCTCGGTTGGGGCATGGTCCCCGACCTGCAGAACCCAGCTGTGCCCGTCGGACCGCCCGTCGGCCCGGCACTCGTGCCGATCGAGCCACGGGGTCGAATCGACGTCGACCTCTACTGGCAGCAGTGGCGGCTACGCTCGCCGTCGCTGGACCTCGTGGCCGACGCGGTGCGAGTCGCCGCCGCAGAGATGCTCTGACCGGCGCTTTGACCGGCTCCGTGCGACCTGAGTAGCGGCGACGCCCTCCTTCACCCTCAGACCGGCTGCAACTCCAACTGCCATGGATCCACCGAAGGTTGCGCCGGCTCGGCAATGGGGGAGACAGAGTCGACCGGCGGCCGATGCGATGCCGGCTCCGAAGACGAGCGTCCCTTCTTCGCGGCCCGACGAACCTTGCGTGACTGCGCCGCCGCCACCGACTGGGTGACCGGGCAGGTCGCATTGTGGACGTACCGTCGAGGCGCGACA
Organism: Jatrophihabitans sp. GAS493; assembly: GCF_900230215.1. Taxonomy (NCBI): domain Bacteria; kingdom Bacillati; phylum Actinomycetota; class Actinomycetes; order Jatrophihabitantales; family Jatrophihabitantaceae; genus Jatrophihabitans; species Jatrophihabitans sp. GAS493. The sequence goes on along the minus strand of NZ_LT907982.1, from coordinate 672,531 downwards.
CTGCCCTGGGAGACCAGTAGCTCGTGCTGCTGCCAGCCCTGCATCCACTTCCAGGTGGTGCTCAGTACGGCGGTTGTCGCGGTCAGCATGAAGGCGGCGATCTGGCTCGGATCCAGTGCCACACCGGGGACGTTCTTCCCGACGAATCCGGCCAGCCAGCCGGCGAAGATGGCGAAGAACGGAGCAAACACGGTGACGATGCGTCCGAGCTTGGACGCCTCGGTAGTGCATTCGGGGCACGTGCAGGGCTTGGATTCCTTCTCCATCTTCGACTCCGGTTGATTGACGTCGGGTCACTTCAGGTCCGCCGCAGGCAGCTATGCAGAACCAGAGTTCACCGTGGCCAGGCTGATACACCGGGTATCGGAGATACGATCGCGACAAATGCCGAACGAACCACTTACCGCTGCCGACCTCCAGTCGGAGATCGACGCGCGCAGCTGGTTCCTCACCCCGGCCGCCGCCGGGGAGAGTCAGGCCGATTCCTTCCTGCGTCTAGCGATCCTCAACTTCGACAGCGACGGCCCAGGTAAGCGAGCCGAGGCCGCCCGCCAGTTGGCCGAGCAGCCGGACTTGCCGGCCGCAGACATCGCAGTCGCCGCGGCGGTCGCCGACGTGCCGTCGGTGCGACGAATTCTCGAAGCCGACCCGCCCGCCGCGACCCGCCCCACCGGTCCCTACGGCTGGAGCCCGTTGATGTACCAGGCCTACGCCCGGCTCGACGCGCCGATCGGCCGGTCGGCGACGATCGAGACCACCCGACTCCTCATCGAAGCCGGGGCCGATCCGAATGACGGACGCTTCTTCCTCGGCCTGGCTACCCCATTCACCGTGTTGACCGGGGTCTTCGGGTCCGCCGACGAGCAGCGACCGGCGCACCCGCAGGCGGCCGGGCTAGGCCGGACGCTGCTCGAGTTCGGGGCCGCGGCCAACGACGCTCAGACCCTGTACAACCGGATGTTCCAACCCGACGACGATCATCTTCGACTGCTCTTCGAGTTCGGATTGGGGCAGAACGACCCACCCGGCGTCTGGCATCAGTTACTCGGGGACGCCCTCGACTCGCCCGCCGCGATGGTCGGCAGCGTTCTGAGCTGGGCGGTGACCCATGACCAGCGCGAGCGGGTCGCGCTGCTGGCCGAGCAAGGCGTCGACGTCAGTTCGCCAACCGTCAGAGTTCCCTGGTCGAGAGGGTCAACCTCGACGCCGATCGCCTTGGCCCTTACCACTGGCAATGCTGGCGTTGCCGCACTGCTTCGCGACCTCGGCGTGCCAGAGGCCGAGCTGGACGGGGTCGACTCCTGCATCGCGGCGCTCCTGGCAGCCGACGCCGGGGCGGTCGAAGCAATAGAGGCAGTCCACCCGGGCGTGCTCGCCGCGACCCGGGAGCGGCGCCCCGCGCTAGTTGTCTGGGCGGCCGGACGGGGACGGTCAGAGGTCGTCGAACTGCTGGTAAGTAAAGGGTTCTCGGTGAATGCTTTGGGGCGAGCCGACGTTGCGGTCGACCAACCGTGGCAGACCGCCCTGCATACCGCGGCCGGCGACGGAGACGCTGAGCTGGTGCAGACGCTGCTCACCCTCGGCGCCGATCGCGCACTGCGCGACCGGCGCTTCGACTCAACTCCGCTGGAGTGGGCCGAACACTTCGATCACCAACAAATCATTGATGTTCTGAAGCGCGAGTAGCGATCACGTTACTTTGACGGCTGCGGAAGGTCGCAGCTCAGCTTCGGGTTGAGGCCTAGGTAGTTGAGCGGCCCGGCGACGATGGTCACCGCGATCGTGCTGGCCTTCGCGCACGTCTGTGTCGAATCCTTGAAGTAGTGACGCTGTCCGGCGGCGAGAACTCCGATGAGCAGCCAGACGACGACGATGGGGACGAGAATGCCATATCCCCGGCGAGTCATTCCGTATCTACGTTGCCTAGTTGTGGTCACAGAAACCATTTACCCAACAAGGAATTCGTCCAAACGGGCCCAACTGGCACACCTAACGGCGACGTTACGACGTGCGGACCACGACCGCGCCGGCCAACGTCGGAATGACGACGTCCGGGCCGGAGACTGCCGGCGTGGCGAAGCGGTTCGCCTCACCGACGGCGATCTGGGCGACGCTGCGACCGGTCTCCGGGTCGAGGCTGTGCAGAACGCCGCCGCGGGTATCCATGACCCAGATCCGCCCGCCGCCGAGCACCGGCGACCCGGTTATCGAACTCGCCGCGTGCCACCGCACGTGCAGGTGCCCGGTGTCGTCCACTCGCACCGCGCGCACCCCGTCTGTGCAGGGAAGGTAGACGTCGTCTGCCTCGACTGCCGCGCCGCCGAAGGATCGGCAGATCTCCTGCATGTCGACCTGGCCGCCGATACCGCCCAGGGCCGACTGACGGAGCACGTACACGGGTCCGGACTTGCCACCGAGCACGATCCACTTCGAGCCGACCAGGCTGACGCCCTGCGATCCGAGGCCGACGTCACCCTGGTTGTTCTGGGCCCAGTCCGACGGGGCGAAGGAGTCCAGCAACCGGGCCGACGCGTCGAGCCTGAGCACGCTGTTGGTGTGGTCGTAGGCCTCGCCCGGAAAGGCCGCGCCGTTGGCCGACACGACGAGCACGTTCCCGTCGGCGTCGATCGTCGGGCCATTCGGATTCCAGATTCCACCGCCGCGCACTGTCGGTGGGCTGTAGAAAACTGGTGCGCCCCGGCCGTCGAGCGCCACTGCGACCACGCGCCCCTTGTAGTCGCCGCAGTCACCGGCCTGCGCGCCGAAGGAGACCCAGACCCGGCCGTGAGCGATGGCCAGTGCGCCGCGCTGCTGCATGTCCTTCGCACTCACTCCCGGTAGGTCGACGCTGCGGCTCCAGCGGACCGCCCCGGTCGTCGAATCGAGCGCGTAGAGCTCGTGCCGCACCGCCCCGCCATGTTCGGCCACCAGGTAGATCGAGCCGGTGCCCGGGTCATAAATCGGAGTGCCGGTGATGCCGAGCGGGTCGATGTTGCCGCAGAGGCGTTCCTGCGCCGGCGAAGGCGAACCGAGGCTTCGTCTCCAGACCGGTTGGAACTTCGAGTCGAAGGCGTAGACGGAATCGTTCTCGGTGGCGAGGATTGTGAGCCCGTGCACGATCAAGGGCGAGGCGAGGACCTCCCCGTCCAGCGTGAAGGAGTGAATCAGCTGCAGTGGCCCGTTGGCGGCCGGCATGCTGGTCGAGCGCCCGCTGCGGTCGGGCGAACCGTGGTACATCGGCCAGTCTGCCGACGACAGGCCGGCCGACGAAACGCCAGCCGTGGACGGGACAGCGATAGACCGGCCGGCGGTGGACGGGCCGGCGATGGACGGGTCGGATGCCCTTGTTGCCGAGGGGCTGGCGTTATCGGCGGAACTCGTGCAGCCGGCCAGCGCTGCGATCGCGATGATCAGCAGCGCCACGGTGCGGTTCGCTCCCGTCGCCATACTTCAGTGTGCCGCCTCCCGCTGTTCTGGTCACGCCCCCCAATTCGGGTCACGCCCGAGGAAGCGGAGTAGGCGCTCGGCGGCCCCGGAATCGCCGCCCGCGGCGCCGCTCACGATCGGACCGAAGACGCCGTATTCGCGCAGCGGCTCGGCGATGATCTGCGCGGCGGGCTCCAGGGCGACCGCCAGCTCGTTGCTCAACGGCGAAGGCTGGCCGGTGGCCATGGCGATGTCCCAGGCGTGGATCGCCGCGTCCATGGCGCAGGCGGCGACGGCGTACTCCGGCGGCATTTTCCCCTGCGGGAGCGGGGTCGGCACCGTCTCCGTCGCTGCGGAGACCGCGGCCCAGGCCGCCGCCGAAGCGGCCAGTGCGGGGTTGAGGAGTTCGGCCGCGGTGCCGGGCTCGCTTCCCGACGGCTGAAACGGGTCATAGTCCGGCAGCGGACCGGCGCCGGCGACGGTCGCGGCCCAGGCCAGCTGATCACCCGCGGCGTGCTCGAGAACCTGCCGGGCGCTCCACTGGTTGCAGGGGCTCGGGCTCGGCCAGGCGTCCGGTTCGACCTCCTCGACAACGCTGCGGAGCGCCGAGAACGAGCCGTTCAAGACGGCCCAGAGAGCAGGTGATGCTTCGGTCATTGCAGCTACCCTTTCGTCAGAAAATCTGAACGGAATGTTTCCTTCCGTTCAGAGTATCAGAACGGAATGGTTCGTTCCAGTGCTATTCTCGCGAGATGAACTCCCCATTGAACGGCCGGCGGGCTGAGGCGGCACGGAACAACGAGCGCATCCTCGACGCCGCCCGCCGGGTGTTCCTGGCTGACCCCGGGGCACCCATCTCGGCCGTCGCGGCAGCGGCTGAAGTCGGCATCAGTGCCCTCTACAGTCGTTATGACGGTAAAGACGGTTTGTTACGGGCGCTAGCACTCGACGGGCTGGAGCGGTATATCGCCGACCTGCAGCTCGCCTTGCAGGACGGGCGCGACGACGCCTGGAGCGTCTATGCCCAGTTCCTGCAGCGGGTGGTCGAGGGCGGATCGCAGGCACTGGCCCAGCGGCTGGCCGGCACTTTCGCTGCGACGCCGGAGTCGAGCGCCCTCGCCCGTCGCGCGGGGAGGCTGTCGACCGAGCTCTTCGGGCGCACCGCGGCCGCCGGGGTACTCCGTCCGGAGATCACGGTCGAGGACGTGACGATCCTGCTGGAGATGCTGATGGAGGTTCGACTGCCTGGCGCCGATGGCGGCCGGCAACTGCGGCTGCGCTATCTCGCCTTGGTGCTGGACGGCCTGCGCGTCGGGGCCGTCGAGTCGCAGGCACCTTCGCCGCTGCCTGGGTCGGCGCCGAAGCCGGGAGTCCTCGGCGAGCGCTGGCGGACCCCGAAACCCGAGTAGCGTGCCGAGGCCGCTCAGGCCAGCCACCCACCGAGCAGCCCGGCGAACTGCTCCGCCTCCTCGAAGGGGAGGTAGTGACCGGCACGGGCCAGACAGCCGTAGCTCGCCTGCGGGAAGCGTTCCAGCAGGCTGAACTGGTCGCGGAACCCGGCGATCCGATCCCGCCGTCCGGTGATCAGCGCGACCGATCCATCGAAGATCCGGTCCGACGCCTCATCCGACAGCGGGTACCCCGTCGCCCGCAGCCGCATCAGGTAATCCTCGTCGGTCGGGGCATTGGTGGCGAAGGCGGTGGTGAGGCGATCGGCGATCAGCTGCTGCTGATTCCCGACGGCCACCCTGAAATGCTCCTGCAGCGCCGGTGGCACCGTGGCCAGCCACTCCGGCTCGGGATCCGAGGCGAGGACGCCGCTCAGGTCGCGCCGCAGCGGGTCGATCCTCACCCCGGAGCAGACCAGCAGCATCGCCCGAACCTGCGCCGGTCGTCGTCGGGCCAACCCGGCGGCCAGGTAGCCACCGTAGGAGCAGCCGATCAGACGTAGCGGTGCGTCGCCGAGCAGCGTCTCGACGGTCTCCTCGATCGCATCCAGCACCGCGTCAGAGGTGGGCGCGACCGGGTCGGAGTCGCCGGTGCCGGGAAGGTCGAGGTACAGGCGACGCCAGTTGCCGGGGTTGCCCGATCTGGCGACCCGCTCGAAGGCTGGTTCGATCGCGGCGGCGGTGACCGTGCCGTCGAGTCCAAACCAGGGCAGTACCAGGATCGGGGCACCGAGCCCGCAGCTGAAGCTGCCGAGCGGCGGGCGGGCGAGCATCAGGCCGGCGTCTCAACAACTGGCGGCTGGGAAGCTGAGCGCTGGGATTCGGAAGGTTGGGCAGCCGCCCAGCTGACCTCCGGTTCGATCACGATCTCGGCGTTCAGCGTGTTCGCGATGTAACACTCCTCGTGGGCCTGAGCGACCAGCGCCGACACCCGCTCCAGGTCGACCCCGTCCGCGACCACGATCTCTGGCCGCAGCGTGATCGTCGTGATCCGCATCGGGCCCCGCGTCACCGGCATGAGCGCTTCGGCCTCGTCGCGGTAGCCGAGCACATCGACGCGAGCGCGTGCGGCTAGCGCGAGAAACGACAGCATCTGACACGATGCGGCGGCCGCGAGCAGAAGTTGCTCGGGGTTCTGCAGCGGCCGATCACCGAGGAAGGACGGGTCAGCGCTCACCGCCAGTTCGGCGGCCGCCGGCGGCGTCTGGACCAGGTGGGCCCGGCTGTAGTCGCGGTAACCGGATGCGGTCGACCCGCTCCACCGCAGCTGGGCTACGTAGCGATGGATCATGTGGCGTTCATGATGGGTTGCCGGGCGCCGTCAGACGGGCGACACTCGGAGCGGATTCGGTCATACCTCGACCTAACCACTTTCGCGCCATGGCGACTACGCAATTGCGGATCGAGGGCAATCACGCATCGAGCAGACTCCGGTCGTCTGTGGCACGCTTGACTCGTGCGTCCGACGCTCTACGAATTCGCGGGCGGGGCCCCGGCCTTCCTGGCTCTGGCCACGGCCCACCATGCGCGTTGCCTGGCCGACCCGGAACTGAACCATCCCTTCTCCCACCCCGACCAGAATCCGCAGCACGTACAACGGCTGGCGGCGTACTGGGGTGAGGTATTCGGCGGCCCACCGGACTACTCGACGGCGATGGGCGATCAGTCTGAGGTGCAGCAGATGCACTCGGGCAACGGCGACATGACCGATCTGGGGCGGCGCTTCGTGGAGTGCTTCGTGGTCGCCGCCGACGATGCCGGCCTTCCGGCCGACTCCGAGTTCCGGGCGGCGCTGCGGGCGTATATGGAGTGGGCGGTGGCCGACGTGCTCGTCTACTCCGCTCCCGGCGTCGACGTACCGCGCGGGCTCGCCATGCCTCACTGGTCGTGGGATGGCCGGCAGGACTGAGCGATCCCGACGACCTCCTAGCCGGTGACGAAACCGGGGGGAACGTCGCCGTCAGCGCCGACCTCAGCCCAGGTCGGGTCGACGCTGCGCACCCGCCCCGGCGCGTCACTGAGGCCTAGACTATCCAATAATTGCTGGCACTTCTCGGCCGGTCCCACCGCGACGATCGCGACCCGGCCGTCGGCGAGGTTGCGGGCCGAACCCTGCAGACCGAGCGCCACCGCCTGGCTCCGAGTCCACCAACGGAAGCCGACGCCCTGAACGTCGCCGCTGACGAGCACCTCCAGGCGAACCGGTTGCATGGCCTTCACCTAAGCACGGCATGCTATGCGTCATGATCATGGCCTTTCCGTCACCGACTGATCCCGTCGATTCGCGGGCCGAGGTGCTGCTGCGCTACCTCGACTATTTCCGCTCCCGGATCATCGACAAGCTGCTGTCCCTGCCCGACCACGAGCTGCGGGTGAGCCGGCTGCCCACCGGGTGGACTCCGATCGAGCTGGCCAAACACCTGACTTTCGTGGAGCTTCGCTGGCTGGAGTGGGGCTTTCAGGGGCGCGAGGTAGCCGGGCCGTGGGGCGATCGGGTCGGCGAGCGCTTCCACGTATCGCGGGAGGAGGGTTTCACCGATCTGATCGCCGGACTCAAGGCGCAGGGTCGGCGTACCCGCGAGATCGTCGAGGGGAGTGACCTCGACGCGGTCGGCGCGCCTGGACCCCGCTGGGACGGTGCGCCGCCGGCGACGCTGGAGCGGATCCTGCTGCACCTGATCCAGGAGTACGCCCGGCACCTCGGGCAGCTGGACATCGTTGCCGAGATAGCCGGTGGCGAGGTCGGGGAGTAGCCGGGTCAACCGCTCAGCGCCGGACGGCCTGCAGCGTGTAGGTGTGTGGCAGTCGCTCCGGGCGAGTGCGCAGCCGGTACTCGCCGTTGGGTAACTTCACCATCTGTCCTGGCAAGGCCTCCCAGGGCACGCTGTCATGCTCGACGAGCATGGTGAGCTCCAGCCCCGCGTCCATCAGGGCGGTGACGATCTCGCCGATTCCGTGGCTCCAGTCCGCTGACGTCGTGTGGACGAACTGGTGGTCGGTCTCGACGTAGGTGCCCGGTTCATCCCAGACCGTCGGCGTGGGCTGCTCGAAGTAGGGGAAGTCCACGACCAGCAGGTCGTCGTCCCGGCCGTCCTGCAGCGACCAGAGCATTGGATGCCCCTCACGCAGATGCAGCCGCCCGCCCGGACGAAGCAGGGTGGCGACGACATCGGCCCAGCGCCGGATCGACGGCAGCCAGCAGAGTGCGCCGATCCCGGTGAAGACGAGGTCGAAGGAACCCGCTTCGAGCACCTCGGGAGCCGAGTAGACCTCCGCCTCGACGAAGTCGGTCGGGCTGCCGGTGCGGGCGGCGAGGATGCGGGCCTGGGTGAGCGAGGCGGGGGAGAAGTCGAGTCCGGTCATCCTCGCGCCGAGCCGGGCCAGCGAGATGGTGTCGGTGCCGATATGGCACTGCAGGTGGACGCCGCGCAGTCCGGTGAGGTCGCCGAGGCGGGGCCGGTCGAAGCGGATCACCTCGGAGAGGAATTGCCGGTCCTCGACGAATTGCGAGAACGCGTAGTTATCGGAGGCGGCGTGCGGTGCGGCCCGCTCGTCCCAGTGCCTGCGGTTGAGCTCAGCCCATTCGTCCATGACTGCACCCTGACATGACATCGGGGGCGAAGTCACGCGACTTTTCGCCGGATCATCAAGATCTCGTCGGGGTCCTCCGGTGAGGGGCCGGCCGGCACGAAGCCGTGCCGCCGGTAGAGCGCGATGGCCTTGGAATTCCCCGCCTTCACCGACAGTCGGACCGCAGGCTCCGCGCCGGCCCACTGCAGCCCGGCGGCGACCCACTGCAGCACGGCGGCCACGGCCGCGTCGCCGACGCCAAGCCCGCGAGCTGACGGGGCGACCCAGAGGGAGATCAGCTCGACCATGCCGTCGGCGCCCGGCCTGGTGCCGCTTGCCATCCCCACCGGCACCGAGTCGAGCAGTAGCACGGCGTTGAATTCGACGTCGTCGAGGCGAGCGCGCCAGCGATCCTCTGTGTCGCCCCGCCCGGACCACTCGGCCAGCGTCGAGCCGAAGGCTCCGGGCGACTCGCGGAGAGCGTCGCGCCGCAGAGCGCGCCAGAGTCGCCAGTCATCGGCGGTCAGAACCCGAACTTCGATCATGCCGTCCAGTCTCGCGCGCGTGCCGCCTCTCTGTCCGCACACCGTCAATGCGAGGATCGAAGGCAACCCCCGAAATTGGTCCCACGACGGTGCCAGGTCAGGAGACGGTATGCCAGCGGATGAGAATCGTGACCCGGAGGCGACTCCTCCAAGCACCCCTCTGGTGCTGGTGATCATGGGCGTATCCGGCAGCGGCAAGTCGACGGTGGCCGGCCTGCTGGCCGGCCGCCTCGGCTGGGACCTGGCCGAGGGCGACGACATGCACCCAGCGGCCAATGTCGCCAAGATGGCGGCCGGTCACCCGCTGGATGACGAGGATCGCTGGCCCTGGCTCGACACCATCGCCGCCTGGATCCACCAGCACGAGGCGAGCGGCACACCCGGCATCATCACCTGCTCGGCTCTGAAGAAGATCTACCGCGACCGGCTGCGGGGCCACGACGTCGTCTTCGTGTTTCTCTCCGGCAGCCAGGATCAGATCGCCACCCGCCTCACCGCGCGCCACGGGCACTACATGCCCTCCTCGCTACTCCAATCGCAGATCGACACCCTCGAAGCACCGACGGCCGACGAGAACGCGCTGACGATCGCCGTCGGCGGTACCCCCCAGCACGAGGTAACCGAGATCGTGAATCGCCTCGATCTGAAGCCCATTCCCCCAATCAACTGAATCGGAGCTGGCATGACAGCACCCTTGCTCGCGAATTCGACGCTCGCCGCGGCCAAAGCTTCTGAACCGTGGAACTCCCATGACACGCGGTTGATGGTGGTCACGGTCCTGGGTATCGCCCTCATCGTGCTGCTCATCACCGTCGTCAAGATGCATCCCTTCCTGGCGTTGATGCTCGGCTCGGCCTTCGTCGGCTTCGCGGCCGGCGTGCCGTCGGCCAAGATCATCACCAACTTCGAGAACGGTGTCGGGGCCACGCTGCAGGAGGTCGGCCTGCTCATCGCGCTCGGCGCCATGCTCGGGAAGCTGCTGGCCGACTCCGGCGGCGCCGACCAGATCATCGACAAACTCCTCTCCAAGACGCCGCCGAAACTGGTGCCCTGGGCCATGTCACTGGTCGCCGTCATCATCGGCCTGCCGATGTTCTTCGAGATCGGATTGGTGCTGCTGCTGCCGGTGATCGTGCTCGTCTCGCAGCGCTCGAAGTTGAAGCTGATGCGGGTGGCGATCCCGGCACTGGCCGGCCTCTCCGCCCTGCACGGACTGATCCCGCCGCATCCCGGGCCGCTGATCGCGATCGCCGCCCTGCACGCACAGTTGGGCACCACGCTGGCGCTCGGACTGCTGGTGGCGATCCCAACCGTCGTCATCTGTGGCCCGCTGCTCTCCATCCCGATCACCCGTTGGGTCCCGGTCGATCCGCCGGCGGTTGCCGGTGGCGTCGACACCACCAAGGCCAAGACCCAGAGCGACGACGTGAAGCGACCGCCGACGTTCCTGGTCACCCTGCTGACGATCCTCTTTCCGGTCATGCTGATGCTCGGCAAGGCGCTGGCCGACATCATCTGGGACACGCCCAAGAACCCACCGCAGATCCGGGTCTTCTTCGACTTCATCGGCGAGCCGCTGGTCGCGTTGACCCTCGGCGTGCTGCTGGCCATGGTGACGTTCGGGTACGCGGTCGGCTTCACCGGTAACCGGATCTCCAGCCGGATCGGTGCCAGTGTCGGCCCGATCGCCGCGGTGCTGCTCATCGTCGGGGCCGGCGGCGGCTTCAAGCAGACCCTCATCGGCGCCGGGGTCGGCGACACGGTGGCCAAGTTCGCCAACGGTGCCAACATCTCCGTCCTGGTACTGGGCTACCTGATCGCGGTTGCGCTGCGGCTGGCCACCGGCTCGGCGACGGTCGCCACCATCACCGCGGCCGGTATCGTCGCCCCGCTGGCCACGGACCTGACCTCGACCCATGCCGCCCTGCTAGCGCTGGCCATCGGCTGCGGGTCGCTGTTCCTGTCGCACGTGAACGACGCCGGATTCTGGCTGGTGAAGGAGCTCTTCGGCCTCACCATCGGGCAGACGTTCAAGAGCTGGTCGGTGATGGAGACGGCCGTCTCCGTGGTTGGCTTCAGCTTCGTGATGGGGCTGTCAACGGTTCTCTGATCCCTCGCCCCGGGCCGGCACGGCCCGACCTCACAGGGTGCCCCGGCGCCGGTGAGGAGATCGAAACCCGTACGTACGGCCGACGGTGACCTTCGCGTAATGCCCGCGACATAGCTTGCTTCGCAGTGGGCAGCAGAGCGAGGGGCAGATGACGACCGTAAGCCAGCGGGCGCCGGCCACGAGCGTCAAGACCGTCTGCTCCTACTGCGGCGTCGGCTGCGGCATGGTGCTGGAGGTCGCCACCGCCGAGGACGGAACCCGGCGTGTCCTCAAGGCGACCGGCGACAAGTCACACCCGGCGAACTTCGGGCGGCTCTGCACGAAGGGGGCCACCACCGCCGACATGCTCGCCGCGCCCGGTCGCCTCGCCCACGCGCTGGTCCGCCCGGCCCGCGGTGACGAGGCTGAGGCGACGGCGATGGACGTGGCGATCACGCAGGTGGCGAGGCGGCTGCGTCAGCTGCTGGACGAGCACGGCCCGGACGCGCTCTGCCTCTACGTCTCGGGGCAGATGACCACCGAGGCCCAGTACCTGGCCAACAAGCTGGCCAAGGGGTACATCGGCACCAACCAGATCGAGTCGAATTCACGCCTCTGCATGGCCAGCGCGGGCACCGGCTACAAGTCCTCGCTCGGCTCTGACGGCCCGCCCGGCTCCTACCAGGACTTCGACCGCGCGGACGTCTTCTTCGTCATCGGCGCCAACATGGCCGACTGCCACCCGATCCTCTTCCTGCGCCTGCTCGATCGGGTGAAGGCCGGGGCAAAGCTCATCGTCGTCGACCCGCGCCGCAACGCCACCGCCGACAAGGCCGACCTATTCCTGCAGATCCGGCCAGGCACCGACCTGGCCCTCCTGAACGGCCTGCTGCACCTGCTCGTGGCCAGTGACCACGTCGACCGGGATTTCATCGAGGAGTTCACCGAGGGGTGGGAGGCGATGGAGGAGTTCCTGGCCGACTACCCGCCGGCCGTCGTCGCCGAGGTCACCGGCATCCCCGAGGAGCAGCTTCTCCAGGCCGCGGCCTGGATCGGCGAGGCCGGCGAGTGGATGAGCTGCTGGACGATGGGGCTCAACCAGAGCACCCACGGCACTTGGAACACCAACGCGATCTGCAACCTGCACCTGGCCACCGGGGCGATCTGCCGTCCGGGGAGCGGGCCGTTCTCGCTGACCGGGCAGCCGAACGCCATGGGCGGCCGCGAGATGGGGTACATGGGCGGCGGCCTGCCCGGGCAGCGTTCGGTCGCGGTGGCCGAGGAGCGCGCCTTCATCGAGGACCTCTGGGGAGTGCCGGGCGGAACCCTGCGCACCGACGTGGGGACCGGGACGATCGACATGTTCGAGCAGTTGGCCGCCGGCCGGATCAAGGCGTGTTGGATCATCTGCACCAACCCGGTCGCCTCCGTCGCCAACCGCAAGACCGTCATCGACGGGCTGGAGGCGGCCGAGTTCGTCATCACCCAGGACGTCTTCGCCGAGACCGAGACGAACGCCTACGCCGATGTGGTGCTCCCGGCCGCAATGTGGGCCGAGTCGGAGGGGGTGATGGTGAACTCGGAGCGGAATGTGACGCTGCTGCGCGCCGCGGCCGACCCACCGGGCGGCGCGCTGCCGGACTGGCAGATCATCGCCCGCATCGCCTGCGAGCTCGGTTACTCAGACGGCTTCTCCTACAACAACGCCGAGGAGATCTTCGAGGAGATCAAGCGGACCTGGAACCCGAAGACCGGTCATGATCTGCGGGGGATCAGCTACCGGCGGCTGCGGGACAACCCGGTGCAGTGGCCGAGTGCGCCCGGCTCGCTGAGCGACCGCAGCCCGATCCGCTACCTCAACGACGGCGTCAGTCAGCACCTGTTCGCCCGCGATGACGGCCACGCGCCACGGCTGGCCTTCGCCACGCCGAGCGGCCGGGCCGTCTTTCAGGCCCGTCCACACCTGCCGCCGGCCGAACTGCCCGACGACACCTACCCCTTCGTGCTCAACACCGGACGGCTGCAGCACCAGTGGCACACGCTGACCAAGACGGGGCGCGTCGCCAAACTCAACAAGCTCAACCCCGGACCCTTCGTCGAGCTGCACCCGGCCGACGCGCAGCACTTGGGGATAGCTGAGGGCGATCAGGTGGAGCTCGCGTCGCGCCGCGGGCGGGCGGTGCTGCCGGCCCAGCTCACTGACCGGGTGCGGCCGGGGAACTGCTTCACGCCGTTTCATTGGAACGACGTCTTCGGTGAGTACCTGAGCGTCAACGCGGTCACCAATGACGCCGTCGACCCGATCTCCTTCCAACCCGAATTCAAAGCGTGCGCGGTGAGCCTGACCCGGGTCGCCGGCGCGGTGACCCGGGTCGCCGGCGCGGTGACCCGGCCGCCGGCGCAGGAGCAGCCGGCGCCGGCACCGATCAGCAGTCAGCTGAGCCTGAGCGATGCGCTCGAGACGCGTGAGCTGGCGAGCTTGGTGGCGATCGACACGCTCAACCCACCGGAATTCTCGGATGATCAGCGCACCTACCTGAGTGGGTTCCTGGCCGCGTTGACGATCAGCGACCCCAGCGTGACCGGCGTGCCGGTGCTGCCCCCGGGTGCTCCCTTCGATCCCGAACGGGCGCTCTGGGTGAACGGCATGCTCGCCGGGCGGTACTCGCGAACTCCGCGTCGCAGTGCTGGGCCGCCGGGCGAGACGGGCCCGGCGGCCGGTAGTCGGGAGGTGGTGATCGTCTGGGCATCACAGACCGGCAACGCCGAGGAGGTAGCCGCCAGCGCCGCTGAACGGATCGCCGCCGGACTGCGCCGCCCGCCCCGGCTGCTGGCCATGGATGAGTGCGACCCAACCAGCCTCACCCCACGCACCGACCTGCTCGTCGTGACCAGCACCTTTGGCGACGGCGACTCCCCGGACAACGGCGCATCCTTCTGGAGCGCCTTGAATTCGACGGATCTTCCGAAGTTGCACGGAATCCGGTACGCGGTGCTGGCGCTGGGGGATTCCAGCTACGACGACTTCTGCGGGCACGGCCGCAAGATCGACGAGCGCCTGGACGAGCTCGGTGCGCTGCGACTGCTGCCCCGGGTCGACTGTGAGCCGGACTTCGACGAGCAGGCCAGCGGATGGCTTGAGCAGGCGATCAACTCGCTGCGGCAGCAGCAGGCCCCACCGCGGCCGAGCGCTGTCGCTCCGGCTGTCGCCGGGGCGACTGGGGACGCTGCTGGGGGCGCGGCTGGAGCTGGGACGTCCCAACCAAACCGTTCGACCGAACGAGCCCAGCTGGTCGGCAATCGCCTGCTGAGCCTGCCCGGGGCTCAGAAGGAGGTACGCCAATTCACCTTCGATCTGAGCCAGACCGGTCTGAGCTACGAGGCCGGTGACGCCCTGGGCGTCATGCCGCAGAACTGCCCGCGCCTGGTCGCCGAGTGGCTGGATGTCACCGGAATGGCCGGGAGTGAGCCGGTGGAGCTTCCCGGGATCGGTTCGCTACCCTTCGGCGAGGCGCTGCAGAGCTCACTCGAGATCGCCCGGGCGGCACCGGAACTGCTGAGATTCATTGCTGAACGCTCCCGGGAACGGGAGTTGCAGCAGTTGCTACGCCCGGCGGCCAAGGACGCTCTGAACCAGTGGCTCTGGGGGCGGCAGGCGGTCGACATACTCGCTGAGTTCCCGGTGACGGCGACGGCGCAGGAGTGGTGCGGGGTGCTGAAGCGGCTGCAGCGGCGCCTCTACTCCATCTCCTCCAGCCCGATGACCGATGCCGCGACGGCCCGGATCACCGTGTCGGTGGTGCGGTATGAGAGCCAACAGTCCCTGTGGCGTAAGGGCGTCTGCTCGACTTACCTGGCCGACGCTCCGGACCGTCACGAGGTTGCGGTGGCGGTGCAGCGGGCGAAACAATTCAAGCCGCCGGCGGACCCCTCGACCCCGATGATCATGATCGGTCCCGGCACCGGGGTGGCACCCTTCATGGGTTTCCTGGCTGAGCGACGGGCCCGGGGTCACCACGGCAGCAACTGGCTCTTCTTCGGCGAGCAGCGCGAAGCCACCGATTTCTATTACCGAGACGAGCTGGCGGGGATGCAGCGCGACGGACTGCTCACCCGGCTGGACCTGGCCTTCTCCCGCGACCAGCGGGCGAAGGTCTACGTGCAGGACCGGATGCGGGAGCAGGGTGGGCAACTCTATGCCTGGCTGCAGGAGGGCGCCCACTTCTACGTCTGCGGCGATGCCTCCCGGATGGCCAAGGACGTCGACCAGGCGCTGCGCGAGATCGTCGCCCGCCATGGCGGGCTGAGCGAGGAGGCGGCCGCGGCGTACGTCAAGCAATTGACGGTAGACAAGCGATACCTGCGCGACGTGTACTGAGCTGTATCAACCGGGCGAGTAGCCGCCTCTAGCTGGTTGCCGCATCCGGTGTGCGCGCTTGAGGGGGACAGCTCGTGGTTGCCACGCTTTCGCAGGATCTGGAGTTGGATGCGCAGACGGCCGCCGTCGCCCGTCACATCATCGAGTTCGATCCGAAGGCGGCGTCGGGTTACCGCTTCGCCGTCGCACCGGATACCGAGCAGGCGCAGGCTCTGGTCGCATCGCTGCATCCGGACCCGATCCCGTGGCCGGCCGGCCTGGTCCCGATGCCGATGACGCTGAACCCGCCGCCGGCCGACACCGACCCGCTGCCGAAGGCTGATGCCCTTATCGTCACCTACACGGTGGCCGAGGGCGAGGCACTGGCCGACGTACTGACTCCGGGGCGTCCGACCCAGGCCTGGACCCGCTACCGCAACGGGTGGGAGGAGCTCAAGAAGTCGGTGCAGAAGGGGGCACCGTCGCTGATGGCCGGCAAGAATCAGGCCGGAATCTGGACGATGACCCGGATCGGTGACTTCAGCGTCGTGCTGGTGAAGTCAGACCTGCACCCCTCGACCGACGGGCCGGCGCTGCCGATCCGGGCCCTCTGGCGGCAGATGATCGGGCAGGTTCAGCCGCGGCTGGTCATCACCACCGGGACCGCCGGCGGAGTCGGTGCCGACACGCTGCTCGGGGACGTCATCGTCTCGTCGCGGGTGCGCTGGGATGCGACGAAACGTTTCGAGCATGACCTGTGGGCGACCGCGTCCTACAGCAGCGCCGGCAAGCAGCCGTCGCACTCGCACTTCCACACGGCGAATACCAAGCTGATTCCGGTGAATGCCGCCCATCTGCCGCCGGCCGAGCGTGGGCCGAGCATCGTCGCCGACAGCGCGAAGAACCCCGTGTCGGTGCTCTCGACGGACTTCTTCGCCTTCGATGACGCCAACAACCACTACGGATTAAGGACGTTCCAGCCCGATGCGAAGGCCGTCGAGATGGACGACGCCGCGCTGGGCCTGGCCTGCAGCGACCTGGCCGATCCGCCGCCCTGGGTGAGCGTGCGCAATGCCTCGGACCCGCAGATGAATGCGGCCACCCTGGCCGAGGAGACGAAGCAGGCGGCCGCCATCTACGAGCAGTACGGGTACTGGACCACCGTCGGCTCGGCGATCACCTGCTGGGCGCTCGTCGCCGGCCTGGCGAAGAAGTAAGTTTCGGCTTCAGCTACAGAGACGGTAGCCGCGCTTCACGACCGTCTCCACGATTCGCGGATCGTTCAGGCTGGCCCGGAGCCGTCCGATCGCGACCTCGACCGCGTGCGGGTCGGTGCCGCCACCGGGGAGTGCGTTGAGCAGCTCCTCGCGCGGAACCACCCGTCCCGGTTCGTCGGCCAGCCGCCGGAGCAGGGCGATCCCGGTGCCCCCCACCGGCAGCAGCTTCCCGTCCACCACCACCGCCTGTCCGCGGATCTCGATGGCTCGATCGGCCGAGACGATACTGCGGCCGCGCCACTTCGGCAGCTCGTCGACGATGGTCTTCACCAGCGCGCCCAGGCGGAACCGCTCCGGTTGGGCCACCGTGATTCCATGCGCGGTCAGTGGCGCCGCGGTGACCGGGCCGACGCAGGCGGCGAGCACGTCCGTGCTCAGCGCCGTGATCACCTCGCTGAACTGCATCGTCTGGGCGACCTTCAGCAGGTTCGCGGTGGCCGCCGCGCTGGTGAACGCGACCGCGTCGACGCCGCGGGCGGCGATCGTGCCGATGAGGCGCGTCAGCGGCGCACGATCCTCCGGCAGCACGGAACGGTAGACGGGCACCTCGATCACCTCGGCCCCCTGGGAGCGCAGCGCGTCGAGGAACCAGGCTAGCGGCTCCCCGTGCAGCTGGACCGCGATCTTCTTGCCGTGCAGCGATCGCTGCCCGAGATGGCTGAGGACCTCGATCGTGGACTCCGACTCCGGAGCCCACGCCTCGGTTAGGCCGGCTACCCGTACCGCACCGCGGACCTTCGGCCCCCGGGCGATCAGTTCGGCGCGCCCGATGGTGTCGAGCAGCTGCTCGCCGATGCCCCACCCCTCGGCCGCTTCGATCCAGCCGCGCAGGCCGATGCCGGTGGTGGCGACCACGATGTCCACCCCCCGGGCCAGGCAGTGCAGGGTGGCCTCGCGCAGCAGCGCGTCGTCCGAGAGCGGGATGATGCGTACCGCGGGGGCGTAGACGACGGCTGCCCCCTGCCGTTCAAGGGCCGCCCCGAACTCCCGCCGCCGACGCGACGCGGTTACCGCCACCGTGTAGCCCGCCAGTGGGGGCACCGGAGCGATCTGCGCCAACGGCGAGGTCACGGTTGGTACAGCTCGGCGTCGCGGCCCGTGGACTGCGCCGCTACCTCCACCATGACCTCCACCACCGATCCGGCCAGGCGTACCGGATAGCTGGCCACGGTGACCTCGTCGTTGTCGAGGCAACGCCCGGTCGCGAGGTCGAAGACCTGCTTGTGCAGCGGCGAAGCTACCGTCGGGCGCTCGCCCCGGGTACCCACGATGCCCCGGGAGAGAACCGCGGCGCCGGTGAAAGGGTCGATGTTGCCGATCGCATAGAGGGAATCGTCGTAGGTGCGGAAGATCGCGATCTGGGTCTGCCCGATCAACGCGGCGACGCCCCGCTCCGGCTGCAGTTGCGTCAACTCGCAGACGCGCTGCCAGGGGGCAGCGGCGGACGTGGGTTCGCTGATCTCGACGACGGTGGCTGTGCTCATCGGACGGCTCCTTCGAGGATCTGAAGCAGTGGGGTCTGTGGGGCCGGGCGGATCTGGCCGCGCTCCTCGCGGAAGGAGATGGTCGGGTCGGGGGTTCCCGGGGCGTTCACGAAGGAGACGAAGCGACTGAGCCGCTGCGGGTCGTCGAGCACCCCGCGCCATTCGTCGGCGTAGTTGCCGACGTGGGCCTCCATGGCCGCGTCGAGGTCGGCGCAGATGCCGAGACTGTCGTCGATGATCACCGAGCGAAGATACGCGATTCCGTCGGTGCCGCCGCCGAGCGACTCCACCCAGCCCGCGGTGCGCTGCAGCCGGTCGGCGGTGCGCACATAGAACATCAGGTACCTGTCGATGGTGCGGATCAGCGTCTCGCGATCGAGGTCGGTGGCCAGTAGGTCGGCGTGCCGGGGTCGGAATCCGCCGTTGCCGCCAACGTAGAGGTTCCAGCCGTGCTCGGTCGCGATGACGCCGATGTCCTTGCTCTGCGCCTCCGCGCACTCACGGGCGCAGCCGGAGACACCGGCCTTGATCTTGTGCGGTGAACGCAGGCCGCGGTAGCGCAGTTCGAGGTCGATGGCCAGCGTCACCGAATCCTGCACGCCGTAGCGGCACCAGTCCGAGCCGACGCAGGACTTCACCGTCCGCAGCGATTTCCCGTAGGCGTGACCGGACTCGAAGCCGGCCTCGACGAGACGCCGCCAGATGTCGGGCAGTTGTTCGACGCGGGCGCCGAGCATGTCGATTCGCTGGCCGCCGGTGATCTTGGTGTACAGGCCGTAGTCGCGGGCGATCTCGCCGATGACGATGAGCCCCTCCGGCGTGATCTCGCCGCCCGCCACTCGTGGAATCACCGAGTAGGTGCCGTCCTTCTGCATGTTGGCCAGGAAGTGGTCGTTGGTGTCCTGCAGCGCCGCCTGCTCGCCGTCCAGGATGTGCCCGTTGTTCTGGCTGGCCAGGATCGAGGCGACCGCCGGCTTGCAGATGTCGCAGCCACGCCCGGTGCCGTGTGCGCTGACGATCTCGCTGAAGGTCCTCAGCTGCCGAACCCGGACGATGTCGAATAGCTCGGCCCGGCTCATGGCGAAGTGCTCGCAGAGCGCGGTCGACACTTCGATTCCGGTCTCGGCCAGCAGAGTCTTCAGCAGCGGCACGCAGGACCCGCAGCCGGTGCCGGCCTTGGTGCAGGCCTTGATCCCGGCCACGTCGGTGAGACCCTGCTCGACGATCGAGGAGCAGATGCTGCCTTTGGTGACATTCTCACAGGAGCAGACAAGGGCGTCATCGGAGAGCGTGAGGCCACCGCTGGAACCCTCGACGTCGCTGATGAGCCCGACCGGATCACCGTTCAGGGACTGGCCGACCATGGTCTTGAGCGCGGCGTACTTGGACGCGTCACCGACCAGCACGCCCCCGAGGATCGTCTGGGCGGCGTCGTCGACCACCAGCTTGGCGTAGGTGCCGTTGATCGGATTGCTGATCGCCACCTCAAGAGCACCCTCGGCTCCGGCGAGGGCATCGCCGAAACTCGCCACGTCCACGCCCATCAGCTTCAGCTTGGTCGAGAGATCGCCGCCGGTGAAGGTGGCGGGCACCCCGGAGTCCAGCAGTTGACTCGCCGCAACCTCGGCCATCGTGTAGCCCGGCCCGACGAGACCCCAGATTCGTCCATCAATCAGGGCACATTCGCCGATCGCGAAGATACTCTCGTCGCTGGTCCGGCACCCCAGATCGACCGCTATCCCGCCGCGCGGCCCGACCTCGAGACCCGCGTCGCGGGCCAGTTGGTCACGCGGGCGGATACCGGCCGAGAAGACGACGACATCCAGGTCGAGTTCGGTGCCGTTGGTCAGCGTGGCCAGCAGGCGGGTCCGATCCGGCTCGATCTTGGCGATTGACGTGCCGAGGTGAACGGTGACGTCGAGATCCTCAATCAACCCCTTCAGTAGCTGGCCACCACCCTCGTCGACCTGTAGCGGCATCAACCGCGGGGCCATCTCGACGACGTGCGGCGAGATGCCCAGTAATCGCAGGGCATGCGCCGCCTCCAGCCCGAGCAGGCCGCCGCCGACCACCATGCCGGCCGACCGTCCCCCGCCGCGCTGGCGGGCCGCGGCCACCGCCTCGCGGATCGCCTCCAGGTCGGCGATGGTGCGGTAGACGTAGCAGTTGTCCAGGTCGTGCCCGGGCACCGGCGGGACGAACGGGTAGGAGCCGGTCGCGAGCACCAGAGCATCGTAGGGGTAGCTGCGGCCAGAGCGTGTCTTGACGACCTTGGCGTCCCGGTCGATATCGATCGCCTCTTCGTCCACGACGAGGGTGTAGCCGGGATCTTCATAGAAACCCTCGGTAACGACGTCGAGGTCGGCTGCGCTCTTGCCGTCGAAGAAGGAGGAGAGCGCGACCCTGTCATACGCGGCGAGCGGCTCCTCGCCGAGTACCGTGACCATCCAGGCCCGGTCGGCGTCGGCCGCGGCGAAGCGCTCCACGAAGCGCTGCCCGACCATGCCATTGCCGACGACGACTAGGCGCTTGATCTGCGGCGGTGCGAGCTGCTCTGACATTCGTGGGTTCCTCCGGTTTCGTCTGTGCGACGTCACAATCTCGCAGTGCCCGATGGCAGTCGGGCGACAGCTGGATTTCCCAATTGCTAAGTACTGCTCACGCGCTCGGAGCACCGTTGTGAGCACCGGAAATATCCGAATTCACAGCCAGTTGAGCGGCCTGTGCGAGGAATTTTCTACACCCGTAGCAGGTCCGGACACACACTCGAAACATCCGCTGGCGACGGTCTGCTCACACCCAAAACGAGGAGCAATCGATGACCGCGACAACCGAGGCGCCGCCCGCCGGCAGTACCGCTGCCCTAGAGCGTAAGGGACGCTGGATAGACCATTGGGACCCGGAGGATCCGACGTTCTGGAATGAAACCGGTAGCCCGATCGCGCGGAGAAATCTGCTGGTCAGCATCTTCAGCGAGCACGTCGGATTCTCGATCTGGAGTCTCTGGTCGGTCTTCGTTCTCTTTCTCGGACCCAAGTACGGGCTGAGCAAGGTACCGGCTGATGCGGCGGCCCAGAAGTTCATGCTCACGACGCTGCCGACCGCACTCGGAGCTGGCGTGCGCATTCCCTACACCTTGGCCGTGGCCCGCTTCGGTGGTCGGAACTGGACGATCGTCAGTGCACTCGCACTGTTGATCCCGACCGTCGGTGCCGCGATTTTCCTGAAAGAGGGTTCAACCTACGGCGAGCTGTTGGTGCTCTCCGCGTTGGCCGGCGTCGGCGGCGGCAACTTCGCCTCGTCGATGACCAACATCAACGCCTTCTACCCGCAGCGGCTCAAGGGCGCAGCCCTCGGCCTCAACGCCGGTGGGGGCAACCTCGGGGTCGCGGTGGTCCAGCTCGTCGGTCTGCTCGTGCTGGCGACGGCGGGCAAGGAACATCCCCGGGTCATTCTGGGTGTCTACATCCCGTTGGTGGTGATCGCTGCCACCTGTGCCGCGCTCTACATGGACAACCTCAGCCAGGTCCGCAACGAGAAGCACGCCTTGCGTGACGTCTGCAAGGATCCGAACACCTGGGTCATGTCGGTGCTGTACATCGGGACGTTCGGCTCCTTCATCGGCTTCGGCTTCGCCTTCGGGCAGGTGCTGAGCAACCAGTTCCCGGCGCACTTCCTGTCGATGAACGCGACGACCCATAAGCTCGCCGTGGATCCGGTGAAGGTGGCCTACCTGACCTTTCTGGGGCCGCTGATCGGATCGCTGATCCGGCCGGTGGGCGGTTGGCTGGCCGATCGGGTCGGCGGTGCGCGCACGACGATGGTGAACTTTCTGGCTATGGCGGCGGCCGCGCTCGTGGTGCTGATTGCCTCAATCGAGAAGTCGCTGCCGGTCTTCTTCGTCGGATTCATCCTGCTCTTCGTCTTCAGTGGCATCGGCAACGGATCGACCTACAAGATGATTCCCGCTATTTTCAAGGCGAAGTCCGATGTGCTGGTGGCCGATGGGGTGACGGCTGCGAAGGCCAGCCATGACGCCCGCCGGCTCTCCAATGCGCTGATCGGGGTGGCCGGGGCGATCGGGGCCTTCGGTGGTGTCTTCGTCAACATCGCCTTCCGGCAGTCGTTCCTGAACTATCACAACGGCAATGCGGCCTACGTGGCGTTCATCGTGTACTACCTGATCTGCGCGGCGCTCACCGTCGGCGTGTACGTCGCACCCCGCCGCGGAAGGCTGGCCGGCGTCTGACTCCCGGTTCGCTTCAGCAACGATCCTGCAGATCGGGCGCCAGAGCCCCCGATCTGCAGGATCGTTCGCGTCTCAGGCATTGACATGTGACTAAATGGTCACCTATCGTTCGAGATGTGGACGAGGTATTTCGCGCGCTGGCCGATCCGACTCGGCGCGCTCTGCTCGACGAGCTCTTCACGACCGACGGGCAGAGCCTCAGTGCTCTCGAGGCGCGCTTCGGGATCACCCGCTTCGGCGTCATGAAGCACCTGAAGGTGCTGGAGGAGGCCGGGCTGGTGGTGACCCGACGTGCGGGTCGGGAGAAGTTGCACTACCTGAACGCGGTTCCCATCCGTCTGGTTCACGATCGATGGGTCAGTAAGTACTCAGAAACATGGGTCGCTGGGCTCAGTGACCTCAAGACGAGACTGGAGAATTCGATGGAGAAGATCTTCGAGATCTACATTCGCACCACGCGCGAGCGTCTCTGGGAGGCGATCACCGATGGCGAGACTCGCGGCAAGTTCCAGTTCGGCAACCGGGTCACCTCCGACTGGAGCGTCGGCTCGAGCATGGAGATGACCAACCCCGGGGCGCCGGGCGTCGTCCTCGGCGACGGGGTGAACCTGGAGGTCGACCCGCCGCGGCGGCTCGTCCAGACGATGAACTGCCTCTGGGACGATGAGGTCAAAGCCGAGGGAACCTCCAGGGTTACCTGGGAGATCGAGCCCGTGGGCGACTCATGCCGCCTGGTCGTGACCCACGATCAACTGCGCGAAGGGGCCAACTCGCAGGTCTACGGCGGCTGGCCGATGATCCTCTCCGGCCTGAAGACCTGGCTGGAGACGGGCGAGATCCTGACCACGCCCGGCTCCCTGATGTACATGCGCTAGATGTGCGTGCCCGCCCACTTCGGCTCGTAGATTGCCGGTGATTCGACCAGCGGCTCGTCGGTGAACTCACCGGTGCGGGCCAGCTCGCGGCTACGTCGCCAACCGGCGGCGGCCCGCGGGTGGTAGCGGCGATCGAGCGGCACCAGGTGCCAGCCGAGGGCGATCGAGCGTCCCACCAGTTTGAACAACAGTGCGTCGAGTTTCGTCCAGCGATAGCCCAGGCGGCGGCGCACCGAGTCCGGGTAGGCCGCCACCGTGATCCAGAGCAGCAGCCGGGTCGTCGGCCCGCGCAGCACCCGCCAGACGACATCCGGGAGTCCGGCCAATTTCGGCGGAGCGGCGATGGCCTTCAGGTCGAGGACGGCCCGGGTGGCCCAGTTGTCCTCGAGAACCTCGCGGCACATGTAGTCGTAGTACTCCATGAAGCTCGCCCAGTCCGGCGGGACCGGGCGCATGCTCAGGCCGTAGAGGCGGTACCACTGCACACCCTCGGCGTAGATCTGCTCCTTCTCGGCCAGCGTCAACGGCGTGCCGAAGTACTCGCAGACCAGCACGCTGCTGAGCAGGAAGGTGGTGTGGGCCCAGAAGTAGGTCTCCGGGTTGAGCGCGCTGTAGGGGCGCCCGGCCTTGTCGATCCCCTTGATATTCAGGTGATAGTCGCGCACCTTGCGGGCGGTCTCGGCCGCCTGGGGCCCGTCGTAGACCACGCCGCCGATCGGGTAGAGCGAGCGGTAGAGGCGCTCCCAGCGCTCGTCGAAGAAGTGCGAGTGCTCCTCCACTCCGGCGCCGAGTTGCGGGTGCATGTTCTGCATCGAGCCGGCCCAGAGTGTGAGCAGCATGCCGCGCCAATCACCGAAGTGCTTCCAGGTGAGTGAATCGGGGCCAAGGTACTCCGGCACAACTGCCTCCACGGGTCGGCGTCAGTGGCAACTGATGACATCTGTCCTCAACCTAGGGTATGAGGACGGCCGTCGTCAACCTCGCCGGCGGACTTGAACGCACCGGCCGATAAGGGATGATCAGCGGTGTGAGCAGCAGCGTCTGGGCCGGGACGACCCTTGAGGAGCGTCGCAACGGCCGGCGAAGCGCGCTGCTGGCGGCGGCGTTGGAGCTCTTCGGCACCGAAGGCAGCCAGGCCGTCACGGTGCGCTCGGTCTGCCGGGCCACCAAGCTCACCGATCGATACTTCTACGAGAACTTCGCCAACCGCGACGAGCTAGTGCTGGCCGTCTACGACCAGGTTCTCGATGAGGCCTCGGAGGCGCTGACGCGGGCGGTGGCGCAGCCGAACGATAATCCGGTCGAGGTGGCTCGAGCCGCCGTGGATGCCTTCGTCGCGGTGCTGGCCGATGACCGGCGCAAGGGACGCATCCTGCTGCTGGAGCCGCAGGCCGATCTCACCCTGCGCGAGCGTGGGCTGGCCCGGATGCCCACCTTTGAAGGCCTGATCCGGGCCCAGCTCGACACGGTGGCCACCGCACCCTACGTAGCGGAGCTGGGCGCGAGCGCGCTCATCGGCGCGCTGTCTAACCTCTTCATCGGCTGGCTGGAGGGCACCCTGAAGGTGACCCGGGAGCAGCTGGTGGACTACTGCGTCGCGCTGCTGCTGGCCGGCCTGCGGCTGGCCAGCGAGGGCGGGACCAGCCAAGGCGTCACCTGAGGAAGGGTTCCAGCAGCCCAGGCGTGGCCTGACGAGCGAGCCGCAGGGATTCCTCCGGGGCCAGATCGGGCACCGCGTAGTGCTGCCCGCCGGCCGCCGTGGTGGCGATCAGGCTGACGAGCCTGGCCCGCCGCTGGAAGAACGTGCGCCGCTCGTTCCAGCCGATGATCCCGTCCGCCTCGAGCACCACCCGCCGCCGGACCAGGCTGCCGTAACGGGTAACCAGGAATCCGTCGACGAACCGGTGCCCGAGCGAGCGGTAACGATCCACCCCGATCGGGATGGCGAGCAGCGCGCCGACGGCCGCCGCAACCGCGAACCACTTCGGAAGGCCTGCGGTAGCCCAGAGCACGATGAGGAGAATCACCAGTAAAAGCCACGGGGTTATCGCCCGGTTGATGCGCCGGCGGCGCGCCCGCGCCGGATGCGGCACGAGGGTCACCGTTGCCGCGTCGGTGCCCGAGGAGTTTCGCTGCGCCTCGCGCAGCGCGATCTCGCCCAGCACGGTGCCGGCCAGATCTGCGATCACCCGCGACGGTGCCGGCGGGGCGAGCACGGTGCCGCCCCGCTGCGAGCCCCGTCCCATGCGCAGCCCGGTGGCGACCGCCACCAGCCGTGCGCCGCGGACCGCGCGCAGGAAGATCGGCTCGCTGATCTCCACGCCACGCAGACGCCGATGCTCGATGCTGGTGGAGCGAGTGGTGAGCAGTCCGCGGGTCACCTGCAGGGTGCCGCCGCTATGCCGGGTCAGCCGGAAGTTCCAGAATGAGAGGACATAGCCGATGATCGACAGCAGCGCCACGACGGCCAGCAGGCTCAGCGTCACCTGGATGACGCTGAGCCACAGTGGCAGACGCTCCAGGTGCCGGGAGGTGTCCTGCACGGCCCGGATCTTGCTGGCGTCGACGTCGGACTGACCGAGCGCGTTGAAGGAGACGCCGACGATGGCCAGGCCGGTGATGGCTCCGGAGAAGGTGAAGGGGGCGTACCGCATCCACGACGGGTCCAGGCGCAGCAGCTCGTCCTCACGCTCCGGCAACGGCTCCGGCGCTGTGGCCACCGGTCGGCCCGGACTCTGCGGGCTGACCCGGGTGCGATGCAGCAGCTCCCCGCGCAGGGAACGTGCCTCGGATACGCTCAGGCCGTCGAGGACCATGCCTGATTTCTTCTCGTCCGAGATGCCGGTGCCGATGCTGACCTTGGCCAGTCCCAGCAGCCGATGCAGCGCGTGCTCGGTGACATCGACGGTGCGAACCCGATCCGCCGGCGTGGTGAGAATGCGCTTTCGAAATAAGCCCGTTCGCAGTTGCACCTGATCCGGCGTGATCTGGAAGCTGGTCGTCGCCCAGCGCATGATGCTCGCGCCGATCACCAGCACGACGCCGATCAAACCCCACCAGTGGCCGTTACCGTTGTGGCCGCCGAAGAGCACGATCCCGATCAGAATCGGGATGAAGCGCCCGACCTCGCGGACCGGATGGACCAGCAGCATCCGGGAGCTGAGCCGCCGCCACGGCACCTCGACCAGCGGCGCCTCGACCAGCGGCGCCTCGACCAGCGGCACCTCGACCGGCGGCGCCTCGACCAGTTCGGGCTCGTGGTGCGGCACGTCGGTCACGTAGCATCCCCGACGCTGGCCGCGGTGGCGATGGTCAGTCGGGCCACCAGATCGTCGGCGGTCTTGGTGTCCAGACCGTGGACCTTGATCGGTCCGGCGGCCGATGCGGTGGTGACGGTGACGTTGGCCAGCTTGAACAACTGCTCCAGCGGGCCGCGCTGGACGTCCACCGTCTGCACCCGGGACAGCGGCGCGATACGCCGCTCCTGGGTGATCCAGCCGGATTGGGCGTAGACGGCCGAGTCGGTGACCTCCCAGAGGTGGACGCGGTAGCGCCAGCGGGGCATCACGATCAGGTGGGCCGTCGCCACCAGCAGCGTCACCGCCAGGATGATCAGCATGACGCGAAAACCACGCTGAGCCGAGTGCTGGCCGCTGACACTGCCGTGGTGCTGCACCTTGATCGCCACCGCGATGACGACCTCGACGATCACGATGACCAGCCACGGGATGAGGGCGCGCAGCGTCCAGAAGCGTTTGGCCCGAGGGCTGACTCGATGCGCGGGGTCGCGCAACTGCAGCTGAGCCGATGTTGTCGTATCCGCAGAATCAGCCATCGCCACCAGCCTGCCACAAGCGCCGATCTCCCCTGCAAGCTCGGTCAGCCCAGGAGATGGTCGAGCGTGTCGTTGCCGAACTTTCCGGCCGGGTCGTATTCGCGCCTCACCCGCTGGAAGTCGGCGAACCGCCCGTAGCGGCCGGCCAGCGTCGCCGGGGGCAGGCTGAAGACCTTCCCCCAGTGCGGACGGGGGGCGAACGGCTCCAGCGCAGCTTCGATGGCCCGAACCGCGACGGCTACCGCCTCGGCGTCCGGACGCCAGGTGAAATGCAGCGCGCAGCTGTCAGTGCCGTAACTGGTGCTCAGCCAGAGTTCGTCGGCCGCCACCGTGCGGATCTCGCAGATCATCAGCGCGGGGGCGATCTGCGGTGCGATCGCCTCCAGCGCCTGCACGGCCGGCCGGGTCAGCGCGCGGGGCAGGAGATACTCCGACTGCAGCTCGTCGCCGTTGCTAGGCGTGAATTCGAGCCGGAAGTGCGGAAGGCGCTCGTGCCAGGGCCCGGCTACCCCACCCTGCTGAGAGCAGGCCCGCGGATCGGCCCCCGGCACCGGGTGTCGCGGTCCGTCGGCCAGTGCCGCACCCATCCAGCTGGTCGGATCGGGAACGACGTCGTCGGCCAGTCGCTTCAGCCAGACATTGTTGAAACGCCGAGACTGCCAGTCGGTGAAGAGGCTGACGCTGTACGCGGCGCCCAGGATCGTCTCGGTCTGCTCGTAGAAGGTCGGGAACGGAAGGTCGTCGTAGACGTACTGGCGGACGTCGAAGGTATCGACGATCTCCAGCGTGAGGGTGGTGACGATTCCGAGGGCCCCCAACCCGACCACGGTGGCGTTGAACTCCGCGTCACTGCGGCTGATGGTGCGGATGCTCCCGTCGGCCAGCACCAGTTCTTGGGCCCGGACGGCCGAGGCCAGGTTCCCGTTGGTCACCCCCGAGCCGTGGGTCGCCGTCGCCACTGCCCCTGCGACCGAGATGTGCGGCAGGGAGGCGAGGTTGCGCAGCGCGAAACCCCGTCCATGCAGGTGGGCGCCGAGCGCGCCGTAGCGAATGCCGGCGCTGGTGGAGACCGTCATCGTCGACTCGTCGATCGCGATGAACTGCGGCAGGTCGGCCACGGAGATGAGCTCGCCGGTCGTGTCGGCCAGTCGATTGAAGGAGTGTCCACTGCCGAGGGCGTGTGCGCGGTCGGCGCGGGCGACGAGGGACTGCAGTTCGGCCAGGGAGGCGGGCCGCTGCACGTCAGACGGGGTGAACCGAACGTTACGAGCCCAGTTGTACGGCATCACCCGACGCTACCCCCGCCTCTCCACCCCCCGCTTTTGGCACACCTGCAGGGATAATCCCTGCAGGTGTGCCAAAAGCGGAGCGGGAGGGGGTTAGCTGCGGAAGGCCTCGACCAGGGAGAAGACCGCGAACCCCAGGAAGATGACCGCGCCGACGCGGTGCAGCAGCTGCACCGAGATGATCCGCAGCAGCGTCTTGCCGGCGGTGATGGCGATCAGCGCGGCGGTCCAGAGCCCGAGCGTGGCCCCGACCGCGACCGAGAGCGCGTCGTGGTACTTGGCGGCGAGGTTGGCCGTGGCGATCTGTGTGATGTCGCCCCACTCACCGATGAAGATGACGCCGAAGGAGCTCGCGATCGCCGCCCACGCGGTGCCGTTGCCGGGCTTCGCGGCGGCGGCCTCCTCCTCGCCCTCCTCTTTGCTGCGGGACTCACGCCACATGAAGATCGCGCCGGCCAGGAAGAGCGCGGCGATGATGAACTCGAGGATGCGGTGCGGGAGCAGCCCGAGCAGGCTGCCGGCGGTGACGGCGATGATGACGTGGACGAGGAAGGCGGCCGCCGCCCCGATGAAGACCCACCGGGCGGCGAAGCGGGTGCCGAGCATCAGCGACGCGAACATGGTCTTGTCGGGGAGCTCGGCGATCAGCACGATGCCGAACACAACTGCTACTACTGCGAAATTCACGTCGATCACTTTCGGTCGCGGCAGGACCGAGGTGAGCCGGACAGCCCGCTTCGGCCTAGCCTTTGGAAGACAACTGGCTAGAACCGAAGGTCTCGTCCACCCGGAGCCGACCTACTGACCAGGTACTGAGCCTGGCGGCCGGTCGAACGGGCCTGGCGGCCGGGCGCGGTAGCGCCAGCATGTCGACCTGCCAGATTGGGGACTACTCCCCTTCGCCTATGCAGCTTAGCCGAGGTTTCACGCTGCCTTGCTGTGATGGTGCTTACGGGCCCGTTCGGAGCGGGCCACCACGTAGATCGAATGGAAGATGCAGAGCGACGCCATCACGACGACGATCGCCCAGAAGGTCCAGTCGTTCCATTCGTACTTCTCGGTCAGATCCCACGTCTCGGCGATGGCGATGAGGAATCCACCCGAGCCGACGATGAACCAGCCCCGTGCCTTGTTCATGAAGTCGATCAGGCCATCCATGATCTCGTCCGGGAGTTGCGCCATCACCTGCTGCCGGCTGGCTTCGCGGCGCTGGCGGGTGAGCCAGAAATGTGCCGGCGGCAGCAGCCACCACCAGGCCGAGACGGGCGGCGGTGGCGGGATCTTGGCCGACGCCTCGATGAGCTCGTCGCGGCGGATGTCCTGATCCCGCAACTCCAGGACGGCCTGGTAGAGCGCCCCGGCGACGAGCAGCCAGGCACCGAGGAAGCCGCACCATTCGATGAAGTCGGGCACCGGCTACACGTTACCGAGGGTCGGCCGGGAGTCTGGGATTCAGCAGGTGGGCGACCAGCGCGGTCCACCCGGTCTGGTGGGTCGCCCCCAGACCCTCGCCGGTGTCGCCGTCGAAGAACTCGCTGAAGGTGGGGTGCTGGCTCCAGAGCGGGCTCTTGCTCGACTCGATCCGTTCGCCGTCGGCCGGTCGCCGCCCGTCGGTTGGACGGAAGAGCGCGGTGAGGCTGGAGTCGATGAGATCGGCCGCGTCGATAAGGGTCTTCCAGTCGCCGGAGCCGGTCGGGATCTCGATCTTGAAGGAGTCGCCGAAGTGCCGTCCGTAGGTTCGCAGCTTGTCGGCCAGCAGCACGTTCACCGGAAACCACACCGGTCCGCGCCAGTTCGAGTTGCCTCCGAAGAGCGCCGTCCGCGACTCGCCGGGCTCGTACTCGATCGACTGGCTCTCGCCCTTCACCTCGGCGGTGATCCTCTCCTTCGCCGCGGCCGAGAGCGACCGGATCCCGAACGGCGAGAGGAACTCGTCGGTGTCGAAGAGGCGGCTCAGGATCTGGCGCAGACGCTCAGGGTTCAACAAAGATAGGAGCATCTGACGCCCACCGGGCCCGGAGCGGGAGAGCAGCGGCCCCACCAGTTCCGGCCGGCGCCGCTGCAGCCAGCGCAGCCGGGCCGTCACGTCCGGGCACTCCAGCGCCAACCAGGAGGGCACCTCGGTGGCGCCGAGGATCGGCAGCAGCCCGACCATCGAACGCACCCGCATCGGCTGGGCGTTGCCGTCGGGGTCGACCAGCACGTCGTAGAAGAAACCGTCCTCCTCGTGCCAGAGCGACGAGCCCTGCGAACCGAAGTCGTTCATCGACCGGGAGATCCAGAGGAAATGCTCGAGGAATTTCGTCGCCGCATCCTCCCAGGCCGGGTCGCTGCGGCTCAATTCGATGGCGATCTTGAACATCTGCTGGCAGTAGAAGGCCATCCAGCTCGTCGCGTCCGACTGCTCGAGGCGATACCCCGGCGGCAGGGGCGCCGAGCGGTCGAAGAGGCCGATGTTGTCCATGCCGAGGAACCCGCCCTCGAAGAGGTTCGAACCGGTCGAGTCCTTGCGGTTAACCCACCAGGAGAAGTTCAGCAGCAGCTTGGTGAAGACGCGGATCAGGAAGTCGCGGTCGCGGTAGCCGTCGATGCGGTAGACGTGCCAGGCCGCCCAGGCGTGTACCGGCGGATTGACGTCACCGAAGGCCCATTCGTAGGCCGGCAGCTGCCCATTGGGGTGGATCGACCACTCCCGGCACATCAGTACCAGCTGCTCCTTGGCGAACTCGGGGTCGACGTGGGCCAGCGGAATGGCGTGGAAGGCCAGATCCCAGGCGGCGAACCAGGGGTACTCCCACTCATCAGGCATTGAGATGACGTCGGCCAGCGACATGTGCCGCCACCCGGTGTTGCGCCCACCCTTACCCTGACGGGCATCCGGGGCGTGGGCGCCGACCGGATCCCCCTCCAGCCACTGCTCGACGTCGTAACGGTAAAGCTGCTTCCCCCAGAGCAGGCCGGCGTAGGCGCGCCGGGCCACGTGGTAGTCATCGGCGCTCATGCCCTGATGGATGACGGTGGAGTAGAACTCGTCGGCCTCCGCCAGCCGGTCGCGGTTGACCGCGTCGAAGCCGGGGCCGAAGGTGAACT